>DATHJZ010000196.1:0-9840 GCA_035286365.1 Steroidobacteraceae bacterium | reverse complement strand
GATCGATGCGTTGCCGCTTGGCGCCCTGCGTCTGCGCGTGCGAATCCTCGCAGGCAGCGTCGCGGTGCGGCCGGGTCAGTTCGTCGACGTGCGCAATCACGCCGGCGACACCGAGCGCCTCGCGGTCACCGCCTGCGGTGCCGAAGAACTGGAGCTCGAAGCCGCGGACGACGGCAGCGTGCTGCGGCGGTGGTTAGGCGAGCACGCGGTGCCGGGTTTGTCGCTGCGCATCGCCGGTCCGTTCGATCGTCCGCGCGGAGACCAGGTCTCCTAGATCCGGAAGCGATCCTTGAGGTCGCCCGCCATGCGCCGGCTGACTTCCAGCGCGTCCGGAAAGCCGCGCAGGTGCACGAAATGCTGCCCGCTGGCGTCGCGTGCGATCCGCTCCAGGAACCGGGTATTGACCAGCGCATTGCGGTGAATGCGCACGAAACTCGCGGTGAATTCTTCTTCGAGCGCCTTGAGCGAGTCTTCGATGAGGTCCTCGCCCTTCAGGTGTTTCACGGTGGTGTATTTCTGATCCGCCTGGAAGCAAAGGACTTCCTCGATCGGGATCAGCTTGAGTCCATCGCGGCCGCGCACGCCGACGTGCGTGCGTTGGGCAGGCTCGCGCGCCGCCAGTGCCACCTGCTGCATCTGCGGACGTGTGAGGCGCGCGGCCTTGGCGAGCGCCGCGCGCAGTTTCTCCGCGCGGATGGGCTTGAGCAGGTAGGCGATCGCCTCCGACTCGAAGGCCTGCAGCGCATATTCGTCGAAGGCGGTGGTGAAGATGACCGCCGGCGGTTGCTGGTGCGCGGCCAGGTGGCGCGCGACCTCGAGTCCGTCCACGCCCGGCATGCGCACGTCGAGCAGCACGATGTCAGGTTGCAGGCTCTCGACCAGCTGCAACGCCTGTTCGCCGTGGCCGGCCTCACCGATCACGTCGAATCCGTCGTTCTCCGCCAGCATCGAACGCAGGCGCTCGCGCGCCGGTGGTTCGTCGTCGACGATGAGCACGCGCATGTTCATTCGCTGCGCACGCCTTCCCCGGCGGAGAACGGAAAACGCAACGTCACGATGTATTCGTCGCCGAAACGCCCCGCCTTGACCGTGGCGCGCTCGCCGTACATGAGATCGAGGCGTTCCTTGATGTTCGCGAGCGCCAGCCGGTTGCCATCGCGCACGGTGAGATTCGCGAGCGGCACCGGGTTGCGTACGACAATGGTGATCATGCCCTTGTTGAATTCGCCGGTGACGGTGACCATGCCGCCTTCCGGGCGCGGCTCCACGCCGTGATAGATGGCGTTCTCGAGCAACGGCTGCAGCGTGAGCCCGGGCACCAGTGCATCGCTCGGCAGGGCATCGATCTTCCATTCGACCACCAGCCGGTCGCCGAGACGCAGCTGTTCCATGCGCTGGTAGGTGCGCGCGACGTCGATCTCCTCGGCCAGTGAAATCTGGTTACGCTTTTCGTTGAGATTGGCGCGGAACAACTCCGCGAGATCCAGCACGGCTTCCTCGGCGCGCGCCGGGTTGCTGCGGGTGAGGGCCGCTATGGTGTTCATGCTGTTGAAGAGGAAGTGCGGCCGGATGCGCGCCTGCAGTGCGTGCACGCGCGCCTTGGCCTGCAACTCGACGTTGTGCCGCCATTCGTGGATCACGTAGAAATAGCGCAGCGCGAGCGCCGTCACCACGAGAGTGATCAATACGTTGCGGACCATGAACGACCAGCGATCGTCGGTGATCATCGCGCTGTCGGCGAGCCAGCCGGCGTCGCCACCGAAAAAGTATGCGGCCGCGGAGATGACCGCGACCAGGGTCGCGGTGGTCGCGAGCACGATGGCCGAACCCTTGGCCAGCGTCTGCTGGTTCAGGTAGCCGCGCAGCAGGCACAGCAGTGCGGCGCCGAGCAGCCCGACCCACAACAGGAACATCGAAGTGCGACCGAGATCCGGCCAGAAGCCGAACGCCACCTGGGTACGCGCCAGCGACAGCACCAGCGCGGTCAGTTCGCAGATGATGACGATGGCGAGTACCGCACGCGCCTTGCAGAAGTCGGGTAGATAGAGCTGGCGGGTCCCCTCGACTTCGCGCGCGGGCGCGCTCATTTGTCGCGACGGGACGCGTTGTCGAACAACGCCTGCTTGAGGCGATGCGTCGCCGAGATGTCTTCGTCGCCGTAACCCTTTGCGATCAACTCGGCGTACTCGGCCAGCATCGAATCGACCACCGGCAGCGACACGCCGAAGCGCGCCGCCATGTCGCGGCAGATGCCGAGATCCTTGGCGTGCAGCTTGATGCGAAAACCTGCCGGATAACTGCCGCGCACCATGTTCGGTGCGCGATGCACGAAGTACCAGCTCGAGCCCGCACCGGCGCCGAGCGTCGACACCACGCGCTCGAGCGGCAGCCGATGCGCGCCGGCGAACGCCATGGCCTCGGCGCAGGCGCGGATGATGCCGGCGCACATGATCTGGTTCGTGGCCTTGGTGGCCTGGCCCGAGCCTGCCGGACCGAAGTGTTCGATCGTTTTGCCCATGGCCGCGAGGATGGGTTTGCTGGCCTCGAAGGCGGCGGGTTCACCGCCGCACATGATGGCGAGCGCGCCGTTCTTCGCGCCCTCGATGCCGCCACTGACCGGCGCATCCAGAAAACGCACCTCGCGCGCCGCGAGGAATGCTTCCGCCCAGCGCG
This sequence comes from Steroidobacteraceae bacterium, assembly GCA_035286365.1. Classification (GTDB taxonomy): domain Bacteria; phylum Pseudomonadota; class Gammaproteobacteria; order Steroidobacterales; family Steroidobacteraceae; genus CADEED01. The sequence continues at coordinate 7,167 of DATHJZ010000196.1, read as the reverse complement.
CGGTGTCTGCGCTGACCGTGGAGCAGTCGATGACCAGCGTTCCTTTGGCAAGCCCGGGCGCCATCGCTTCGATGACGCTGCGCACATCGCCGTCCGCGGAAACGCAGATCACCACGGCGTTGAGCGTGCTCGCGAACTTGTCGAGGGAGGCCGGCGCCGGGCATCCGAGTTCGGCGACCAGGACCTGCGCCTTGTCGGCACTGCGATTCCAGACCGCGGCTAACAGCCCTGCCTTGTGAAGATTTTTCGCCATGGGAGCGCCCATGGCACCGAGACCTGCAAAGCCGACGCGCAACATAGGCGCGGAACTCTATCAAAGACTGTGGCGGTTGCTTCAGCCCCGGGTCATCAGCCTTGGGGGCCGCAGATGGCTTCGACCTGCTTGGCTGCCTCGACCCGTTGCTGCGACAGCTGCGCATCGTCGAGATAGGTCCGCTTGCCGTCCTTGTCTACGTTGTACATGCGGCGCGACTGGATGGAGGTCTGGTAGTCGGCACGCGCCTTCTTGCAGCGCTCGACGCGAGTGGCTTCGAGATCCTTGGCGACCGTGGCGGCGATGCGCTGATTGCCCTGCGCGTCGGAGATGCGTTGATTGCTGTCGGTGAGCTGGCGATTGGCGGCGGCCTGTTGAGTGGCATACGCCTGCTGCGTGACTTCGGGAGGACGCTGCGTCCCGGTGGCGACACGCACGGCGCCGGGAAGCGGCTTGTCGGTGTAGAGCGTGTTGCCGCGCTCATCCACGTATTTGTAAACGTCGCCCGCCTGCGCTGCCGCGCAGATCAGAGCGCCCGCAATAGCGGCCAGAATTTTCGAGTGACGCATGCGCTTCCTCCGGTACCCGGATTATGCAGGGACTGGCGTATGAGAACCCTTGATCCCCATCACAGACAAGCCCCAGAACGGGGGCGAAATCGACAAAAGAAGGGGCCTCCCGGGGTTCGCCGACGAGCGGTGCGGCGTCCCGGGAGGCCCTGTTTCAAAAGGAGGTCCCCGGCGGGCCTTTGCAGGCCGGCCCGCCGGGGGGAAGCACTTCAGCCGTTGTAGGCGCGCTCGCCGTGCGAAACGGTGTCGAGGCCTTCGCGTTCCTGCTCTTCCGTCACGCGCAGGCCGATCGTCAGATCGATGAGCTTGAACGCAACCAGGGACACGATGCCCGACCAGAGCAGGGTCACGCCCACGCCCCACGCCTGTGAGACCACGTGAGTCGCGATGCTGTAATCGGCCGGGTTCGGGAAGGCATTGGCAACGTAGTCGTACACGTCGGTGCCGCCCAGGGCGGGCGAATTGAACACGCCCGTCAGGAGCGCGCCCACGATGCCGCCGACGCAGTGCACACCGAACACGTCGAGCGAGTCGTCGTAGCCCAGCATCCTCTTGAGTCCCGAGACCGCCCACAGGCAGATGAGCGCGGCGAGGACGCCGATCGCAATCGAGCCCATCGGACCCACCCAGCCGCAGGCCGGGGTGATCGCGACCAGGCCCGCGACCGCGCCGGAAGCAGCGCCGAGCATCGTGGGTGATCCTTTGATGACCCACTCACCGAACATCCAGGCGAGCGTAGCGGCGGCGGTGGCGAGCAGCGTGTTGGTGAACACCAGCGTCGCGAAGCCGTTCGCTTCGAGGTTGGAACCGACGTTGAACCCGAACCAGCCCACCCACAGCAGCGCGGAGCCGATCATGACGTACGGTACGTTGTGTGGCGGTAACGCCGTTTGGCCGTAGCCGATGCGCTTGCCGATCAACATGCAGCCGACAAGACCTGCGATGCCAGCGTTGATGTGCACCACCGTACCGCCCGCGAAGTCCAACGCGCCCTTGTTGAACAGGAAGCCAGCGTTCACATTGGCAGCGGCCCCGGCTTCGGCAGTCGTGAACGCGTCCGGACCCGACCAGAACCACACCATGTGCGCGATCGGGTAGTAGGCGAAGGTCAGCCAGATGAGGATGAACACCAGCAGCGCGCTGAACTTGATGCGCTCGGCGAACGCGCCGACGATCAGCGCGGGCGTGATGGCCGCGAACGTCGACTGGAAACAGAAGAACCCGAGCTCGGGGATGTTGGTCGCCTTGCTGAACGTGCCGGTGAGCGAGTCGCCGGTCATGCCCTTCAGGAACAACTTGGTGAATCCGCCGAAGAACTGGTTGCTGCCTTCGCTGAACGCGACGCTGTAGCCGTAGATGGCAAACAGCAGCACGCCGACGCAGAAGACGATCATCACCTGCATGAGCAGTGACAGCACGTTCTTGCTGCGGACCATGCCGCCGTAGAACAGCGCCAGGCCCGGGATGGTCATGAGGATGACCAGCACGGTGCTCGTCATGAGCCAGGAAACGTCACCCTTGTTAGGCGGCGGCGGCGCATCCTGCGCGAACACCAAGGCCGGCAACATCATCAGCAGCGCCGCGCCGAGACCGCGCATCAGGCTGCTACCCTTCGTTCTCTTCTTATCTTGATGCATGTAAAAGCTCCTCAACGACATCTCAGGCTGCCGCCGCACCGGATTCACGGGTACGTATCCGCACCGCTTCACCGACTGGCGCCAGGAAAATCTTGCCGTCGCCGGTTTTTCCCGTGCGACACACATTGCTGATGGCTTCGACGACGGCCTCGGCGGAAGCGGCGTCGAGTACGATCTCCACGCGCAGCTTCGGCACGAACTCCACCTGATATTCGGAACCCTTGTAGTGCTCCGAATGCCCCCGCTGCCTGCCGTAACCCGTGACCTCGGTTACGGTGATCCCCTGCACGCCGAGGCGCGCGACGGCCATTTGCAGGTCGTCGAGCTTCCACGGGCGGATGATTGCAGTGATCATTTTCATCGCTTTGGCATCGTTATCCGATGGAGCGCGCCCTTCGGGCACGCGTATGCTCCCACTCAGCCTTTGTTCTTGGCCTGTGTTCGAAGTGCAGGTTCCATGCCAGCCCGGTGGGCCTCGAAGAGGGGGCCGCTGCGGCGCGAAAGAAGGCAGCCTTCTGGTGTCGACGCCCAAAATTGGGGCGATGGAAACTAGCGCGCGACAAAACGGGGCAGAGTGACGACAACTTGTTAGGAGAGCCGCCGGTGGAGATTCCCAGGGTCGAAGAACTGCTGCGCAGCCTGATGCAAGGACTCCCGCCAGGGCTCGCATCCGGTGCCAGCGGATTGCGCGAAGACCTCGAAAACAACTTCCGTGCCGTGCTGCGTGCCAACCTCGGCAAGCTCGATCTCGCCGGGCGCGACGAGTTCGATGCACAGCGCAAGGTCCTCGAGCGCACCCGCATGCGTCTCGAGGAGCTCGAAAAACGCGTCGCAGAGCTTGAAACATCGGGAAGCGCCGGCCGCTGATCCGGCGTTTTGCATAGCGCCTGCAAGGATGCGGGCGACTTGTCCAGGTTTGGCCCAAGGAGGGGTCATGGGAATCGCACGCGTGGCGAGCCGCGCGCAGCTCGGGCTTGCGGCTCCGCGAGTCACGGTCGAGGTGCACCTGGGCGGCGGACTGCCGACTTTCAATATCGTCGGATTGCCCGCGACGGCGGTCAGAGAAAGCAAAGATCGCGTGCGCGCGGCGCTCGCCAATTACGGCTTCGAGTTTCCCGCCGGGCGCATCACCGTCAATCTCTCGCCCGCCGACCTGCCCAAGGAAGGGTGCCGCTACGATTTGCCCATCGCTCTCGGCATCCTGCTGGCGTCGTCGCAGATCAAGTTCGCGCCAGCGCTGCTCGACGCCTGCGAGTTCTACGGCGAACTCGGGCTCGCCGGCGAGCTCAAGCCCATCAAGGGCGTGGTGCTGGCGGCCGCGCACGCAGTGCGCGAAGCGCGCAGTGTCGTCGTGCCCGCGGCAAACCTGCCCGAGGCGCGTCTCGCTGCGCCGTCCGCAAGTCATGGCGCCGCCAGTTTGTTAGGCGTGTGCGAGATGCTGGATCGCTGTGCGCCGCTCGCCGCGGTGACGCACGCCGCAGCCTCCAGCTTGCCGACGCCGGAGTGCCCGCCGGCGGACGCGTCGCTCGATCTCGCCGACGTGCGCGGCCAAGCGCAGCCGAAGCGCGCGTTGCTGATCGCGGCAGCCGGTGGCCATTCGCTGTTGTTGGTCGGTCCGCCCGGCACCGGCAAAAGCATGCTCGCGCAGCGCCTGCCGGGCCTCCTGCCAGGCCTCGACGCCGACGACGCACTCGACGTCGCTTCCATCGCCTCGGTGAGCGGTCGCGGCTTCGCGCCGTGCGATTACGGGCGCCGGCCATTTCGCGCGCCGCATCACAGCGCCTCGGCCAGCGCCATCATCGGCGGCGGCCCGCACGCGCGCCCCGGCGAAGTGAGCCTCGCGCATCGCGGCGTGCTGTTCCTCGACGAACTGCCCGAGTTCAATCGCAGCGTGCTCGAATCCCTGCGCGAACCGCTCGAGACGGGCGTCGTCGCCATTGCGCGCGCGGCTCTGCAGGTGGAGTACCCGGCGCGTTTTCAGTTGATCGCGGCCATGAACCCGTGTCCGTGCGGCTACCTCGGCGACGTGTCAGGCCGCTGCCGCTGCGCGCCGCCGGAGATTGCCCGCTATCGCGCGCGCATCTCCGGGCCGCTGCTCGATCGCATCGATCTGCGGGTCGAAGTGCCCGCCGTGCCGAGCGAAGAGTTATTAGGTGAAGGCGCCGTGCATGATGTCGCGAACGGCACCGCGCGGTGTGCACAGCGCGTGCGTGCCGCGCGCGAGCTGCAACAAGCCCGGATGGGCAAACTCAATGCCGACTTGAGCGGCAAGGAAATCCAGGAGGCTTGCGGGCTCGACCGCCATTGCCGCCGCCTGCTGGCGCAGGCACGCTCGAAGCTGCTGCTGTCGGCTCGCGGTATCCACCGTGTCCTGCGCGTCGCGCGCACCATTGCCGATCTCGAACAGACTGCGGAAATTCCTGCGCCGGAAAAACAAACGGGGCCGCGGATTCAATCCATCAGCCCCGTTCATCTCGCCGAGGCCCTGCAGCTGCGGCGCGCCGTCGAGTAGGTGCGACGCGTTACTTGTTCAGATCGACGATGTGATCGACGGCCTGCTTGATCAGATCGTCCGGCCAGTCGGCGCGGCCGCCCTTGGCGGGCATCACGCCGGTCTTGCCATTGAAGCCATGCAGCGCGTGGTTATAGAGCGTGTCTTTGCCCTGGGCGATGCGCGGTCCCCAAGCGGCCTTGTCGCCAATCTTCGGCGCGCCGGCGATGCCCGCGCCATGGCAGGCGACACAGGCGGTTTCGTAGGCGGCGGTGCCGTCCTTCGGCACGGCGGCGGCGGCAACCGGTGGGCCTGAACTTTCGATCTTCAGAGCCGAGTTGTCCTGCCCGGCGACGGCGACGCGGGCGGCGGGCTGCAAGCGCTCCTCCGTGCTGGAAATGAAGCGCGGATCGGTGGTGACCTGTTTGCCCTGGTGTTCAGCACCGACGTGGCGGGCAAAGGCGAACAGCCCCAGCGTAACGGCAAACAAGATGCCGAGTATGAGGCTGAAATTATTGAAGAAATGTGAGTCTTGTTTGCTCATGGGCGCGAAGTATATCTGTCGAAAGTCCGGGTAAGTAACTGGCGCGCCCGACTGGATTCGAACCAGCGACCTGCAGCTTCGGAGGCTGCCACTCTATCCAGCTGAGCTACGGGCGCGCGGAAGGTGCGGATTCTAGCCGTTCAGAGCCAGCCTTTCCGCTTGAAATAGACGAATGGGCCGATGGCCGAAAACAGCATCAGTCCCATGGCCGCCCAGAAACCCCACTCGTCGTGCAGCCACGGCATCTTGCTGAAGTTCATGCCGAAAACCGCGCCGATGACCGAGGGCGGCAGCAGGAATACCGTGACGACCGAAAAGATCTTGAGGATGTTGTTCTGATCGATGTTGATGAGGCCGAGGGTGGCGTCGAGGATGAACGACACCTTGGTCCCGAGGAACGAGGCGTGATCGCTCATGGCCAGCACGTCGCGCGACAGTGTCCGGTAACGCGCCCGCACTTCGTCGGACGTCGGCACCGAGGTGCTCTGCTGTACGAAGGTGAGCATGCGTCCCAGGCTCACGAGGCTCTCGCGCGCCTTGGAGATGAGCTCGCCGTTCTGGCCGAGCCGTTCGAGGATCTTGCGGAAATCGCGGAACGCACCGCGCTTGTTGCGCGAGGCAGCGAACACTTCAACTGATGCCGCATCGAGATCGGTGGCGACGCGCTCGATCACGTCGGCGACGCGGTTGATGACGGACTCCACCAGACCCGCGAGCACCGCGGGCGGGGAGGTGCAGGTACTTGGATGACGCTCGGCATAGGCGATGAAGCGCCGGAATGGCAGCGGATCCACGTAGCGATTGGTGACCAGCTTGGCCGCCGAGAGGATGAAGGTGATCTGCGTGCTCTCGGGCAGATCGCTGTCGAGCTTCGTGACCACCGTCGCGGTCATGTACAGCGCGCCGTCTTCCTCGTACAGGCGGTTCGACGCCTCGATCTCGCGCATCTCGTCGCGCGTGGGAACGTCGATGCTGAGAAAACTTTCGACCTGCTTCTCTTCGCTCGGCGTGGGCTCGAGCAGATCGAGCCAGATGGATTCACCGGGAATCGCTGCGCCGGCGCGCAGTTCGAAGCGGGCAAGTCCCTGGGGCTGTGCAACGAAGGCGCTCAGCATTGGTGTGCTGCTGTCAGCGAAGCGCCAGGGACAGTGCCAGCGGCGAGCCGCTAGCGCCCCTTCTCGCTGGCAGCCAGGTCGTTGATCAAGGTGAGCAACTGGCTCGGGCCACCCGCAGGACCCACTCCGGTGGAATACTTTCCGTTCACGATGATGAGCGGCACGCTTGCCACCGCGTATTGCTGGGTCAGCTGCTCGGCGCGCCGCACGTTGGTCTCGACCGACATCGAGTCGTAGGCGGCGTTGAAATCCTTTTCGGTAACGCCGTGATCCTTCAGGAATTCCAACTGCATCGCGCGGCCGTCTACGTCGCGCTGCGCCGCCAGCTGTTTGCCGCCGCGGTGAATGGCTTCGAAAATCTTCGCGTGCAGGTCGGGACGGCCGAGCGCCTGGATCGTGTAGTACAGCTTGGCATGCTGACGGTGCGTCGGACCCCAGACGACCGGGATACGCACGAATTCGATGAACGCGGGTTTGCTCGCCTTCCAGGTTTCGAGCGCCGGGTCGAGCGCATAACAGTGACCGCAGCCATACCAGAAGACTTCGTCGACTTCGACC
>DATHJZ010000195.1:0-6899 GCA_035286365.1 Steroidobacteraceae bacterium | reverse complement strand
TCAAGGCGCGTGACGCGCAGCTGCTCGGCGTTTCCACCGACAGCGAGTATGTGCACCACGCCTGGCGCAGCACCAAGGACGAGCTCAAGAACCTGCCGTTCCCGATGCTCTCGGACATCAAGCGCGAGTTGTCGACCGAACTCGGCATTCTCGACAAGGATGCGGGCGTCGCGCAGCGCGCGACTTACATCGTCGACCCGGAAGGTGTGATCCGCTTTGTCTATGTCACCGATCTGTCGGTCGGCCGCAGCCCGGATGAAGTGCTGCGCGTGCTCGATGCACTGCAGACGGACGAGCTGTGCCCGTGCAACTGGAAGCAGGGCGAAGAGACGTTGAGGGCCGCCTGAGCCCGCGTTGATCTTGCCAGGAGTTAAGCGATGAATATCGAGCAGATCCGCGACGCATTGCCCGACTACGCCCGCGATCTAAAATTGAACCTGGGGACCGTTCTCACGACGAACGGCGCGCCGGGCCTCAACGAGAAGCAGATCTGGTCGATTGCGCTGGCTTCCGCCATCGCTGCGCGCAACACCGCGTTTGCGCGCAGCGTGGAGGCGGCGTCGCGTGCCCACCTCGCAGACCTCGATATCGAGGCAGCGAAGGCGGCCGCGGCCATCATGGGCATGAACAACATCTACTACCGCTTCCTCCACCTGGTGGAAGACGGCGAGTACCAGACCATGCCCGCGCGGCTGCGCATGAACGTCATCGCCAATCACGGCATCGACAAGCTCGATTTCGAGCTGATCTCGCTGGCCGTGTCGGCGGTCAATGGCTGCGGCCTGTGCGTGACTTCGCACGAGAAGAAACTGCGCGCGCATGACGTATCTCGCGAAGCGATCCAGAGTGCCGTGCGCATCGCGGCGACGATTCATGCCGTCGCCGGCGTGCTGGAGTTCGAGCAGAGCCAGCCGGTCGCGGCCGGCGCAGCGGATCTCGCGGCCTGATCGGTCAATCGGCCTTTCACCTCCCTGAAGGCCGATAATGGAGGCGCCCGGATATCCGGGCGCCTTTTTCTTTTGCATGCCAGAACCTGTTCTCTCCGCGGGTGTAGTGGTCGTGCGATGCGTCGACGACGAATGGCGCGTGTTGCTGCTGCGCGTCTACAACTATTGGGATTTCCCGAAGGGGCGCGTCGAGACGGGCGAGACGGCGCTAGCTACCGCGAAGCGCGAAACCCGCGAGGAGACGACGCTCGACGACCTCGAGTTTGCCTGGGGCGAGTCCTTCATGGACACGGCGCCCTATGGCCGCGAGAAGAAAGTCGCGCGCTTCTTCCTCGCGCGCACCACCACCGAAAAGATTTCGCTCCCGGTGAACCCAGAGCTCGGCAAGCCGGAGCATCACGAATGGCGCTGGTGCGACTGGGAAAGCGCGGAGCAGCTGGTGCCGGAACGGGTCTGGCCGGTGTTGCGCTGGGCGCAGGATCTGCTCGACTGACCATCAACAGGCCAACTAGGCAACTCTGCCGCGCCTTCCGCCGCGTAGAAAATCCTCGACGTTGTGCGCCAGCTCATCCACGGCGCGCTGCCGCGCTTCGAACGCGGCCCACGCGATGTGCGGCGTGACGAGCAGATTGGGAATTCCCGGCGCGAACAGCGGACTGCCGTCCGTGGGCGGTTCCTGCGGCAGCACATCGATCGCCGCGCCCCCCAGATCCCCGCCGCGCAGCGCCGCGACCAGCGCGTCGAGATCGATCAGCGCGCCACGCGCGGTGTTGATCAGCAGCGCCTCGGGTTTCATCAGCGCGAGTTCGCGCGCACCGATCAGGCCCGTGGTTGCGGGCGTGAGCGGGCAATGCAGCGACAACACGTCGGAAGCCCGCAGCACCTCATCGAGCGTGACCCGCACCGGGGAGCTCACCGTCGTGGCGTCTTCTGACTTCGACCCCGGCCGTTCGGAAACCAGCACGCGCATGCCGAGTGCATCGCGCGCGGCCTTGGCCACGGCCCGCCCCAACGTGCCGTAGCCGACGATTCCCAGCACCTTGCCGGCGAGCTCGCGGATCGGCGCGCCAGGCACGGTGAACTGCTCGGAGCGCGACCATGTCCCGTCGATCGCGGCCTGGCTATATTCGCGGAACCGATGGGTGAGCATGAGGATGGCGCCCAACACGTGCTGCGCCACGGAGACCGTGCAGTATTCGGTGATGTTGCACACCGCGATGTTGAGTTCGCGCGCGGCTTCGAGATCGATGTTGTTGGTGCCGGTGGCCGTGAGGCCTATAAACCGCAGATTGGGCACGGCGCGCATGCGCGCGCGCGAGATGTTCAGCTTGTTGGTGAGGATGAACTCACAACCGGCAATACGCTCTTCCACCTCTGCATCGGTGGACGTGGCATGCAGCGTGATGCCCGGCAGCACCCGTTCGAGGCTGGCGGTGTCGAGGTCGTCGTGGCTGACCGTGCCGAAATCCAGGAATACCGCGCGCATCGAACCCTCTAGTTAGCTCTGCAGGCGTGCCGCTGGTGCCGGAAGCGCGCCTGCGGGGCCCGCGAGTGTGCCACCAGAATGGGTTTGCGGTGAAATGGTCGGCGGTATCAGCTTGTACATCACCGGCGTGACGAGGCGCGCCAGCAGGGTGGACGTGATCAAGCCGCCGATGATCACCCACGACATCGGGGAGTAGAGCCCGATATTCTGCAGCGCCAGCGGCAGCAGGCCGCCGATCGCCGTCGCCGACGTCAGCAGGATCGGCAGGAAGCGGATCTCGCCCGCCTGCTCGATGGCCTCATCGAGCGGCACACCCTGCTCGCGCAGCTGATTGGTGAAGTCCACGAGCAGGATCGAGTTCTTGATTTCGATGCCGACGAGCGCCACGAAGCCGATCGATGCGACGAAGGAAATGTCGTTGCCCGACAGCAGCAGCATCAGCAAGCCTCCGAACACACCCAGCGGCACCACCGTCAACACGATCAGCGTCGACTTGAAGTTGCCGAACTCGAGCACGAGGATCGCGAAGATGCCGAAGATCGCCACAATGATGGCGATGCCGATGCCGCCGAACGCCTTGTCGCCCGCTTCCTTCTCGCCGCCGAGCGAGTAGTGATAGCCGCGTGGCCATTGCATCTGGTCCAGCTTCTGCGTGATCTGCTGCGTGAGTGCGCCGATGTTGTAGCCCTTGGCCGCATCCGCATCGATGGTCATCGCACGTTCTCGATTGAAACGCTGGATCAGCGTCGGCGCTTTCTCGAACTCGAGCGATGCGAGCTGCGACAGGGGCAGCGTGGTCCCGCTCAGCGAGGGCACGCGCACCTGTTCCAGCGCGGCGAATTCGGCCTGCTGCGTGATCGGCGTGCGCACGACGATCGGGTATTGCTCGCCGGTCGTCTCCTTGAAGGTACCGACCGGAATGCCAGCAACGGACAGCCGCACGGCGCGATCGAGTTCCGCGGTCTGCACGCCTAACTGCTGCGCCTTGCGCGAGTCGATGCGCAGCTTGAGATTGGTGCGCGCGACGTTGAGTGGGTTCTTGACGTCGCGGGTGCCGGGCGTCGCCTTGACCAGTTCTTCGACCTTGTGGCTCAAGCCTTCGATCACCGCCAGGTCGTTGCCGATCACGCGCACTGAAATCGGCGCCGAGATCGGCGGGCCGTTGGCGAATTCCTTCACATATATATGAGCACCCGCGTAGCGCTCGAGCCGCTCGCGCAAGGCCTGCAGCCGCTCGGGCGTCTCGCTGGTGTTGTACTCGTGCAGCTGCACGAACACTTCGGCGTAGTTGGCCGCGTCGTTACGCGGAATGTGGTTGTAGTAGATCTGCGGATTGCCATGCCCCAGGTTCGCAAACCAGCTGCGCACCTCGGGCATTCGACGCAATTCGTCCTCGACGAAATGCAGCGCGCGATCGGTCTCCGACAAAGAGGTGCCGTTGGGCGAATCCACCTGGATCAGGAACTGCGGCGTATCCGCCTTCGGGAACAGGCTCGAGCCGATCACCGGGACCAGCGCCGCCGACAACAGCAGCGAACCGCCGAGCGCCGCGGCCACGGTGAGTTTCGGGCGCGCCAGGCACCAGTGCAGCGCCGGGCGGTAGTAGTTATGGATCACGCCCATCACGCGCCTGAGGAACACGTTCTCGTGTGCCTGCGTTTTTTCATTCAGCACGCGGCTCGCCAGAAACGGAATGATGAACAGCGCCAGCAGCAGCGAGCCGATGATGGTCGTGACCACGGCCATCGGCAGCACGCGGATGAACTTGCCCGCGGTCCCCGGCAGGGCCAACAGGGGCAGGAAGGCGAAGATGAGCGTCGCGGTGCAGCCGAGGATGGCCACGAAAATCTGCCGCGTGCCGGCGAGCGCGGCCTGGATGCGCGAATGCCCCATGCGCATGTGCCGCGCGATGTTCTCCACCACCACGATCGAATCGTCGACCAGCAATCCCAGCGCGACGACAAAGCCGGCAATGGACAGCTGGTTGAGCGAGTAACCGAGGAAATACAGGCAGGCGAGGCCGAACGACACCGACAGCGGAATCGAGATCATCACGATGCCGGCCGCGCGCCAGCCGAGCGGCAGCAGCGTCAACAGCACCAGCGCGATCGCGATGCCGAAATCGCCATACAGGCGGTTGAGGCGATGACGCACGTTCTCGGACTGGTCGAAGCCGATCTCGAGACTCACGCGCTTCGGCATGTTGGCAGCGTAGCCATTCGCGGCCGCGACCACGCGTTCGCGCACATCGAGGATGTTGTAACCGTCTTTCTGGTTGGCGGTGACGAACACCGCGCGCTTGCCCTTGTAGCGGCCGGTGTAGCTGTACGCCGAGCTGTTCCAGCTCACCTCCGCGACGTCGCGGATGCGCACGATGCGGCCATCGATCGACGCGATTACCGTGTCGCGCACCTGGTCGAGCGACGTATAACTACCGGATGTCTTGAGGGAAAAACTGCGCGGCCCCAGGTCCACGAAGCCGGCCGGGATGTTGGCGTTCTCGCTCTGCACGGCGCCGATGACCTGCGCCGGCGCGAGGTTGAGCTCGGCCATGCGCCGCAGGTCCAGCGCCACGCGCAATTCGCGCGCTGGATACGCCCAGGTCTCCGCGGTGCGCACACCATCGACGGTCTTCAGCGTGTCCTTCAGCTCGCGCGCGTAGTCTTCGAGCTCGCGATAGGGCGCTTCGTCCGAGACCAGCGCGATCTGGATGGTGTTGACGAGGCCGGGCGAAAAACGCCGGATGATGATCTGCGTCTCGGGCGGAAAATCCGGACGCAGCGCGTTCACTTCGCGCGTGACCTCGTCGAACTTCTTGTCGGCGTCGACGAACGTTTCGAATTCCACCGCCGTGAACGACACGCCGTCGCGGATCGACGTCTCCATCTTCATGAGGTCGTCGAGCGCGGCGATCTTGTCCTCGATGGGTTTCGAGACCAGCCGCTCGAGGTCCTTCGGGTCCGCGCCCGGGTAGATAGCCGCGATGGTGTAGCCGGGGATCTTGAAATACGGATCCTCTTCGCGCGGCACCTTGCTGAACGCATACCAGCCGAGCGCGATCAGGCACAGGAACGCCACCAGCGTGAACTGGTAGCGGCGTATCGGGAATTCGAGGAACGACATCGCGCGAACCCTCCGGCCGTCAGGATGCCGCCGGGGTCGCCGGGCGGTTCTCCGCCTGCTTGGTCGTGTCGCGCAGTATTTCGACGGCCTCGCCGTTTTCGAGATACAGCGCGCCGTCGGTGATCACCGCTTCGCCGGCGGCGAGACCGCTCTGGAGCGCGATGCTGTCGGCCGTGATGAACGCCACGCGCACTTCGCGCCGTATTGCCTGCAAGGGGGCCTTGCTGCGGTCGATCACGAACACGCTGGCGCGATCGCCATCGCCTTCGACCAGCGCCGCCATCGGCACGTACGTCAGCGGCGGCGCTTCGTTGGCCGGCGCGAGACGCAGGCGCGCGACCAGGCCGCTCACCAGGCGCGGTGGCGGCGAATCGAAATGCACTTCGACCGGAAACATGCCGGTACGCTCGTCCGCGGCGCTGGCGATTTCCACGACAGTGCCCCTCATCGCCTGGCCGGGAAACGCGTCCATGAGGATGTCGCCCTTGTCGCCCAGTTTCACGTTGACGATCTCGCGATCGGCGAGCGCGGCGCGCACGACGTACCCGCGGTCGCTGTCGCCCAATACGAGCACCGGCGTTCCGGCGGGCACGAGCTCACGCTCTTCGGCGAGCTTGCGCATGATCATGCCGTCGCGCGGCGCGGTGATGACCGAGTAACCCAGGTTGAACTGCGCCGATTTGAACTGCGCTCCGGCCATCGCAGCCTGGGTGCGCAGATCCTGCAGTTGCTCGAGACTGATGACCTGGTCCGCGTAGAGGTTTTCGCCGCGCTTCAAGTCGCGCTCGGCCTTGTCAGCCATCTGGCGCGCCTGCTCGACCTGCGCACCGACCTCGGTCAGCTCGATCTCGGCGAGCCGCTGGCCTTTCTTCACCACGTCGCCTTCCTGCACGTGGATGCGGCGTACCAGGCCGCCCATCTTGAAAGACAGGCGCATCTCATGCTTCGTAACCACGATGCCGTTGGTGTCGATCGGCGGTATGGCGGGTCCGTTGCTCGCGTGCTGGATGCGCACGGGCGTGGGTTTGGGTGCCTCGGGCGCGGCAGCTTTGCCGCAACCGACCATGAACACGGCAAACAACACCAGCGCGACCAGCAGCGCGCCTGCGAAGGTTCCGGAATTTCTATCTGTCATGGTTCAGTCCAGGGGCAGCGTGCCCGCTGCGGTGGCGTAATCGAGCTCCGCCTGGCGGGCGAGCACTTCGAAACGCGTGACGTTGAGATTGAGTTCGGCGCTCGTGAGGCTCGAGCGTGCGTCGATGAATTCGACCTGGCTGATCGCACCCTCGTCGCGCTTGCGGCTGGCGATGCGAAAGGCGGCGCGCGCGGCGTCGGCGCGCGCA
>DATHJZ010000194.1:0-5755 GCA_035286365.1 Steroidobacteraceae bacterium | reverse complement strand
CAGCTCTCCACCATCCGCCCTCACACGAGGACGCAATGGTGGAGGGGGAAGGATTCGAACCTTCGAAGGCGTAAGCCGGCAGATTTACAGTCTGCTCCCGTTGGCCGCTTGGGTACCCCTCCCAGGAAAATCGAGCCGCGTATTCTCGTTTCGACCCCCCGGAGTGTCAACGACATTGGCTCGTATTTTGCTAAGACTTTCCGGGCACCCGAGCCAGCCCGGCCACCCCAGAAGCGCCACTCATTTATATAGGGACCCAGGACGCGCAAATTCACCAGCCGGAGCCCCAAATGAGAGATTTGGCCAGAATGGCCCCATCAGCCTTACCTGGCGGAAAATGCGCGACCGTTCGGCGCTCGTTATTTGGATTTATCCGCGAACGCCTTGAGGCGTGCGAGCTGGCCGGCCATGACCTGGTCGACGCCCGGCGCAAGTTTCTTCGTATCCATCGCGATTGCACCGGACACGCTGTAATTCATGGTGATGCGGGTGCCGGAACCTTCAGGCGTCAGCTTGAACGTCAGGACTCCTGTGACCGCCATCTCCTGGAACGGCCCGAGCGCGCCGTCGATCCGCAGCAGTTTTTCCGGGTCGGCGTGCACGACGCGGCCATGCTGGACGGAGCCGCCACGCGCAAGTTTCTCGCAGAAGCAGCCACCGGCGCGCATCTGAAGACTCAGGTTTTTTGCGGCGCCCGACCAGGTGTGCGCGGAATCCCACCACGCGGCCACTTTGCCGAGGGCCGCGTACGTGGCACGCGGCGAAGCGCCGGTCGTGACGCTCGATTCGATGATCAAGGAGTTGTCGCGCGTCTCGCGTACCTCAGCCTGGGCGGCGGTACACAGCACCAGCAATGCAAGCGAACTGGCGGCGTTTTTCATGGCGCGCAAGCGTAGCACCGGGCTGCTCGGGTCAGGCCTTCCGGACGGCCGGCGACGCGAGACTCTTGAGCGCTGTGATGCTCGAAGCATCAAGGTGAATGAACGCACCACCGCGTAAATCACGCGGCAATTCAACCGAACCGTACCGCAGGCGGCTCAATCTGCTCACAATGAAGCCTTCATGCTCGAACAGGCGCCGTACCTCCCGATTGCGCCCCTCATGCAGGCCGACTCGATACCAGGAGTGGCTGCCCTCGGTGGATTCGGGCTCGATCGAATCGAAGTTGGCCCGCCCGTCTTCGAGCTCGACGCCACGGCGGAGCCGATCGAGCACGGCGAGCGAAGGCGTGCCGCGCAGGCGCACCAGGTACTCCCGACGGACTTCGCTCGAGGGGTGCATGAGCCGGTGGGCCAGATCGCCATCATTGGTGAACAGCAGCAACCCCGAGGTATTCACGTCGAGCCTTCCCACGACGATCCAGCGGCCGCTGTGCGGCTCGGGCAGGCGCTCAAAAACCGTCGGCCGATCCTCAGGGTCACTGCGCGTCGTCACTTCGCCAACGGGCTTGTGATAGAGCAGCACTTCAACTGTTTCAGCGCTGCCGCCGAGATCGAGCGGTTTACCGTCGAGACAGATGCGATCGCCGCTGGTGGCGCGATCGCCGAGCGCGGCCACGCGATCGTTGATCGTCACGCGGCCGGCGCGAATCCATTCTTCGATGCCGCGGCGCGATCCGTGACCCGCGCCGGCCAGTAACTTTTGCAATCGTTCGCTCATTTCGCAGCCAGCATAACCAACCGTTATATAGGTATGCCAAGCCCGGTCTCGTCTCCCACAGGGGGCCAGCCTAGAGTCGCCGCACCATGCTCTACGACAACATCCTCGGCACTATCGGCCGCACTCCGATCGTCAAGATCAATCGTCTCGCCCCCGCGGGCACGACGATGTACGTGAAGTGCGAATTCTTCAATCCTCTGTCGTCGGTGAAGGATCGCCTTGCGATCGCGATCATCGACGACGCGGAGCGCAGCGGCACGCTGAAGCCCGGCCAGACGGTGGTCGAAGCCACCTCGGGCAATACCGGCATTGCGTTGGCGATGGTGTGCGCGGCCAAGGGTTATCCCTTCGTCGCCGTGATGGTGGAAACTTTCTCGATCGAGCGTCGCAAGATCATGCGCATGCTCGGCGCGAAAGTGATTCTCACCCCCGCCGCGGAACGCGGCCAGGGCATGGTGCGGAAAGCCGCCGAGCTCGCGCAGAAACACGGCTGGTTCCTCGCCCGGCAGTTCGAAAACCCGGCGAATCCGGCTTACCACCGCAACACCACGGGCCCGGAAATCATCCAGGACTTCGTCGGCAAGCGTCTCGATAACTTTGTCACCGGCTGGGGTACCGGCGGCACGCTCACCGGGGTTGGTGAAGTGCTCAAGCTCACCCGCCCGGACGTGAAGATCATCGCCACCGAACCCGAAGCGGCGCAGTTGCTGGGCGGCAAGCCATTCGCGCCGCACAAGATCCAGGGGTGGACGCCGGACTTCGTGCCTGCGGTACTCAACAAGGACATTCCCGATCGCATCGTTCCGGTGACCGACGTCGAAGCCATCGACGCGGCGCGCGCGCTGGCGCGCAGCGAAGGCATCTTCGTCGGCATCTCGAGCGGCGGCACGTTCGCCGCGGCGCTCAAGGTGGCGCGAGAAGCGGGTCCAGGTTCGGTCACCCTCGCCATGCTGCCTGACACGGGCGAGCGTTATCTATCTACCGCGCTGTTCGAAGGCATCGCCGACGGCGGCGATCCTGAACCGACGTGAACGCGCTGCCGCGCCGAAAAATCCAGCATGCTTCGCGCGCGGCGGCGGCCACGGGCCGGCTTGAGATGAGTGCGGGTCCGGCAACCAAACTACTGCAGCTTCCGGATCCTTTCCCGTTCTGGCGCGGCGGCCAGCTGCGCGATGGTCGCGTGGCCTATGAAACCTGGGGCGAACTCAATGCCGCGCGCGACAACGCGGTGCTGCTGTTCACCGGGTTGTCACCCTCCGCGCACGCGGCCTCGTCGTCCGCCGACAGCCAGCCGGGCTGGTGGGAAAAGATGCTCGGCCCCGGCAAGGCACTCGACACGAATCGCTACTTCGTGGTGTGCGTCAACTCGCTCGGCAGTTGCTTCGGCTCGAGCGGCCCCGCCTCGATCGATCCGGTCACCGGCCACGCATATCGCCTGGATTTTCCGGACCTGTCGGTCGAGGACATCGCGCGCGGCGGCTACGAAGTGGCGCGCGCGCTCAAGATCGAGAAACTTTCCGCCGTCGTGGGCGCCTCGCTCGGCGGCATGGTCGTGCTGGCATTCGCCGCGCAATTTCCCGCATTCGCGCGCCGCGTCGTGAGCATCTCCGGAAGCCCGGCCGCAACGCCCTTCGCGATCGCGCTGCGCTCGCTGCAACGCGACGCCATCCTCACCGATCCGGATTGGGAAGACGGCCAGTACGCGGGCGGCGTTCGCCCAACTACCGGCATGCGCCTGGCGCGCAAACTCGGCACCATCACGTATCGCTCCGCCGCGGAATGGAAGCATCGCTTCGGCCGACGTCCCGCGGCCGAGCGCAAGCACGAGGCGCTGCCGCCGGGCCGCGCGCATTTCCCGTCCGAATTCGCCGTGCAGGACTACCTCAACGCGCAGGCCGACAAATTCGTGTCGGTGTTCGATCCGAACTGCTACCTGTACCTGTCGCGCGCGATGGATCGCTTCGACCTCTCTGCGCACGGCGGCAGTCCCGCGGGCGCGCTCAAGCACGCGGCCGCCGAACGCGCGCTGGTGATCGGCGTCGAATCCGACATCCTGTTCACCATCAGCGAACAGCGCGCGGTCGCCGACGCGTTCGAAACCGCGGGCACCGCCACCAGATTCGTTCCGCTGGCCTCGCTCGAAGGGCACGACGCTTTCCTGGTGGACATCGAACCGTTCGCGGTGGTAATCGGAGAGTTCCTCGCGGACTAACTACCGCCCGCCGGCGAGACGATCGGCGGCAGCGGGCAGTGCAACACGGCGCAGACCGTGCGCAGCAATTCACCTTCCTCGATCGACAGTTTCCGATCGTGCGCCACGCAGCGCACCATGCCCTCGATGAGCACCTGCTTCGCGAACGGACGCAAGCCAGCGAGCCGGGTCAGCGCGGCGCCGAGCTGCTGCGGCCAGTCCGGCCGCTCGCGATACGCGGGCCGTGGCTGCGGCAACACCGCGGCAATGCCGGCGTCGTAGGCGCGACGCGCCTGCTCATCGTCGTCCGACCCTTGCGCCGCAAGGATCGCGAATGTCACCGCGATCGCGGCGCTCTCCTGCAGCAGCGATGCGCTGCCGTGCGACGCTCCGCCTTCGAGGTCGGTAAGGCTCGCCGCAAGCAACAGCGAGAGGCAGCATTCGAACACGTCGATGCGCGCATCGGCGCGGGCCAGCTTGTCCACGGCGTCGCGCAGCTGCTCGCGTTCGTTCAGTGACAGCCGCCGCAACGCGGGAAACAGCTGCTGCACGACCGGCAGTCGCAGCGCCGGCGCAAGCGTGTCCACCAGTGGCCGCATGTCGAGCACGCGCGCGGTGAATTCCTCGCCATAGGTCGCAACCAGGACGCGCCGCTGTTCGGCCAGCACTTCGGGTGCTTTGCTGAGCAGCGCCAGCAATGTGAGCGCCCGGGCCTGATCGGGTGACCCGACCAGATTGCGCAGCGCTTCTGGAATGGCGGCGCGCGCGCCTTCCGCGTAGCGCACCTGTTCGTCGCCCATGGTCCCCACAAGCGCGGCGATGTCGCGCGCCGCCGGAGCGTTGACGCGCGTCTCCGCCATTTGCGCAAACGCAGCCGCAACCTCGGGCATCGCCGGCGTTCGCGACGGCGTCTGCGCGGCATCGGTCGAGCGCAGGCGCTCTGCATCGCGCATCGCCGCCGCGGCCAGCGCCGGCAATTCGCTGGCGCGGAACCTGGGATCGAGCTCCTTCAACCGTTCTTCGAGCGACGGATGCGTGGCCAGCAGCCGCGCGAAGCCGGGCGCAAACAACATGTGCGCGACCTGCTCCCCTTCGGGCGCGACCAGGCGCGAGCCCTGTGCCAGGCCGGCAATCTTGAGCAGCGCGCCGGTGAGCCCCTGCGGATCGCGCGTGAATTGCACGGCGGACGCGTCCGCGAGACGTTCGCGATGACGCGCCACGGCCGCCTGCAACAGCCGGCCGAAGAACACGCCGACGTACCCGAGCACCATGATGGCGAGCGCGGCGAGAATGAGCGCGCCCGCGCCATCCTTGCGGCCACGGCCGCCGCTGCGTGGCGAACTCTGCAACACGACGCGCGCGACGATGGCGATGGCCAGCAGCCCGAAAATCCAGCCTAACAACCGCAGGTTGAGCCGCATGTCGCCATTCAGGATGTGGCTGAATTCGTGGGCCACGACGCCCTGGAGCTCGTCGCGCTTGAGCCGCGTAGCCGCGCCGCGGGTGACCGCGATGGCCGCGTCGGCGGGCGAATTGCCGGCCGCGAACGCGTTGATGCCGTCCTCGTTCTCGAGTACGTAGACCTCGGGCATCGTGACCCCCGAGGCAATGGCCATCTCCTCAACGACGTTGTGAAGTCGTCGCAAGGCCGGATCGCCGGTGCTGCGGTCGATGCGCGTACCGCCCAGCGAGCGCGCCACCACGCCGCCGCCGGCGCGCAGGGTCAGGGTCTTGAAGAGGCTCGCGCCGCAGATGACTGCCAGCGCCACGACGGTGGTGACGACCACGGCGCCCGCGGGCGAGTGCCCGGGTTCGGTGAAGCCGAACACCACGACCACCACCGCATCGATGGCGAGAACCACCAATGCCACCGACACCAGGAATGCGAGCAGGAGCCAGCGCGTC
>DATHJZ010000193.1:0-2403 GCA_035286365.1 Steroidobacteraceae bacterium | reverse complement strand
CCAGCACAGCGCCAGCGTCACGCAAGGCGTCATCGTCGGTGGCAGCCTGTTCGCGCTGGTATTCGTCGGCCTCGCGCTGCTGTCGATCCGCCGGGCCTTCGCGGCGCGCGCCCGCGCCGAGGGCGAACTCGCGCAGTTCTTCTCGCTGTCGCTCGATTTCCTGGTGATTTCGAGCTTCGATGGCTATTTCAAGCGCGTGAGCCCGGCCGTGTTCAATGTTCTGGGCTGGACGCCCGAAGAGTTCACCAGCCGCCCGTATCTCGACTTCGTGCATCCGGACGATCTGCCGAAAACAATTCGCGAGATCGAGCGCCAGATGAAAACCGGCGAGAGCGTGCTGCATTTCGAGAATCGCTACCATCACAAGGATGGCTCGTGGCGGGTGCTGTCGTGGCGTTCGATGCCACAGGGCGACAACATGTACGCGACCGCGCGCGACGTCACCGATGCCGCCGCGGCGGCCGATGCGCTGCGCGAGGCGCGCGACCAGCTCGAGGTGCGTGTCGAGCAGCGCACCGCGGAGCTTGCGACCGCCAACAAGTCGCTGCGCCAGAGCGAGCATCGCTTCCGCACGCTCATCGAAAACGGCGCGGACGGCATCGCGCTGGTCGATGCGGATCGCAAGATGCTCTATCTGAGTCCTTCGGTGCTGGCGATCGAGGGCTACACCGCCGACGAGCTGGTCGGCCGCATGGGCCCCGAGAACGTGCATCCCGACGACCTGCCGCAGCTCGAGAAACGCTTCGCAGAGCTCATTGCGAATCCGGGGATGTCGGTGCCGTTGCTGTGGCGTCGCCGGCACAAGGATGGCCGCTGGTTGTGGCTCGAGGGCACGACCACTAATCGCCTGAACGATCCAGCGGTGCGCGCCATCGTCACCAACTACCGCGACGTATCGGAACGGATGCGCGCCGATACCCGGCTGCGCGAGCAATTGCAGCGCCTCGCATTGCTGTCGCGGATCACACGCGCGATCGGCGAGCGACAGGACCTGCGCAGCATCTTCCAGGTGGTCGTACGCACCATCGAAGAGGAAATGCCGGCCGACTTCTGCTGCATCTGCCTGTACGACATGGGCGAGAACAAGCTCACCGTGAGCTGTGTGGGCGCGCGCAGCCACGTCGCGGCCAGCGGCCTCGAACTGCTCGAGGATTCACCCGTGCCCATCGACGAGAACGGGCTCGGCCGCTGCGTGCGCGGACATCTCGTCTACGAACCGGACATCTCGCAGACGCAGTTCCAGTTTCCGCGGCGCCTCGCAAGCGTCGGCATGCGCTCGCTGGTGATCGCGCCGATGGTGGTGGAAAGCCAGGTGTTCGGTGTCGTGATCTGCGCGCGCCGCGCGCCCGAGGCGTTCAGCAGCGGTGAATGCGAATTCCTGCGCCAGTCGGCCGAGCACACGGCCCTCGCCTCGCATCAGGCGCAGCTGTACGGCGCGCTGCAGCGCGCCTACGACGACCTGCGCCAGACCCAGCAGCAGGTCATGCAACAGGAGCGGCTGCGCGCGCTGGGGCAGATGGCAAGCGGCATCGCGCACGACATCAACAATGCTATCTCGCCGGTGGCGCTCTACACCGAGTCGCTGCTCGAACGCGAACAGTTGAGCGACCGCGCGCGCGGCCAGCTGGAGATCATCCAGCGCGCGGTCGACGACGTGGCTCAGACCGTCTCGCGCATGGGCGAGTTCTATCGCATGCGCGAGCCGCAGGCGTCGCTGGTGCCGGTCGACCTCAACACGCTCGTGCAACACGTGATCGATCTCACGCGCGCGCGCTGGGCCGACATGGCGCAGCAACGCGGTGTGTCCATCGAGGTGCGCACGGAACTCGACGCTGCGCTTCCGCCGATTGCCGCGGTCGAAAGCCAGATTCGCGACGCGCTGGTAAACCTGGTCTTCAACGCCGTGGATGCTATGCCGCAGGGTGGTCCGCTCATCATCCGCACGCGCAGCGCGGCGAGCGCGAAATCCCACGCGGTGCATCTCGAAGTCGTCGACAGCGGCATCGGCATGGATGAAGACACACGCCGTCGCTGTCTCGAACCCTTCTTCACGACCAAGGGACAACGTGGCACGGGACTGGGGCTGGCAATGGTCTACGGCGTCGCCCAGCGGCACGGCGCCGATCTCGAAATCGAGAGCGCGCCCGGCCAGGGCACTCTGGTGCGCCTGAGTTTCTCGACGGCGACCTTCGACACCGCCTCACCCACGCGCGCGTCCGCGACCAGCATCGGACCGCAGCGCATTCTCATCGTCGACGACGACCCGCTGCTGCTCAAGGCGCTGCGCGACGCGCTCGAAATCGACGGGCACGAGGTCACATCCGCGAACAGCGGCCAGGCCGGCATCGAGGCGTTCGTCGAATCGCATGCCGCGGGCACACCGTTCCCGGTGGTCATCACCGA
>DATHJZ010000192.1:0-33540 GCA_035286365.1 Steroidobacteraceae bacterium | reverse complement strand
GCAGGCCGTCGAATTCGTCGCCGGCGTACATCCGCGCTTCGATCGCAAGCGCGCAGTGGAATTTCTCGCGAAGACCGACATCAAGATGGACAGCCGCGTGCGCCAGCTCTCCAAGGGCATGGTCACGCAGCTGCACCTGGCTCTGATCATGGCCATCGACGCCAAACTACTGGTGCTGGACGAGCCGACGCTCGGCCTCGACCTGCTGTTCCGCCGGTCGTTCTACGACAACCTGCTCAACGACTACTTCGACAAGGAGCGCACCATCCTCGTGACCACGCACCAGGTCGAAGAGATCGAGAACATCCTCACGGACATCATCTTCATCCAGCACGGCAAGATCGCGCTGGATACGGCGATGGAAACCCTGGGCGAACGCTTCACGCAGCTCGTGCCCACCGCGGCCAACGTCGATGCGGCGCGCGCGCTCAAGCCTTGCCACGAGCGCGAGGTCTTCGGCCGGGTGGCGATGCTCTACGACGGCCGCAAGGTGTCCGAGTTCGCGGGGCTCGGTGAAACCCGCACGCCATCGGTCACTGACCTGTTCGTGGCCATGATGCAGCCGGCCGGCGCCCCCGCCGCGCCGTCGAAGGAGGCCGCGTGAACACCACATTCCTCATGCTGATCCGTCGCGAGATCTGGGAACACAAGTCGCTGTGGATCGCGCCGCTGGTTTGGGTCGGTCTCATCACGATCTTCTTCAACTGGGGAATGCTCCAGGTACCCGATGGCGCGAATGCCCACATCACTGTCGACGGTCAGTCCGTGAGCGAGATGCACAATGCGATCAAGTTGCCCGAGGATCGCAAGGAGAGCGTCTTCGCGGTCTCCTTCCTAGCGATCTTCGGCATGATCTCGGTGTTCATGACGATCGTGGTCTTTTTCTACCTGATCGACTGCCTGTACACCGAGCGCAAGGACCGCAGCATCCTGTTCTGGAAGTCGCTGCCGGTCTCCGATGTCAGTGTCGTGCTCTCGAAACTCGCGGTAGCGATGGTGGTGGTGCCGGTCGGCGTAGTCCTGCTGAGCGCCGTCACGCAGCTCGTCAACTTCGTGACCGTATCGCTGATCCTGCATGGCTCCGTCATCGGCGACATCATGCCCGACTGGAGCTTCGGAGCCTGGCTGCGATCCCAGGCGGTCGCGCTCGGCATGATGCTCGGCGGAGTCCTCTGGTATGCGCCCATCGCCGGCTACCTGCTGCTGCTGTCGACCTGGGCAAAGAACAAGGTGTTCCTCTGGGCGATCCTGCCGCCGATCGCGCTCCCGGTGCTCGAGAAGGTGTTCCTCCATAGCAATCACGTGCTCGACTTCCTGGGTCAGCGCTTCAGCGGCTACATCCAGCTCATGAAGGTCGATCCGAACGCGTTCGAGGCCGGCAATCACGAACGGTTGCCGCCGGTCAGCGAAATCTACAACGCGTTTCACCTGTCGAACGTGTTCATGAGCACCGAAATGTGGCTCGGCGTCGCGGCTGCCGCCGCCATGGTCTTCGTGACCATTCGCATCCGCCGCTATCGCGACGACACCTGAGGCAATGGCCATAGCGGCTCGCGGGTTACACTCCGAGCCGCCATGCACCTGAGCCTTGAGCGCAATGGAGATACCCTCGAGGTCGAACTAGCCGGAAGCTGGCGCGGCGCGGATCTGCCCGCCATCGATGCCGAGCTGGCTGCGCAGTCGTTCGCTGGCGCTCGCTCGCTGAACGTCAGCATCCCCGAGTCCGTCTCGCTCGACCTGGCCGGCGCCTGGCGCCTGCGCGAGTGGTTGAAGGCAGCGGAAGCCGCCGGGCTCAGCGTGCAATTCAACGGTACGCCGCCGGGGCAACTGGAGCTGATCGACGCGACGCTCGCCGGCAAGCGCAGCCGGCCGCCGCCGTCGTCGTCGGAACCGGCGTTCGAACCGGTCAGCGCGCTCGGCAGAACGGTCACCCGCCGCGTGCAGGGAGTGAAGCTGGCGCTCGATTTCGTCGGCCGTGCCTGCGTCACCTTCGCGCGCGCCTGCGCCAGCTGGCGCCGGCTGCGGCCGGCGTCGATCGCGCGGCATGTCTACGAGACCGGCATCACCGCCATTCCGATCGTGTCGCTGATCGCCTTCCTGATCACCCTGATCATCGCGTACATCGCTGCGCAGCAGGCGCGGGAATATGGCGCCGAAATCTTCGTGGTCGACATCGTCACCGTCGGCGTGCTGCGCGAGCTCGGCGTGCTGCTGACCGCCATCATTGTTGCGGGTCGCTCAGGGTCTGCGTTCGCGGCCGAAATCGGCGCGATGAAGCTCAACGAAGAGGTCGACGCGTTGCATGCGATCGGCGTCGAGCCGCACGAAGTGCTGATCCTGCCGCGCGTCATCGGCCTGGTGATCGCGATGCCGCTGCTGGCCGTGATCGCCGATGGCATCGGGCTCTTAAGCGGCGCGTTGCTGTGCAAATGGCTGCTCGACATGCCGCTGGTGCTGTATCTCGAGCGCGTGCAGGACGCGATCGCGCCCACCACGTTCTGGGTCGGCATCATCAAGGCGCCGTTCTTTGGCCTGTTGATCGCACTCTCGGGCACGTATCGCGGCCTGCAGGTGCGCGATTCGTCGCGCGAACTCGGCCGACTGACTACCGTCGCCGTCGTGCAATCCATCTTCCTGGTCATCTTCGCCAATGCGATGTTCGCCATCGCGTTCTGGCAGCTGGACATCTGATGGCCGAGCCCCTGATCGAAGTACACGGACTGGTGAATCGCTTCGGTGCGCAGATCGTGCACGACGGGCTCGACATGACCGTGTATAGCGGCGAGGTGTTCGGCATCGTCGGTGGCTCGGGAGCCGGCAAATCCGTGCTGCTGCGCTCCATCCTGGGGCTGCAGCGCCCACAGGCGGGTGAGGTGCTCATGCAGGGCCGCGACCTCACGCAGTTGAGCGTCGCGCAGCTCAAGGAGATCAAGGCCACTTACGGGGTCACGTTCCAGCAGGGGGCGTTGTTCTCCTCGCTCACGGTGCTGCAGAACGTGCAGTTGCCGATGCTCGAGCACCTGCAACTGTCGCCGCGCGCGCTCGAGGAACTGGCGCTGCTCAAGATCAGGCTGGTGGGGCTGCCCGACGAGGCGGCGCGCAAGTACCCGGCGCAGCTGTCCGGCGGCATGATCAAGCGCGCCGCGCTGGCCCGCGCGCTGGCGCTCGATCCGGCGCTGCTGATGCTCGACGAACCGACCGCGGGGCTCGACCCGATCAGCGCCGCGGCCTTCGATGCGCTGCTCATGGATCTGCGCGAACAGCTAGGACTCACGGTGATCATGATCACGCACGACCTCGACACCATCTTCAGAACCTGCAATCGTGTCGGGGTGATCATCGACCGCAAGATGACGAGCGACACTTTGGCAAAAATCACCGCCAATCCACATCCGTGGATCCAGGCCTATTTCCATGGCGAACGCGCCGTGCGCTTCGGCGAGGGTTCGGGCCATCATGGAACGTGAAGCTAACTACACGGCGGTTGGCGCGTTCGTGCTGCTGGTCGCCACGATGGCGGGCCTGTTCGTGTACTGGTACGCGGGCAGCGCGGACGCGCGCGACTACGTGCGCTACGAGATGTATTTCGAGGGCAGCGTCTCGGGCCTGAATCGCGGCAGCACCGTGCGGTATCTCGGCGTCGATGTCGGACGCGTGGTCGCCATCAGGATCGACAAACGCGCCTCCGATCGCGTGCAGGTGATCTCGGACATCGATTCGCATACGCCGATCTCGAGAGAGACGCTGGCGTCGCTGTCGATGCAGGGCGTCACCGGATTGCTCTACATCGACCTGCTCGCCAGCGACCGGAACAAGGGCCGCATGCCCTCGGTGCCGAGCGAGATCTATCCCGTCATCGACACCGTCCAGTCGAATTTCGACCGGCTGCTGTCGAGCCTGCCCGACCTCGTCGGTCGCGCCACGGATGTCGTCGATCGCGCATCCCGCGTGCTGTCCGACGAGAACCTCAAGGCTTTCGCGCTGACGATGCAGAACGTCGAGCAGACTTCCAATTCGCTGCCGGGCACCATGCGCGATGCCGCGGTGGTGGTCGCCGACCTCAAGGCGACCATGGCGGACGTACGCGCCGCGGCGATCGGCGCACGGCAGTTGATCGACACCTCCGGCCCGAATCTCACCGCCGCCTCCGAACGCATGCGCGCGATCTCGGAAAACCTGGCCAAGACGACGGCCAACCTCGACAAGTTGATGGCCGATCATCGCGAAGACCTGGGCCTGTTCCTGCGCGACAGCCTGCCGGAGATGGAACGACTGCTGCGCGACAGTCGCAATGCCGCGCAGGAATTCCGCGAGCTTTCGCGCAGCCTCAAGGCCGATCCCTCACAACTGTTGTATGAGCCGAGTTACCGCGGCGTGGAGATTCCGCGATGAAGTTCAGAGCGTGGTTGCCGGTCGCGTCACTCGCGTTCGCGGGCTGCGGTGGACTGCTCGAGACGACGATTCCGGCACCGCAGGCGTTCGTGCTGCGCCTGCCGCCGCGCGCGCCGGCAGAGCCGGTCGCAACTACCCACGGCAGCGTGCTGCTGCAACGGCCGGAGGCCGGTCCCGGCCTCGATTCCGACCGGATCGCGCTGCTGCGCAGCGACAACCGCTTCGATTTTTACGCCGCCAGCCGCTGGGCTGCGCCCGCGCCGGACGTGGTGGGGAGCGTGATCGTCGATGCGCTGCGCGCCACGGGGAGTTTTTCCGCGGTGTTCGACGACACCTCGCCGTACGCGCCGCGCTACAGCCTGCGGGTGGCTGTGCGGCGCTTCGAGGCCGACTACACCACCGGCGGACCCGCGCCCACGGTGTTCGTGGTGCTCGACTGTACGCTGGGCCGGCATCGCGATCGCGAGCTGCTGGCGAATTTCACCGCGCAGGGGTCGGCGGTGGCGAGTGAAGACCGGCTGACGGCCGTGGTGGCTGCATTCGAAGTAGCGACCGCCGCGGCCATGGCGCAGCTCGAGCAGTCGACGGCCGGCGCGCTCGCCGCACAGCCGACGCCAGAAAAGTAACCTCAAAAAGTAGACAGGCCCGACGCTTCCATCAGCCGGTACAGCCAGTACGTGCCCTGCGCAGGATCGGCGTAGGCGCCGAAATCGGCGGTGTATTCGAGCGGCGGCGGGCCGCGGTTCGTCCACAACGACTCGAACCAGGTGTTGATGCTGGTCGCGATCTCTGCGTTCAGCGGCACGCTCGCGGCGATGTTGGCTTCGAGATTGAAGTCGTCGATGTTGCGGCGGGTCAGGTTGGCCGAGCCCAGTGTGAACCAGAACTCCGTTGCCGTGCGCATGGCCACGAGCTTGGTGTGGAACTGTTCGCCGTGGGTGCGGTACCAGCGCACCTTGATGGCGCCATCCGACGCGGCGGCGAGTTCGGTGGCGACCGAGCGATTCGGGATGCCGTTCTTGGTGCGGCCGAAGGCATCCTTGTTCGGGTCGAGCAGCACGCGCACCACCACGCCGCGCTTGGCGGCCGCGACCAGCGCCCGCACGACCTCGCGTTCCGATAGATAGAACATCGCGACGTCGATGCTGTCGCCCACGCGTGTGCCGGCGACGTTGCGCACGATGGCGGCACGGATCTCGCCCTCGGTCAGCACCTGCACGTGCGCAGCGTTCTCCGGATGCGGCAGCGCGTCTTCCGCCTGCGACTCGGGCGGGAGAGGCCAGTCGCCGCGCCAGCCGGAGCCCTGCGCCAGCGCCAGTTCGCTCTCGAGCAGCGGCCGCAGCGCGGCGCCCGAAAGCTTCAAGCCGACATTGGAATGCCGGCTGCTCGCATCGTGTGGATTGGCGGACGTGACGATCCCGGTGATGCCGCCGCGCCCGTCATCGCCGATGAGCACCTTGCGGTGGTTCGCCTTGAAGTTGAGCAGCCGCGCCCAGGCGCCGAAACTGACCTGGTCGGGCCCGGAGTCGAGCGGATTGGGCAGCCACGCGTCTCCCTTGCCGTCGCCCGACCACCACTTCATCGTCAGGCGCCAGAAAGCGGAGTAGATAGGGTTGGAGTCGCGCAAGCCATCGAGATCGATGCTGACGACGTCGATGCCTGCGCGACGCAGCGCGGCGAGATCGCGCGATGGCAGTCCGCCGTACACGTCGTTGATGGGGTCATAGAGCACCAGTACGCGCAAGCCGGGCACCGCCTGCTTGCGCGCGAGCAGCGCGTCGCGCAGCTCGGCCGACAATTCGCGTTGCGGCCGGGCGTCGAGCGCGGCGCCGCGTTGACCGTTGAACAGGAAGAAGTCGAGCACGAGGTATTCGCGCGCAACACCCACGACGTTGAGCATCGCGTCGAAGATCTGCTGACTGACTACCGGCGCGCCGAAGCCGTCGGCGCTGGTGACGTCGGCGAGGAACTGCAGCTGGCTGAGCGGCGTCTCGACGATGGCGCCGCGCACATGCGTGCCTGCGGGCAGCGGCTTGTAGAGATTCCACAGCGCGACGAGCAGCCACACCGACAGAAAACCATAAAACAGTTTCCGGCCGAGGCGACGCTTGCGCGGCGCCTCTACCGGTGGTGGAGACGGGTCTATCGGTGTCGCTTCAGGCTCTTCAGCCATCGGCGGATTCTAGCCGCTCCGACAACTCCAGCCAGCGTGTCTCCAATTGCTCGATGTCGCGCAGGACAACGGCATGTCTTTCGGTCACCTTGCGCGCGTGCGCGGCATCGCGGGCGTAGTCGAGGCCGGTGATTTCCGTCTCGATCCTCGCGCGCTCCTGCGTGAGCTTGGCAAGCGTTGTCTCGATGGACTTGACCTCCTGGCGCTTAGGTCCCAGGTCCTTGCGATCCGGCGAACCTTTGCTCTTCTTTTCGCGGCGGTCCTCGCCGCGCGGCTTAGGCGCAGCGGGCGTCGCGGCGCTCCCGCCGCGTTTCTCGAGCCAGTTGGAATAGTCCTCGAGATCGCCGTCGAAATCACGCACTTCTCCCTCGGCCACCAACCAGAACTGGTCGCAGACGCTGCGCAGCAGGCCGCGATCGTGCGAAACGACGATGACGGCGCCGGCGAAATCCTGCAGCGCGGTGATGAGCGAATGCCGCATCTCGAAATCGAGATGGTTGGTGGGCTCGTCGAGCAACAGCAGGTTGGGGCGCTCGGCCACGAGGATCGCGAGCGCCAGACGCGCGCGCTCACCGCCGGAGAAGTGGACCACGGGTTCGAACACCCGATCGCCGCGAAAACCGAAGCCGCCGAGGTGATTGCGGCGTCGCTGTTCGTCCCATTGGGAACGGGCACCGATCTCATCGATGCGATTGGTGAGTGCGACGAGGGCGGTATCCCGCGCGTCGAGTCGATCGACTTCGAGCTGCGCGAAGTTGCCGACGATGAGATCGGGAGAGGCGACGCGCTCGCCACCGTCGCCGACATCCAGGGGCGGCAGCGCACCCGAGATGAGCTTCATCAACGTGGATTTGCCGGCCCCGTTGCGTCCAAGAATGCCGATGCGCTCGCCCGGGTTGACCGATCTGTTGACGCGCGAGATCACGGTGCGGTCGCCGTAGCCCGCGCTGGCGTGATCGAGCGTCACCAGCGGCTGCGGCAGTTTGTTGGCGGCGGCGAATTCCCATTCGAAGGTCTCGAGCTCCTGGTAGGTCGCGATGGTCTCGAGCTTGGACAGCGCCTTGATGCGGCTCTGGACCTGGCGGGCCTTGCTGGCCTGCGCGCGGAACCGATCGATGAACGAATGCAGGCGCGTCACTTCGCGTTGCTGCCGCGCGGCCATGGCCGCGGACTGCTGGATGCTGGCGGCATGCTGCCGCTGGAAATCGGTGTAATTGCCGGTCCAGTGCGTGAGCTGCGAGTTCTCGAGGTTCACGATGCGGCTCACGATGTCATCGAGGAACTCGCGGTCGTGCGAGACCAGCAGCAGGGTGCCCGGAAAACGCTGCAGCCAGTGTTCGAGCCACAACACCGCGTCGAGGTCCAGGTGGTTAGTCGGTTCGTCGAGCATGAGCACGTCGGCGCGCGACATGAGCGCGCGCGCCATGTTGGCGCGCATCTGCAGGCCGCCCGACAACTCCTTCACCCTGCGCTCGATGTCGGCCGGCTCGAATCCCAGGCCGTCGGCGAGCTCGGCAGCGCGCGCCGCCGAGGTGTAGCCGCCCGCGAGCTCGTAGTCGCCGAGCAGGTGCGCTTCCTGCATGCCGTCGTCCGCAGCGCGGGCCTCACCGAGTGCGGCCTCGATCGCCATGAGGCGGGTGTCGCCGCTGCGCACGTATTCGAGGACGGTCGCTTCGGTGTGCGGCAGCTCCTGCGACACGGAGACGAAGTTGAGCTTGCCGGGGACCGAGTAGTCGCCCGCGTCGGCGCCCAGGTCGCCGCGCAGCAACGCCAGCAGGCTCGACTTGCCGCACCCGTTGCGGCCAACGATGCCGATCTTGTCGCCCCGAAAGATGGTCAGATTTGCCCGGTCGAACAGGACAGTAGCGCCTCTGCGCAGGCGCAGATCCCGAAGTTCAAGCATGAATGGGTACCAGCATGGGGGCGCGATTCTATGGGAGCGCAGCTATGCTGTCGTCGGTGTTTGGACGGGCATAACCCATGAGCGAACAATTGCTCGAAGCGTTACAGGCCACGTTTGCCGGCCATGGAATCGAGGCGCAGCGCAGCGGCGGGGTCATCCGCGCGCAGGACGGATTGGTGCTCGAGCCGCGGCTGTTCGAGCGTGGCAAGGTCGAGGGCGGCACCGTCCAGGTGCAGGTGGATTTCGTCATCGAGTCGCCGCGGATGAATGGCATCCCATTGCTCGATTCGTTCGCCGGCCTCGGTGAAACCGCCGAAAGAGCGGCCGATAACGCCTACGCGAAATTCCTGCAGGCGTCTTTCCACGTGGTGGCCGAATCGCTGACCACGCATCGATGCGACGGGAACCAGGTCGGTTGGGAAGAATGGACGGGCGCGGGCCACGCGTGGCGAGTGTGCACCGGGCCGGTCCTGATGGTCAGTACGCGCGAGGGCGCGCGCATCGAAGGGTTCCAGGAATTCCTGCCACGCTTGGCGGAGCTGTTCAGCGAACGAATGGCGGCGGGTCCGCACTGGATGCGGGTGTTTCTCGGCACGCTCGGCGGCAAACACACGGGTAGCGAGGTGCTGGTCGACGGCGAGCTCTGGACTGCCGGGCAGGAGCTGCTCGACGCTCATGCGTGGGTCTATCCGGAAGGCTACGCCTCGTTCCGGCACCTGCTGATCGCGCTGCCCAAAGATTCCTGACCCCAACCGCACACGCCCCGCGTTGATCTCTCACGAGCGCGCGCATCGCGCGCAGGAGATGTCAGATGAAATCCTGGGTCTATGCGCTGGCCGTGGCCGGTAGTTGGGTGTGCTCAGGCGGGGCCTGGGCCAACGCCTCGCCTGTTTCCATCGAGATCGTCGCGCCGGACGGGCGCACGTTCCGTGAATTCCCCGTGCACACGCGCGATGGCTCGCTGCGCTCCTATCTGCAGGCGGAAAAGGGCGCGCGCTACCAGGTGCGGGTGCGCAACGCGAGCGGCGAGCGGCTGGGTCTCGTGATCGCGGTAGATGGTCGGAATATCATCAGTGGCAAGAAGTCGCAGCTGACGCGCGGCGAGCCGATGTATGTGCTCGGCGCCTGGGATACGCAAAGTTACGCGGGCTGGCGCGCGAATCTCGATGCCATCAACGAGTTCTATTTTGCCGAGTGGAGCGAGTCATACGCGGAAGCCTTCGGCGACCGTTCCGCGCGCGGCGTGATAGCCGTCGCTGTCTACCGCGAAGTCGCGCCCCCGCCGGCGCTCTATCAGCCATTTCCGGAAGAGGAACGCGGCGTCGCCGATGAGGCGCCGGCGGCCAGCGCGCCGCCGCTGGCGCGCTCGAGCGGCAGCGCCGGCAAGGCCGAACGGCAGGACCGTGACGAATCCGCCGGCACGGGCTACGGCGATCGCCGCGTCGATCGCGCGGTGCAGGTGGAATTCGTCGCGCGCTCCGATGCCGACAGCCGTCATTTCATCAAATACGAATGGCGCGACGCGCTGTGTCGCAAACGGGTGCTCGAATGCGGCGAGCAGAACCGCTTCTGGGATGAATCGACGCTCGGCTTCGCGCCGCCGCCACCGCGGCGTTTGCGCTAGGCCAAACTACCGGGGAGAAAAAAAGATGAACTTTCGTGTCCTGTGCGCAGCGGCGCTGCTTGCCGCACTACCTGCGATCGCGCCCGCCGCCGAAGAGAACACCGCGCGGGTCGCGCCGGGTGGGCCCACCATCGACCTCGGCGAGTTGATCGCGCGCGTCGCGAAGAAGACTGGCAAGCAGTTCGTGGTCGATCCGCACGCCAGCGGGGCGGTGCCGACCGCGGGCTTCGGGGTCGAGCGCGTCGACTACCCGATGCTGCTGGCCATCCTGCGCGTCAACGGGCTCGCCACTTTCACGCAGGGCGGCGTGATCAGCGTCATACCGGATGGGATTGCGCGGCAGCTGCCCACCCCGACGCTCACCGCCGACGATCCAAAGATCGCCGACGATGAGCTGGTTACGCGGGTGATGCAGGCGCGCAATATCTGCATGGCACAGGCCGTGCCCCTGCTGCGGCCGCTGATGCCGCAGTTCGCGCATCTCGCGGCGTTCCCGGCCACGAACACGATGGTGATCGTGGATCGCGCCGCGAACGCGCGCCGCATCGCCGACCTGCTCGAGCGGCTCGACAAGCAGGCCGGCAGCAAGCAGGACTGCGGTTCGATGAAGTCTGGTAGCTAGGCGATCAGACGCCGCGCGGCTTGCTGGCGACTTTCTCGTTCTTGCCGAGCTGGGTGAGCAACCCGGCGAACGCGGGTCCGGTTTCCTGCTGGCGCACCAGCAGCAGGCGCAGCTCGGCGAGCGTGACGGGCTCGCCGAACAACTTGCCCTGGCCGAAACCGCAATGGTGGCGACGCAGGAAGTCGAGATGGCCGGTGGATTCGACGCCCTCGGCGATCACGTTCATCTTGAGGCTGCGTCCCATCTCGATGACGGTGCGCACGATGGTCGCATCGCTCTCGTCGTCATCGACGTCGCGCACGAATGACTGGTCGATCTTGAGCGTGCCGATCGGGAACTGCTGCAGCGCCGAGAGCGACGAATATCCCGTGCCGAAGTCGTCGATGGAAAGATGCAGGCCCATCGCGTACAGCTCGTCCAGCAGGTGCAGCGTGCGCTTGCTGTCGGCCATCAGCGTGGTTTCGGTGATCTCCAGCTCGAAGCAGGTGGGCGAGACGCCGTGCTTGCGGAACACGGATCTGAAACGAAGGATGAAGCTCGCCTGGCGCAGTTGCTTGAGCGAGAGGTTCAACGAGATGCGGCCCGGGTTCGTCACGGTCTGCTGCAGCTCGCGGTAGTCCTGGCAGACGCGGTTCAACACCCACTCGCCGACTTCGAGAATGAGGTTGGTCTCTTCGGCCAGCGGGATGAAATGCGAGGGCGGAATGTCGCCGTGTCCCGGCAGCCGCCAGCGCAGCAGCGCCTCGGCGCCGACGATGCGGCCGTCGCGCAGGTCGACCTTGGGCTGGTAGTGCACCTGGAATTCGTCGCGCTCGAGCGAGCGGCGCAGCTTGCTCTTCAACATCAGCCGCTCGACCGCGGCCGCATTCATCTCGGGCGAATAGAAAGCGAAGGAATTGCCGCCGTTCTGCTTCGAGTGATACATCGCCGCGTCGGCATTGCGGATCAGGTCGATCACGTTCTCCGCGTCGCGCGGGCAGAACGCGACGCCGATGCTCGCGGTGAGGAACACTTCGTGTTCCTGGAGTTGAAACGCGCGCGAGATCTCGGCGAGCACGCTGCGCGCCAGCTGCGCCACCGTGCCGCGGTTGTCGGCTTCGCCGGCCAGGTCGTCGACGAACATCGCGAATTCATCGCCGGCGAGGCGGCCGATGGTCGTCTCCTGCGGCAGCGCGCGCATCAGACGCTCGGTGAGGATCTCGAGCGTGCGATCGCCTGCGGCATGGCCGAAGGTGTCGTTGATCTCCTTGAAGCGATCCATGTCGAGATACAGCAGCGCGAGCCCGGTCTTGTTGCGGATGGCGCGTGCGATGGCCTGTTGCAGCAGGTGCTGGAACTGCATGCGATTCGGTACTTTCGTCAGCGCATCGTAACGCGCGAGATAACGGATGCGCCGTTCGGCGCGCTTGCGCTCGGTGACGTTGCGGACGACGAAGATGGTGCCCTGGTACTGCGGGTCGTCGGTGGTGATCTGCGAGCCGGTGATGGCCACGGGAATGGTCTGACCGTGGCGCGTCTTGACCACGGTTTCGCGCGTATCGGAAGACGCCCGCAACATGTCGAACTCGGCGCGTTCGCGTTCATCGAGGATCGACGCGATGCCACGGCCGACCAGTTCCTCTTCGCCCCAGGCGAGCAGCTTGCAGGCCGACTGGTTGGCCATGCGGATCACACCGTCCGGGGACGTCACGAACACCGCGTCGGTCATGCTGCCGAGCACGTTCGTGAGGTAGTTCTTGTTGATGGTCGTCTGGCGCAGCTTCTGACGCATGCGCTCGAGCGCGGCCTGCAGCTCGCCCAATTCGTCGCGCCGGCCCACTTCCATCGGCCGCGAGTAGTCGCCCTGTGCGATGCGATCGGCGCTCTTGATGAGCGAGCTGATCGGTTGACGCAGGCGTCGGCCCGCCCACCACGCGAGCGCGAAGCCGAGCGCCAGCGCGATGAGTCCGAGACCACCGGCCAGGAACAACGCCTTGCGCATCTGCCGGCGTTGCATCGAATCGAAATGAGTGCGTGCACCGGGCGATTCCGGCGAGTTTTCGATCGAGCGGACTTCGACTTCCACCTCGCCGACGGTCTGCGGAGTTTCGATGCCGGGCAGCGTCTGTACGCTGGCGCGCACCGGCACACTGGCGCGGCGCGTGATCGAGCTGCTCGTGTTGCCGCCGCGATGCCAGACATACAACTCGCGGCCCGCGGTGTTGCGCAGCACGACGCCTAACAAAGTGGTGTCGCGCTTGAAGGTCTCGAGCTGGGCGGCGATGGTGTTGCGTTCGCCCCTGAGCACGCCGTCGGCGACGCGCTCGGAGATGTGCTGGGCCACGTCCGACGCGCGCAGCGTGAGCTCACCGAGAACGCGATCGCGGGAGTCGGCGGCGGCCGTGTCGAGCAGCGCCGCATGCTGCGCGCGATTCTCGTAGACCATCACCGAGCCGACGGCCAGCGATACCACCACGGCCGCGACCACGGCGACGGCGATGTATTTGCTCTTGAAACTGACGATTGTCACGGTGCCGGAAGGGTCCGAAGGACTTGTAATTTGCGGCAATCTTACCCGCGCAGTTCCGGGCCGGGCCACATTCGCCAGCTCCCGACACGGTCGCGATGAGCATTAGTTCCGCAGAAAGGCGGAAGGGTACGATGCCGGCATGCTCGAAACCGCGGAATTCACGCTCGAACAGCTCATCGGACGGGACCGGACCCATCTGACGGACCTGTCCGACCCCCGCTGCACCCTGCACAAAGACGTTGTCCGGCCCTTCCTGGCGATGCGGGCGGCCGCGGCCGCCGACGGCATCGATCTGGTCGCGTTTTCCAGTTTTCGGGATTTCGACCGGCAACTCGCCATCTGGAACGGGAAATTCCGCGGCGAGCGGCCGATGCAGGACCGGGCCGGCAAGCCCCTCGACGCCGCCAGTATGTCGCCGGCGGAGAAGGTGGCCGCGATCCTGTGGTGGTCGGCATTGCCGGGCGCCAGCCGCCACCACTGGGGCACGGACTTCGACGTCCTCGATGGCAAGGCGCTGCCGTACGGCTACCAGTTACAGGTCGTCCCGGCCGAATACCTGCCCGGCGGCCCCTTCGAGCGCCTGACCCGCTGGCTGGACGAACACATGCACGCCTTCGGGTTCTTCCGACCGTACACCACGGATCGCGGCGGTGTTCAGCCCGAACCGTGGCATCTGTCGCACGCGAAAGTGGCGGCGCGCGCACAGCGGCAGCTGTCACTCGAGGCGCTGAAAGGAGTGCTCGCCGCCGCCGAGATCGACGGGAAGGCCGCGGTGCTCGATACGCTCGCGCGCAACTACTCGAGTTACGTCGTCAATGTGGACAACGCGCCGGAATCGGCCCTCTTCAGTCCACCGTTGAAATGAAGGTCAGCCCCAGACTTTCTTGATTGCGCCGAGCATCAAGGTGCGCGTAGTCGCCATGGAGTCTTCGACGCCGGTGAACACCGGCGGCTGACGCCGCAGCAGGCGCCAGTTTTCGCTGCGCAGGATGCGCTGCAGGTACTCGAGATTGCGGTCGATGGATTCCAGGTACGGGTTGCGGCCGTCGTACAGCACTTCGAGATAGCGGTACGCACGGTTGAACTCGCCATCGAGCCGCTTGGCGCGCATGTCGAATACGAACTTCGGCGTCTGGCGCAGCAGGTCCAGGCCCGAGGCATAGCGCACCTTGACGTGCCCGTTTTCTCCAATCGGCAGGGCGACGCCTGCCAACACGAACTCCGCGTACAGGCGATCGCGGCATTTTTCGAGATAACAACGATCCGCCATCTGCGCCATCAGATCGGCCGTGCCGACCAGGTGGCCGAGCTTGTGATCGCGCGGATCCGGCGCGGTGATGTTCTTGAACGGCCGTTCGTAGCCGGTGTAATGGATGATCTCGGCGGCGACCGGCGCCCACGCGCCGAGATCTATCTTGGGTAGATAGTCCCGCAGGAAGGCCGCACCGCGCGACACGTGCACGGTGGTGAATTCCGCGCCATTGGGCACATCGGCGTCGCGCGTCGTGCGCAGGTAGCCGACATCGTGGAACAGCGCGACGACGATGCCGAGCATCGCACGCTCCGCGCCGAACTTCTGCGAGTCCGGCACCTGCAATTCGTGGCCGACGATCAGGCGCGCGGTGGCGAGTGTGATGTCGAGCGTGTGCTGCTGGTCGTGATAGACCGTGTCGACGCCGAAGTAACCGGGCATGCGGCCCGAGAACATGCGTTCGAAGTCGTGGAACACGTGCGCGAAGGCGGGAAATTTCTGGCCGGGCCAGACTTTTGCGAACAGCTCCTCGATCGCGGCACGAACATCGGGAGCCGAGCTCACGAGCACCGTGTCGGTCACGTCGTAGTCGCTGCGGCGGGCCTCGGCGATCACTTGTGCCTTGAAGGAAGCACTAACAAGATGCGCGAGTCTAGGCAGGGGGTGTTCAAAAGACCAGCGGATGGACGCTGCGCTTGGATCGGGCGTGACCTGCGTCACGCTCCTCATCGCCTCAGGCGAAAGTCGCCACCAGCGGCGTGTGGTCCGAAGCGCGTTCGGCCCGGCGCGGCTCCACGTCGATGCGCACGCCCAGGAGGCGCGGCAGCAACGGTTTGTTGACCAGGATCAGGTCGATCCGCAGTCCAGCGTTGCGACGAAAGCCCGCTTGGCGGTAGTCCCACCAGGTGAACGACTTTTCCGGTTGATCGAATTGCCGGAACGCGTCCGCGAGCCCCAGGTCGGTGATGCGCTTGAGCGCCGCGCGCTCCTCCGGACTCACGTGCACGCAGCCGACCCAGGCGGCCGGATCGTGCACATCACGATCTTCCGGCGCGACGTTGAAGTCGCCCAGCACCACCAGGTTCGGGTGCTGCAGCGCTTCGGTCGCAAGCCAGCGCGTCAGCGCTGCCAGCCATTTCATTTTGTAGGCAAATTTCTCCGAACCCGGCGCCTGGCCATTCGGTACGTACAGATTGATGACGCGGAAGCCGGCGACGTTCGCCGCCAGCACGCGGCGCGGCGGATCGTCGAAATCGGGGATGTCGACCACGAAGTCCGTCATCGGCTGGCGCGCCAGCAGCGCCACGCCGTTGTAGGTTTTCTGGCCGCTGAACACGCTGTGATAGCCCGCGGCGGTGAACTCCGGATGCGGGAAGTTCGGGTCCTGCATCTTGGTTTCCTGCAGAGCGACCACGTCCGGCGAGTGCGCTCGCAACCATTCGAGCACCTGCTCGCCGCGCACGCGCAGGGAGTTCACGTTCCAGGTGGCGATCTGGAATTCTTTGTTCTGAACAAGGCCACCGTCGGCGGTGGCGGCGCTCACGTCTTGAGACCCTGCTGGCGCAGCAGCGCGTTCACGTCGGGCGGGCGCCCGCGGAAATCCACGAAGGCATCGAGCGCCTTGCGGCTGCCGCCCTGCGAGAGGATCGAATCGAGAAAACGCTGCGCGACCGTGCGATCGAACACACCCTGTTCTTCGAAGGCCGCGAACGCATCGGCCGCCAGTACTTCGGCCCACTTGTAGCTGTAGTAGCCGGCGGCGTAACCGCCCGAGAAGATGTGGGCGAAGTTGTGCGGGAAGCGATTCCACTCCGGCACCGCGAACACGGCCACCTCGGCGCGCACCTCTTTGAGGATCTCATCGACCCGCGCGCCCCTTGCGGGGTCGTACTCGGCATGCAGCCGGAAATCGAACAGCGCGAATTCCAGCTGGCGCATCGTCGCGAGGCCGGCCTGGAAAGTGCGCGAGCCCAACAATTGCGCCTGTTGGTCCGCGGGCAGCGCTGCGCCGGTCTCGAAATGCTGCGCCATGCTGGCGAGCACTTCCGGGCGCCAGGCGAAATTTTCCATGAACTGGCTGGGTAGTTCGACCGCATCCCAGGAGACGCCATTGATTCCGGCGATGCTGGGATAACCCACGCGCGTCAGCATGTGATGCAGCCCGTGGCCGAATTCGTGGAACATCGTCACGACGTCGTCGTGGGTGAGCAGCGGCGGTGCGCCCGGCGCCGCGGGCAGGAAATTGCACACCAGGTACGCAACCGGAATCGTGTGTTCCGCGCCGAAATCCTTGCGGCCCACGCAGTCGTCCATCCATGCGCCGGCGCGTTTCTTGGGGCGTGCGCACGCGTCGAGATAGAAACCGGCACGTGGCTTGCCGTGCGCGTCGTGGATCTCGAAAAAGCGCGCATCCACGTGCCAGACGGGAATCCCGCGGCGTTCAACAATATTCACACCAAACAACTTTTCCGCGACCGCGAACAGGCCCTCGAGCACCCGCGGCAGCGGGAAGTAGGGACGCAGCTCTTCCTGCGAAATCGAGAACAGCTTCTGCTGCATCTTCTCGGCGTAGTACCCGACGTCCCAGGCATTGAGCTTGCGGCAGGCGAACTGCTCGAGCTCGGCGAATTCGCGCCGCGCCGCGGGCCTGGCCACGCGGGCGAGCTCACGCAGGAAATCGAACACCGCCTGGTTGGACGGCGCCATGCGCGTCGCCAGCGCGTACGCCGCGTAGTCGGGGAAATCGAGCAGCCGCGCAGCTTCGTGGCGCAGCGCGAGAATCTTCGCCATCACTTCCGTGTTGTCGAACTTGCCCGCGGCCGGGCCGCGATCGGACGCGCGCGTCGACCAGGCCTCGTAGAAATCGCGGCGCAGCGTTTCGGAATCGGCATCCGTGATCACGGCCACGTAGGTGGGCTGCTCGAGCACGAACAGCCAGCCGGGCAGGTTCTTCGCGACCGCGCGCACGCGCGCCTGCTCGACGATCACTGGATTGATGCCGGCGAGCTCGCTGGCGTCGGTCACGTGGCGCGTCCAGGCGTTCATCGAATCGAGCACATTCTCTTCGAACTTGGCGCCGAGCTGCGCGAGCTCCTGCACCACGTTTTTGTATCTCTCCTTGCGTTCCTGTGGCAGACCCACGCCCGCGAGGCGGAAATCCTCGAGCGCGCGCTCGATGACGCGGCGCTGCTTCGGATCGAGCTGGTCCGCTTCGTTGGCCGCGATGGCGCGGTAGGCGCGGTACAGCGGCTCACTCTGCGCGAGATCCGTCCAGTAGTTGGACAGCAGCGGCAGGCAGGCGTTGTAGCTGGCGCGCAGTTCGTCCGAGTTCAGCACGCCATTCAGATGGCTGATGGGTGACCAGGTGCGCGACAACCGGTGCGACAGTTGCTCGAGCGGCAGCACGGTGTTTTCAAAAGTCGGGTGCGGCTGCGATTCGAGCGTCGCCACTTCACCACGGCTGCGCTGCAGCAGCTCGCGAATCGCGGGCTCCACGTCTGCGGCCGCGATGCGATCGAAGGCGGGAAGCGCTGTGCCGCTGATGTTCGCGTCGGTCATTTCATTCCAAGGGCTGTAAGCACAGGTTCGGTATTCGGACGCACGCCACGCCACAGGGTGAACGCTTCCGCGGCCTGTTCGACCAGCATGCCCCAGCCTTTGTGGGCGCGCGCGCAGCCCTGTTCAATGGCCCAGGTAACGAACGGGGTCGCCGACTTGCTGTAGCTCATGTCGTAGCAGACGGTGTGACTGCCGATCACGTCGCCATCGATGTTGGGCACGGACCCGGTCAAGCCCGCGGCGGTCGCATTGATGACGATGTCGAAGGACTCCGCGCCGACATCCTCGAAGCCGCAGCCTCGCACGGGACCGAGATCCGAAAACAGCGAAGCCAGGTTCACCGCGCGGTCCGTCGTGCGATTGGCGATCACCAGTTCCGTGGGCCCGAGTTCGAGCAGCGGCTCGATGACGCCGCGGGTGGCGCCGCCGGCGCCGAGGATCAACAGACGATCGTTGGTGATGGTGAGCCCGAGATTCTTGCGCAGGTCCGTGACCAGGCCATGGCCGTCGGTGTTGTCTCCGAGCAGGCTGCTGTGGTCATTCAGCATCAAAGTGTTGACGGCGCCGGCGCGATCCGCGCGGCTCGTGAGCTCGTTGGCGAGTTCAGCCGCCGCTTCCTTGTGTGGTACGGTCACGTTGAGGCCACGGCCGCCGCGCGCGAAGAACTCGAGCACCTGCGCGCGGAAGTCCTCGGGCGGGATGTCGTACAGTCGATAAACGAGGGACTGTTCGGTCTGTTTCGCGAAGAGCCCGTGAATGAACGGCGACCAGCTGTGATTGATCGGATGACCGACCACTCCGTACTGATCCGGTGCCTTCATTGTGGGATGAGAATGGGTGAAATAAGGGTCACGTCAGGCCGGTCTTATACATGAACCAAAGCCCGCGCGGAACGACGGCGGATGCGCCTTTTTCGCATCTGATCGAGATGCTGCGCCCTGATTTGCTGCGTTTCGCCCTGTGGCTGGCGCGCGATCGGGCGGTCGCGGAGGACGTGGTGCAGGAGACGCTCATCCGAGCCTGGAAGTCCCGCGAAGAGCTCAAGAATCCGTCCGCGGCGCGGCCGTGGCTGCTGACCATCGTGCGGCGCGAGCATGCGCGCCTGTACGAACGCAAGCGTCTGCCTACCGTAGACGTCGATGCCGTCGAGGCGCTGGGCGATCCGGCGCTCGCCAGCGACGGGGATGCGGGGCTGCACGACTTGCGCAGCGCCATCATGCAATTGGCGGACGAATATCGGGAGCCGTTGGTGATGCAGGTATTAGGTGGATTCAGCACCGCGGAGATCGCCGCCGAACTCAAGCTCACGCAGCCCACGGTCCTGACGCGCCTGTTTCGCGCGCGCAATAAACTGCGCGTGATTTACGGCCTCACCCCCGCGGAGGACGCCGAATGAGCGCAGGCTCCCCCGATTGCGCGCACGCGCGGCTGCAGATCGGTGGCGATCCGCAGGAGCTGCCGCCCGAAGTGGCCGCGCACCTTGCTACCTGCGCCGCGTGCACGCGCTTTCTCGAGGAGACCCTGGCTCTCGATGGCCGCCTGCGCGCCGCGCTCGAATTGCCGCTGTCGGAATTCCGCCGGAAGAGCCAGGCACCGCCGGTGCGGCGTTTCGCGCTGGCCGCGTCGGTCGCGCTCGCGGTGCTGCTCGCCGGGGGATTCTGGGTGCTCAAGCCCCGCTCCGCGCTGGCCGGCGAAGTGGTCGCGCACGTGCTGGAAGAGGGCGGTAGTTGGGACCAGACGCAATTGCTGCCGCCGGCGGCAGTGGCGGACGTGTTGCGCACCGCGGGAGTGGAGTTCGACGCCTCGCTGCCGGTGGTCTACGCCTACGCCTGCCCGTTCCGCGGGCATCGCGTCCCGCACTTCGTCGTGCAGACCGCCAACGGTCCGATGACCGTGATGCTGCTGGCGCACGAGCAGGTGTCGAAGCGCACGGAATTCTCGGAGCACGGTCTGCACGGCGAGTTGCTGCCGGCCGGCAGCGGCAGCGTCGCGGTGCTGATGCGCACCGGCGAGGTGCCGGAAGACCTCGCCGGAAAGATCGTCAGCGCGGCGCGTTGGTAGCGAGCACTTCGCAGCCCGACTGCGCGCTGCCGATGAGCGCGTGCAGTTCGGGCAACCAGTCGCGCATCCCCTCTTCGAGTAGATAGGGCGGGTTGACGATCGCGAGGCCGGAGCCGTTGAGCGCCGCGCGCGAATCGAGCGGGTGCATCCACAGCAGCGAACCCAGCACCGGTCGGCTGAGCGCAGCGCGCAGCTGCGTCAGCCAGGCATCGAAATCGGCGCGCAGCTTCACGGGCAGCCACAACACCAGCACCGCGCCTGGGAAGCGCGCCAGCGCGTCCACCACGGTTTCATGCACCTGCGTGAAGTCGGCGCGTTCCTCGTAAGGCGGATCGATCAGTACGCAGCCGCGCCGCTCGGGCGGCGGCAACAACGCGCGCAGGCCTGCGAACCCGTCGCCGTTTTCGACGCGCGCCCGCGCGCCGTGGTCGAGGAGTTTGCGCAGGTGACTGGCCTCTTCACGCTCGCTCTCGAAGAAGACGGCGCGATCCACCGGCCGCAGCGCCTGCAGCGCCAAAAGCGGCGAGCCGCGGTAGTGCAGGCTGCCGCCGTGCACACCTTGCGCGACCAGGTCGCGGTAGCGCGTCAGCGCCGCGTGCCGCGGCGTCGCGGCCAGCAGTTTCGCCACGCCCGCCTGCCACTCGGCTGGATGTTCCGCGTCGCCCGGATGCAGTTCATAGTCGCCGCGTCCAGCGTGGGTGTCGACGAACAACAGCCCCTTGTCCTTGCGCGTGAGCGCTGCGAGCACTTCGAGCAGCAACACGTGTTTGTGGACGTCGGCGAAGTTGCCGGCGTGATACTGGTGGCGGTATTTCATGGAACCCTGACGATGCGACGCAGGCGTTTATACAGTTGCGCAAGGAGATTTACATGTCGAAAGCATTCGCCTGCATCGTGTCCGCCATTGCGGTCGCAGCGCCGCTCGCGGCCTGTGCGGTGGAGAGGCCACCCATGAAGACTGGAATCGCCGCGCCGACGCGGATTCCGGATGTCGTCGCGCCGGAAGGCCCCGCCGGCGAGTCCATGTCCACCGCCAGCGTACCGCGCGCCGTGCGCCGCGCCGTCGTGGCGGATGCGGCGAAACGCTTCAAGGTGGCGGAGAGCGCGGTCGTCCTGGCGCAGGCGGAAAAGCTCACCTGGAGCGATGCCTCGCTCGGCTGCCCGGAGCCGGGCCGCATGTATGCGCAGATGCTGGTGGAAGGGTTTCGCATCACCGCGAAAACCAGCGCCGGAAGTCTCGTCTACAACACCGATAGCGGCGGGAACGTCGTCAGTTGCGGGGCCGCGCAGCGGCCGGGGATGAAGACGGCGGCGCCGCCGGTCATGGACACCGAACCCAAGCCGTACCCCGCAAATCCGGCCCCACCGGAGAAGTAACAGCGCAAGGTCCGGGTCGCGCGCGGGACTCGCACGCGTCACGCTGGCGTCCAGATTCCAAGGAGCCAGTCATGCGATTCATCGTGCGGGGAGTGCCACAGGAGATTGCCGACGAAGTGCGGCGTACGCGTTTGTCGCCGGGATATGGTCATCCCGCGCACCTGGAGGTTGCCGGCGGCACCGGCCCGTGTCGTTGTTGCCTGCGGCCCTTCGTTCCCGGGCGCGAGCGGCGATTGCTGTTCACCTACCGGCCGCGCGCCAGCGACGGCAGCCTGATGGCGCCGGGGCCGGTCTTCATCCACGCCGAACATTGCGCCGCGTACGACGAGCCGGGCTTTCCGGCCGCGTTGCGCGCGCTGCCGCTGGCATTCGAAGCGCGTGCTTCCGGCAGCCGCGTGACGGAGATTTCAGCGCGCGCAGATGCGCCGGCGGAAGCCCAGATCAGGGTGTTGTTCGACGATCACTACGCGAGCTGGCTGCATGTCCGGCACGCGGAGGCCGGGTGTTTCATCGCGCGGGTCGACCGCGCGGGCTAACTACATTCAACGTGCGCGGCATTCGGTTGCGGCATCCTCGAACGTCCGCCGGGCTGTCTGGCGAGCGAGTGCGCCGGAACGCACCGCGACCTCGAGCGCTACGCTCGCGCACCGGTCATAAAGATCACAGCGGCCGGCTTGAGCGAAGCGGGAGCAATACGGATCGATGTTCGCCTTGCGCTCGACAGCGCTCACGACAGTGCGATACGCAGCGCCATCGGTGTCCCGGCTGTTGGACCAGAACGGCACCTGCAGATCTCCATAAGACGGATGTTCCGCTGAAAGTTGCCGATCGGGCGTGTAGAGAGCTTCCCACTCGATTCTGAAATCGATCGGCCGCGGCAAATCCGGCAAACGATGCTCG
This sequence comes from Steroidobacteraceae bacterium, assembly GCA_035286365.1. GTDB lineage: Bacteria > Pseudomonadota > Gammaproteobacteria > Steroidobacterales > Steroidobacteraceae > CADEED01. The sequence goes on along the minus strand of DATHJZ010000192.1, from coordinate 11,169 downwards.
ACGTTTTCCCCGGTGACGTCGCGCAGAAAATCCGCAAGGAGCTGAAAGTCATAGGTGTGCTCGACCGGGCCACCGCGTGAAGTACCCAGCACCATGGGCTCGTTCCAGAATCCTCCCTGCACGACCACGGTACCCACGGTCTTGAGCATCAGGGGCGAGAAATAGGCGGCGCTTCCATTGATGCCATTCACGAGCACGATGAGATTCTTGCCGACGAATTTTCCCGGGCAAGGAATGGCGCGATCTGCGGGCGGGAGCGTGTTTGATCTGACGACACGCGGCGTGACCAGTTCGATCCGTCGGCCGCGACGTTCGGGTATTGCGCGCCGATACCAATGTGGATCGGTCAACGCCTGTCCTTGCGGCACCGTGGTGTAACAGGCGGCTTCCAACCCTGAAAAACAGGGTTCGAATCCCAGCGACGCGAGCGGCTCGGAAAGACGCCGCAATTCGTTGAGAGTGGCAGAAGCCGAAAGCTCGCTCAATGCGAGCACCGAATCCGGAAAGGCGGGTGCCGTGGCATTGAGATATCGGGCGAGACTGAATACGCGAGACACCAATCCACCCACATTGCTACGCATGTCGACGATCAACCGATCAGCGTGGTCGCACGCGTAGCTCGCGCCGGCCGCGAATTCGTCATCCCAATCGGCGCTGAAATTGTCGCGCAATTGCACCGCGATCGTGTCGTCGGTGTATGCGACGGTTCGCGCGCCGTCGGCGAGTGGCAGGATTTCCGTGATGTCGATATTTCGCTTCGCGGGCGGCACTTCCGAAAAGTCGGTGGGAGTTGCGTGGCGTGCCGCGAAGGCGCTGGTCGTCGCGCGCGTGTCAATCGCGTCGATCAGGGCGCGTCGCTTCGCCAAACCTTCGTCGATCGCGACGGGCTCGCGCAGGCGAAATTCCGCGGGTGCAGCCTTTTGGAGCGTCGCGCTGGCCGCAGCAGGTGCGAAGCATTGCGCCCGGAATTCAGCGTTGCTGGAAGTAGCGGGGCTCGGATAGCCATACAACGTGCCTGGCGACGCGAAAACCCACGGCAGCTCGAGTCGAGTGCGCTTGCCGGCGCGATCCTCGAGCGTCAAGGTGATCGACCGCGATTCCGGCAACACGTTGTAGGAACCGCCGCGCAGTGTGTAGCCCTGTGCGTCGAACACCGACATGAGGTTCGAGCCGTCGTCGTCGTCACGAGCCAGTCCGGTCCTGACCCAGCGCCGCAGGAATTGCAGCGGCGGTTCGCCATTCAACGAGACCACACGCTGCCCGGTGTACGCATTCACGTCGATACCGGTTGCGTCAATGTACAGATCGCTCCAATACGGAACCGGTTCGCGTAGATAGACGATCTGACGCCGCGAGCCGCCTATCTTCGTGAGCGCCGAGCCGAGCTCGAGGGGCACGAGCGCCCACATCGATTCCTCGAAACATGCGGGGCCGTAGTGCGAGAAGTGCGGATTGTGGAAGGAACGCATGAAATTGCTCACGTCGACGAACAGATCGTAATCGGTGCGGTACTTCCTGTTCGCGATCACATCGAGCTGGTGTCTCCATCCGGCGGTGGCGTCATAGGTGTGGCGAAGGTTGCTTAAGCCGTCGATCGCCGCACGCAGATGCGCGACCTGTGCATCGCGGTCACACGTGGCCGGGTTTGCCTTGTCTGGGCAGAACGGGACCGACTTGAAACAACGCATCACCTGATCGAAGCCGAACGCGAGCGACGTCGTGAAATCGCAGCTGTCGCCGCCAGTCTGTTCGAGGGGAGGTTGCAGCGACTGTGCGGCGGCGGGGGTGTTCGCCGAACAGCAGATGAGCGCCAGGAAAAGGATTGATAGTGAGCTGTGCGTCTTGCTGCCCATATATATCTCCCGAGCCGGTTTGGTCGGGATCGTACGGCAAATTCGCTTTGCTGCTATGCGTGCCGGCCGGCCCCGGCCTCACACCTTGTTGCGAGGCGCCGATTTCTTCGCAGGTTCAGCCGTGATCTTGGCCGCCGGAGCGCGTGCTGCCACTTTTTTTCTCGCTGGCGGCGCCTTCTTTTTCGGCTTTGGCGCTCCGGCATCGGCGATGGCCGCAACCTCGGGCGCCTTCGATGGGGTTTTCCCCTTCGCCTTGGCCTTTTTCGACGATTTCTCGGTAGCGCCCTCCGCGCCAGGGGGCGAGGCGGCTTTCGCCGGCGCGGGCTTCTTGCGGCCGAAGCGGGTGCCGCGCGGCGGCGCGGCCGCCAACAATTCGCGGCACAATTCGAGCGGCACGCTCTTCGGGTCGGTGTCTTTCGGAATGCGTGCGTTGCGCTTGCCGTCGGTGATGTACGGGCCGTAGCGGCCGTTCAGCACCTGGATGTTGTCGACGCCGAAGTCGACGATGATGCGATTCGCGTCGGCTTCCTTCTTCAGGCGGATGACTTCGAGCGCGCGTTCCAGATTGACGGTGTACGGGTCGTCCGGCGGTTTCAGCGAGACGTATTTCGGGCCGTACTTGATGTACGGCCCGAAGCGTCCGATGTTGGCCTGCACCGGCTCGCCCTCGGCGGTCGTGCCGAGACTGATCGGTAGTTTGAAGAGCTCGAGCGCCTCCGGGAGCTTGATCAAATCCATTTTCTGGCCCGGACGCAGACCCGCGAATTTGGGCTTCTCTTCGTCATCCTTGGTGCCGATCTGCACGAACGGGCCATAGCGGCCCATGCGCACGGTGATGGGCTTGCCGCTCTCCGGGTGCTTGCCGAGCTCACGCGCCTGCGCGACTTCTTCGCGCGAGACGTTCTTCTCGATGTGCTCGACCTGGGTGATGAACGGCTTCCAGAATTTCTTGAGCGGCTCGGTCCAGTCTTCTTCGCCGCGCGACACCGCGTCGAGCTCGTCCTCGAGCGAGGCGGTGAAGCCGTATTCCACATACTTGTGGAAATGCTTCGACAGGAAACTGCCGACAATCTTGCCGATGTCCGTCGGGATGAACCTGCGGTTGTCCATGTCGACGTACTCGCGATCCTTGAGCGTCGAGATGATGGTGGCGTAGGTCGAAGGCCGGCCAATGCCATGCTCCTCGAGCGCCTTCACCAGCGAGGCTTCCGAAAAGCGCGGCGGCGGCTCGGTGAAGTGCTGGTCGCCGTGCACATTAAGAAGAGTGACCACATCGCCGTCTTTCATGGCCGGCAGGAGGCGATCGTTCTCGTTCTCGGGTTTTCCGTCGTCGACGTCTTCCTGGTACACGGCCATGTAGCCGGGTTTCACCAGGGTCGACCCGTTCGCACGCAATACGTGGCGGCCCGCGCCGTTGCCGGCGTCGGCCTGCTTGCTCGGCTGCATGTCGACCGCGACGGTGTCGAACAGCGCGTGCGACATCTGCGAGGCGACCGCACGCTTCCAGATGAGCGCGTACAGCTTGAATTGATCCGGATCGATCTTGCCTTCGACTTGCGACGGCAGGATTGACGCAGAGGTGGGACGAATCGCCTCGTGCGCTTCCTGCGCGTTGCGCGACTTGGTCTTGTACAGGCGCGGCTCTTCGGCCACGCCTTCCTTGCCGTATTCCTTTTCGATCACCTCGCGCATTTCGCGGATCGCGTCGTTCGCGAGATTGAGGGAATCCGTGCGCATGTAAGTGATGAGGCCGATGCTGCCTTCGCCGAAATCGACACCTTCATAGAGCTGCTGCGCCAGGCGCATCGTGCGCTGGGCGGAGTAACCGAGCTTGCGCGCCGCCTCCTGCTGCAGCGTGGAGGTGGTGAACGGCGGCGAGGGATTTCGCTTGCGCTGCTTTCGGTCGATGGACAGCACGTGCAGGAAACCCTGCGCGGTGTCGTTCAGCGATTTTTCGACGTCGCGCGCCTGGGCTTCGTTCGTGAAGCTGAATTGCTCGACGCGTTGACCGTTGAATTCGACCAGCTTGAGCGGGAAATTCTGGGCGCTGTGCTCGCCCTCGGCTTCGAGCGTCCAGTATTCCTGCGCAATGAATTTGCCGATTTCGTCTTCGCGCTCGCAGATCATGCGCAGCGCGGGGCTCTGCACGCGCCCGGCTGAAAGGCCGCGACGGACCTTCTTCCACAGCAGCGGCGACAGATTGAAGCCGACGAGATAGTCGAGCGCGCGGCGCGCCTGCTGGGCGTTGACGAGATCGAGCGACAGGTCGCGCGGCTCGGCGACCGCGCGCTGCACTTCGCCCTTGGTGATTTCGTAGAACACGACGCGCTTGACCGTCTTGTCCTTGAGCTCGCCACGTTCTTCGAGCAGCTCGCGCAGATGCCAGGAAATGGCTTCGCCTTCGCGGTCGGGGTCGGTCGCCAGATAGAGGTTCTTGGATTTCTTCAGCGCGCGCGAGATGGCATCGACGTGTTTTTCGTTGCGCTCGATGGAGCGGTAGGTCATCGCGAACTGCTTGTCGGGATCGACCGCGCCTTCTTTCGGCACCAGATCGCGGACGTGCCCATAAGAGGCGAGCACCTCGAAATCCTTACCGAGGTATTTCTTGATGGTCTTCGCTTTCGCCGGTGATTCGACGATGACTAGGTTTTCAGCCATTTAGTTCGGCAGCGAATCGGCTTCGTCGAATACCAGGTCTTCCATGCGGGCGCAGGCCTGTTCCTGGCCGGGCTGGCTCGAAAGAACCATGAGGACGAGCCACTTCAACCGGTCGATGTCGACCTCATCGCCTTCGAGCGCGACCAGGCGGTCGATGACGATTTCGCGCTGCAGCGGCGAAAGAATGCCTTCCTGCTCGAGCTGCAACAGGTAGCCGCGGCAGCTGGTGGAAATGCGCTCGACCTCGTCCGCGGAAAACACGCGCAGCGCGCGCGAAGGAAGATCCGGCCGCGAGCGTTCGCCGGCGAGATCCGCCAGCCAGTCGAGCGCGCGCTCCACGTTGTGACGGCCAAAGCCGGCGCGTTCGAGGTCGGCCGCAAGAGTCTCGCGTTCGGGCACATCGGGGGCCTCGGCCAGCATGTACTGGTCGAACACGTAAATAAGGATGTCTAGAACACTTCCGGTCATGCGGTCGCCGTAGAAAACTATTGTCCCGCCATGCGGCTGTATCGGCCGCCGGGGTGCGGCGCCACGTGCCCGTCGAGCTCCAGAATCAGCAGCATCGAGGCGATCGATTCGCTGTTCATACCCGTGCGTTCGATCAAGCTGTCGACGCCGACGGGCTCGAAGGCGAGCGCATCTAACAGGATTTTGTATTCCTTGTCCAACGACGATTCTTTTTTGGAGCCTTTGGCGGGCGCTGCAAGTAGTTGGTCGGTAAGGGAAATCTTGAGCTCGTTCAATACGTCGTCGGCGCACTCCACGAGCTTCGCGCCCTGCCGGATGAGTTGGTGGCAGCCGCGCACCAGCGGGTTGTGGATGGAACCGGGGATGGCGAACACCTCCCGGCCGGCATCCCCGGCCAGGCGGGCGGTGATCAGCGAGCCGGATTCGCGCGCCGCTTCGACCACCAGCGTGCCCGCGGCCAGCCCGGCGATGATGCGATTGCGGCGCGGGAAGTGCGCCGGCAACGGCGGCACGCCGGGCGGAAATTCCGAGATGACGGCGCCCGCGGCGGCGATGCGGGCCGCCAGCTCCTTGTGCTCACGCGGGTAGATTTCGTCGAGCCCGGCCCCGAGTACCGCGATCGTGAGGCCCTTGGCCGACAACGCGCCTTCGTGACAGGCGGCATCGATGCCGAGCGCGAGGCCGCTGGTGATGGTGAGCCCGGCACGCGCGAAGTACGCGGCGAACTCGCGCGCCGTGGCGCGTCCGCCCGCCGTGGGGTTGCGGCTGCCGACCATGGCGAGTTGGGGTTCACCGAGCGCCGCGACGTCGCCACGCACGAACAACACGGCCGGCGCGCCAGGCGAGGCGCGCAGTAGTTCGGGGTAACGCGCATCGCTCGCGCTGAGCACAGTGCAGTGGTTGTCATCCAGCCAGCGCAGGTCCGCGTCGAGCCGCGCCGCATCGGGCGCCAACAGCCAGCGAACCGCCGCGGTAGATAGCTCGAGGCGCGCAAGCGTTGCTATGTCGGGATGCTCGAGCAGGGCGAGATCGGCGCTTTCCGCCGCGATGCGGGCCAATTGTCCGGCGTTGAGGCCGGGCGCGCGCGCCGCGAGGAGCAGGCGGCGGGTTTCGACATGCTGCTCGGCGTTCATGCGGCAGCTTAAAACGAAAGGGCCAGCACTTTGGCTGGCCCTAACTCGTCTGAATGTGGAGAAATGCGTTACGGGTTGTAGACGCGATCCGCAACCTGCATCGGCCCGCGAGCGCCGATGACCAGGCCGTAGCTGACGCGATCGAACACCTTGAAGACGATCATGGTGCCGGCGCGTTCGTATGGCAGCTGCACCATCTCGCCGAAGGGATTCTTTTCCCACGGTCTCTTGCCGTACTTGTCGTGCACGATCTCGCCCTTCTGGTCGATCGCGAGCACCGCGCCCGGCGAGAGGTTGTGGTTCTTGCCGCGATTGATCACGACGACCTGGAACTGGCCGATCTGCTCGGCGTTATCCGCTACCGCGATGATCTGGCCATTGATGTTCGAGGTCGGTGCGTGCGGCGTGAAGGTCAGCGGCAGATCGCCTTCCTGCAGGATCAACCGGTCGCCTTCGAGCGCTTCGCGCGCGCCTTCGGTGAGGATTGCCTTTGAGACCGTGCCCGGATTGTTGACCACGGCGGTTGCGACGTAAACGGCCTGGTAACCAATGAGATCCTTGGACTCAGGATCGTGAATCGGCTCGCCGATGTGCATGACCGCGTAGCGCTGGTTCAATGGGCCGTTGAGGTCCTTCACGTAAATCTCGTGACCAGTGCCGCCGACCATGTGGTGATCGCGGAACCCGAGGATGTGCGGCGCGCGCAGCGCTTCTTCCTTGGTGAGCACGCTCGGCTTGCTGAGGAACGCGGCGATGGCCGAGAACGGAACCGTATCGATCGGGCCGTCGAGCTGTTCGCTGCGCAGGCGCGGCTGCAGGCGGGCGCCGCTGTACTGCGAGATGCTCACGCGCGCGTCGCCGCCCGCGCCGTAGGCGAGCGACAACACATCACCCGGATAAATGAGATGGGGGTTTTCGACCTGCGGATTGATCTGCCAGATCTCGGGCCAGAACCACGGGTCCTTGAGGAACACCGCGGCGATGTCCCAGAGCGTGTCGCCACGCTTCACCGTGTAGTTCATCGGCGCATCCGGGCGGATCAACTGCGCGGTTTGCACCGGCGCTTCGGCGACCGGCGCTTCGTTCATGGCGGCGACGGCGGCTTCCGTCGCGGTCAGATCGTCGGCGGTGGTATCCGCCGCGTCGGCCGTTTCGGCAGCCATCGGCGGCGGCGCGTCTGCTGCAGGCGCGGGCGGCGTGGACTTGCAGCCAGCCACGAGCAGCGCGGCAGCAATGAAAGCCGTCAGGAGAATGAGACGCGGGGTCAGTGTTCCGAGCACGCGCGGCTCCCTAAGTTGTTGATTGAAAGACATCCTCCACTCCTCAATCCTGGGTGGGGCAAGCGGACCCCACTGTTATAATCCGCCGCGGCACGAGGGCATACGATCTATTGTCAAGTTTGTGCGCTGGATCACGGGTCTTGCACCCGCGCGCCCCACGCCTTCCTTGTCCACGGTCGGATCGCCCAAACATTAGCAGCAATCGAGCGGAACATCATGGCGCGCCTGCAAATTCTTGAATACCCCGACCCCCGTCTGCGAACCAAGGCAAAGCCCGTGGAGGTCTTTGATGCCGCGTTGGCGCAGATGGTCGCCGACATGTTCGAGACGATGTATGCGGCGCCGGGTGTAGGGTTGGCTGCGACCCAGGTCGACTTCCATAAGCGCTTGATCATTATGGATGTTTCCGAGGGAAAGACCGATCCGCGCGTGTACTGCAATCCCGAGATCCTCACGCTGGAAGGCGTGGGGGTGACCGAGGAAGGGTGTCTTTCCGTGCCCGGCATCTTCGATGAGGTGAAGCGTGCGGCGATCGTCCGGGCGCGCGCCCAGGACGTCACCGGCCAGACCTTCGAGGTCGAGCTCGACGGGCTCGCGGCGGTCTGCCTGCAGCACGAGATGGATCACCTCGAAGGAAAGCTGTTCGTCGACTATTTGTCCGACCTCAAGCGCGAACGCATTCGCAAAAAGCTCGACAAGGATCGCAAGGAACGCGCCACGAAACCGCGCGAGTCCACGGCTTCCCGCGCGTACTGAGTTCACGAACAAGAACCCCAAGCCTTCGGGCGCCCCATGAATTCGCTCAGAATCGCCTTCGCGGGCACGCCGCAATTCGCGCTGCCCGCGCTGCGTGCACTGCTCGGCTGCGCACACCGCGTGGTCGGCGTGCTGACGCAACCCGATCGGCCCGCCGGCCGCGGCCGGGAGCTGCGCGCCTCGCCGGTCAAACTACTCGCGCTCGATGCCGGATTGCCGCTGGCGCAACCTCCGACACTCAAGACGCCCGAGAGCCGCGCCGAGCTCGCAAGCTGGGCACCCGACGTACTGGTGGTCGTCGCGTACGGGCTCATCCTGCCGCCGGCGGTGCTGGTGCTGCCGCGGCTCGGCTGCGTGAACATTCACGGCTCGCTGCTGCCGCGCTGGCGCGGTGCCGCGCCCATCCAGCGCGCGATTCTCGCCGGCGATGCCGAAACCGGCGTGACGATCATGCAGCTCGATGAGGGCCTCGATACCGGCCCGACGCTGCTCGAACGGCACCGGCACATCGGCACGCACGACACCGCCGGTGACCTGCACGATGCGCTGGCGGAGCTCGGCGCCGCGGCGCTGCTCGAAGCCATCGACGGTCTCGCGGCCGGCACTCTCAAGGCCCGCCCCCAGCCGGCCACCGGGGCTAACTACGCGCCCAAGATCGACAAGGCCGAGGCACGGCTCGACTGGACCGCGAGCGCCGTTGAGCTCGATCGGCGCGTGCGCGCATTCAATCCCTGGCCGGTGGCGGAAACGCGCTTTGCCGGGGAGCCGCTGCGGGTGTTGCGCGCGAGCGTCGCCGAAGGCACCGGCGCCGCCGGCGAGGCGACCCCCGGCACTTTGTTAGGCATCGGCGACGACGGATTGCGCGTCGCCTGCGGCGCGGGCGTGCTGGCGGTGGGCGAGGTGCAGCGCGCCGGCAAGCGGCCGATCTCGGCGCGCGATTTCGCCAATGCCGTGCGTCTCGACGGCACCAGGTTCGGAACATGAAGCGCACGAACATCCGCAGAAATCCGCCGCCGCAGCCACGCCGTGCGCGTCACGCGCCGGGCGCGGAGACGCTGGCGCAGGCCGCGCTCGCCGTGCATGCCGTGGTGTACGACGGCCGCTCGGCGGACGCAGCGCTCGAGGACTCGCACGAGCGCGTCGATCGCGCCGCGGTCCGCGCCATCGCGCTCGGCACCATGCGCTGGTATTTGCGACTGCAACCCGCGCTGGCGCCGCTGTCCAATCGGCCGTTCGATGAGCTCTCGCCGCGGCTGGCCGCCTTGCTGGTGACGGCCGCGCACCAAGTGGAATATTCGCGCGGTGCCGCCGAAGCCCAGGTGCACCTGGCGGTCGACGCCAGCCGCGTGATCGGCGAAGGCCGCGCCAGCGGCGTGGTCAACGCCATGCTGCGGCGGTTCGTCGCGCAACGCGCCGAGTTGTTAGCCACGGCCGACGCCGAGATCGCGCAGCGGCATGCGCATCCGCGCTGGCTGGTCGATGCGTTGCGCGCTGCCTGGGGCGAGCGCCACGAAGAGATTCTCGCCGCCAACAATCTGCATCCGCCGATGGTGCTGAGGCTCGACGCCGCGCTGCCTGCCGACGACTTCCTGCGTTCATGGCGCGCTCTCGGGCGCGACGCGCGCGTCGTCGAGTGGCGCCCGGCGGCCATCGTGCTCGAGCGGCCCACCTCGGTGCAGACCCTGCCAGGCTTCGAAGCGGGCGCCGTGTCGGTGCAGGATGGCGGCGCGCAGCTGGCCACGCTGCTGCTGGATGCGAAGGCGGGCATGCGTGTGCTCGATGCCTGCGCAGCGCCCGGCGGCAAGACACTGCACATCGCGCAAACCACGCCGGATCTCGCCGAGCTCATCGCCGTCGACGAAGACGCGCTGCGACTCGCACGCGTGCGCGAGAACCTGCAACGCGCCGGACGCGATGCCGTGCTGATCACCGCCGACCTGCGCGAACGGCCACCGTCGCTCAATCCCGGATACTTCGACCGCGTGCTGGTGGACGCGCCCTGTTCGGCCACCGGCGTCATCCGCCGCCATCCCGACATCAAGCTGCTGCGCCGACCCGGCGACATCGAGGGCTTCGTCGCGACTCAACGCCGCATTCTGGCCACCACTTTCGAACTACTGCGGCCCGGCGGACGTCTGATCTATTGCACCTGCTCGGTCCTGCCGGCGGAGAACGAAGAGGTCGTCGCGGCTTTCTTGAATGACGAGCCGCGCGCGAGCGTGGACGCCTGGCCGGAAGGTCTCGTGTCGCCGCCCGGGCTGCTGGAATGCAGCGTCGGCTGGCAATTGCTGCCCGGTGGCGGCGCGGGCACCGATGGCTTCTACTATGCTTGCTTGACCAGAAAATAGAGGAACCGATGCAGTTCCGGCGCGCGAATAACCTGCTTTCCCTGCTGCTTTGCGCCCTCGCGGCGCTTGCGGCTTGTGGGCTTGGCGGGGTCGCGCGGGCCGATCCGCTCGACGGCCTGCTCGAGGTGCGCTCGGCCTACGTCAACGTGGACCAGGGTGTGTTCCAGCTGTTCGCGCGCATCGCCTACCCGGTGAACGACGACATTCGCGCCGCGCTCAAGGACGGCCTGATGCTCACCTTCGATCTCGACGTGGTCGTCTCGCGCGAGCGGCGTTTCTGGATGGACGAAACGGTCGCCGAGTACACGCTCAAGCGCGAGCTCATCTACCACGCGGTCAGCGATCGTTATGTCACGCGCGACCGCGACTCCCGCAGCAGCGAACAACGCAGCTACGCCACGCTCGATGAAGCGCTCGAGGAGCTCGGGACCGTCGAAGCCTGGCCATTCCTGTTGTCTCCACAGCTGTCGGCCAACCGCCAATATCGCGTCAGCCTGCGCGCCGGCGTGCGACGCGGGCGCCTGCCCGACACGCTGCGCGTGCTGCTGTTCTGGACCGACGACTGGCACCGCGAAAGCGAGTGGTTCTCATGGTCCCTGCAGCGATGAGGCGTCTCGGCACCCTCGGGCTCATCGCCCTGTGGGTGCTGGTCAGCGGCGGTCTGCTGCTGCTG
>DATHJZ010000191.1:0-5368 GCA_035286365.1 Steroidobacteraceae bacterium | reverse complement strand
GTCGCCATACGTCGCGGGCAGGTGGCCCAGCGCCGTATAGAACGCGCGGCCGCCGTCGTATTCCTGGTACCACGCGAGCGGATGGAATTTGCCCATGCCTTTGCCCGACTTCGTGCCCCAGTTCGCCTCGGGCTTGTAGGTCTTCTCGTCGACCGACAGTAGATAGTGCAGCTTGTCCGAACGCGAGGCGTCGTACTCGTACCACTCCTCGGTGGCCAGAAACCGCTTCGGGAATCGGTCCATGCCCGGGAAGTTCGCGTCCTCGACCTTGATGGTCGCGGTCTGCACCGCGGGATGGATGTGGAACATGTGCCCGACCATCTTGTTGTACCAGGGCCAGCCGTACTCGGTGTCCGCGGCGGCGTGGATCCCGACGAAGCCGCCGCCGGCCTTGATGTAGCGCTCGAACGCGGCCTGCTGCTCGTCGTTGAGGATGTCGCCGGTCGTGCTCAGGAAGATCACCACCTTGTACTTCTTGAGCTCCTCGTCTTTGAACACGCGCGCGGCGTCTTCGGTCCAGAACACGGTGAAGTCGTGCAACTGGCCGAGACCGCGGATTGCGGTGACACCTTCGTGAATGGATTCGTGGTGCCAGCCGGCCGTCTTCGAGAACAACAGGACACTGAACTGTTCCGCATGGGCGACGCTCGTGGCGAGGCAGCCGAGAATGGCGAGCAGCAGAAGACGGTAGTGTTTGATCATGAACCCCTCGATGAACATTGAAACGCGCTTGCTTGGAACGTCTTACCGGACGATTGAGTATAAACGCGCCAACTCGAGGGCGAGAGCGCAATCTAAGGTCACAGATTGTGACCTTAAAGATTCGGCTATTGCCTACGGACCGGCGCCGCCATCAAACCAAGAATCGCTTCGTATACTTGGTCAAACTGGAGGCGGGTATCGGCATCGAGTGTTGCCACCGAGCGCTTTCGTTGAGAGCGACTGGCGGAAGCGAACGAAAGCGCGCGACATAGACACTCATCTGAATCGCGCGAGGACTGTTAAGAATCGTAGCGGCCATAATCGCGCCGTGCTCGGTGAAGGCCAGTGGCAAGTACTTCCGGTGACGCCCACGCCCGATTCTTAAGGTCACAATTTGTGACCTTAGGATTTCCCACTCCGCGCGCTACGTCTTGCCGCCCCGAGGCCCTAAGAAAAACCACAGGATCAGGCCCAGCACTGGCAGCAGAATCACCGCGATGATCCAGAGCAGTTTTTTCTCGTTGGAAGCGGAGCTCTGGAAAATATTGATGATCGCCCAGACGTCGCCGATCAGTATCAGTATGCCCAGAAGGCCGTTGTAGCCGGTGTTGAACATTGCTCGATCCCCCTCGCTTCGTGTCGCCGTGTTAATGGCCTGACGGCATTCTGCGCCTTTGGCGCGAAGGGCGTCGATCTCGCCTCGGATGGGGGTATCTGGCTTGCGTGGCCGGCGGGCGCTAACTACGGCCGCCGGCTACCGGGCGGCGGCGAATTGGGATGCGTTTTGGGTGATGCAGCCGTGAGTTGAGCCCCTTCTTGGCCTGGCTCTCCTGACGTAACATCAGCCTCGCGGTCAACCGCGGGGGGACTCCCATGCGTTCCATTTTCCTTGCGATGTTCGCACTGCTCGTCGCGGCGCCGGTTGTTAGCCCAGCACACGCTGCCGACGCCCCGATATCCAAAGCGGTATTGGTGACCGGCGCCAGTACCGGCATCGGCCGCAAAATCACCGAGCGACTGGCAGCGAACGGCTATTTCGTCTATGCCGGCGCGCGCAAGCAGGCGGACCTCGATGCGCTCGGGGCTATCAAGAACGTCCAGGCCGTTCGGCTCGACGTTACCAATCAGAAGGACATTGACGGCGCCGTCCAGACGATCACCAAAGCGGGGCGTGGCTTGTATGGGCTCGTCAACAACGCGGGCGTTGCGACGGCCGGCGCCATGACCGAGACGAGCATCGAGGAATTCGACCTGGTGATGGACGTGAATGTGTACGGTCCCTTTCGGGTTACCAAGGCGTTTGCCCCGATGATCATCGCCGCGAAGGGTCGAATTACTACCATCGGTTCCGTAGCGGGCATCCTCGCGGGCCGCGATCTTGGGCCCTACTGCATGAGCAAACATGCCATCGAAGCATTTGCCGATTCACTCGCGAAACAAATGATGCCGCTTGGCGTACAGGTCAGCGTCATCGAGCCTGGCGCTTATGATTCCGAGCTGTTTACGAGCATCGTCAAGCGCGTCGGCAAAGAGAATCAGTTCACGGACCGGAGCAAGCGCAAACAACCGGACGAGGTGGCCATTGCAGCCGAACAGGCATTGTTCGAAGCGAACCCCAAGCGCCGCTATTTGGTCGTGCCCCAACAACTCGGAGCGGAGCGCACCCTGCGCAAGCAGATCGAACAGTTGGTCCAACTGAACGAGGGCCAGCCCTACACGTACGAACGCGACGCGCTGGTCAAGATGTTGGACGAAGCACTCGCTCAGTCTCGCCCTCGGAGCAAGTGAGCGAGACGCCACGCTGCGTCTCGGAAATCACGCTTGCGGGCCAAGGCCGGCGCCTATTGCCTCGACTCTATCGATGGGCAATGGTGGGTTCGCCGATGCATCACTCACCGTTAGTAGACGTGCCAATGTTTTCGAGATCAGCCCTGCTGCTCACCATTCTCCTCGGCAGCCTCATCACGGGCTGTGCCCATGTCGCGGAACCGCGCGACAAGACGGCCACGAAGGCTCCGAAGTTGAGCAAGGAGCGACAGGTGCTCAGCGAGGGCTACAGCATTCTGTACCAGGATGCCCGGAAGTTCGACGCGACCGACCTGATCCTGCTCGTGAAGGCCGAATCGGACGCGATGAAGAAGCTGGTGACGTCCGTCGCCGAGACGGGCGATCAGTTGACGAAGGATCTCGAGCGGATCGCGAAGGCCTACCCGGGCGTGCGGATCGATCTCGACCCGCTGCCCGAGATGGAAAAGCGCAAACGCAAGGCAGTCGGCATCACGCGCGCGAAGGAATTCGCGCCGGTGGTCGGCAAGGGCGGCCGCGAATACGAGCGTACGGTGTTGCTGAGTTTCGCGAATGGCCTGAATCACGACCGTCATTTGTGCAAGGTGATGGCCGAGGCGGAACCGGACGCCAGCCTCAAGAAATTCCTGCTCGACACGGAAACGAAATACGACGCGCTTTACGAAGCTGCCATGACCTTGCTGGAAAAGGAATTCTTCGTGGGTGGGTGACCAATCACAGGCGCCGAGGCACGAGCACCACCGACTTCGTGTTAGCCGGGTTTTCATCTTCGTACAACACCGCGATGCGCCCCGCGGCGTCGATGCCCACCGGGCGGCTGCCGTTGAATCCGGGCGGCGTCACGTCGACCGGACCTCGCTGCCGAGTCCACAAGAACGGTCTTTGACCGTTTGTGTCCCCCGAGGCGTACCAGCCGACGACACGACCGTTGGTGATGGATGTCGCCACCGCGCTCACCGTATCCGGCGTGATCGCCCTCATGCCTGCCGCGGCAGTCCAGATGAAGGCGCGCGTCGTCAAAGTGCCCGAAAGCTGGCCGACGACCCGGCCATCATCGGTGTCGAGTGCGAAGCTCTCCGTCGAGCCTGCCACCACACCGAGATCGACCAGTCCGCCGGCCTCGCTCCAGGCAAAGGCGCGGCTCAGTTCAGCGGCATCGCTCGAGTACCCCACCACCAGCCCATCACGCACGGCGGTGGATATGCCAGTGCCGCAGACAGAGAAACCACAGAGTTCGAGCGGAGCGCCGATCGGATCGATCAGCGTGCCATCGGTTCGCCAGACGAGTGGCCGGTTCCCGTGGACGGATGTATCCGAGTAGCCCGCGATCAGATTTCCATCGACGTCCAACGCGACACTCTGTGTGCTTCCGGGAAGAGCAGGAAGCGCGACCAGTCCGGTCGACGGCGTCCAGCGGAAGGCGCGCGGCCAGTCATTGACCGCACCCGCGCCGACGACCACGTTTCCGGCCGTGGCGTAGGCCAGCATCCAGGACCCACCACCGAGCGAGCCGAGATCGAGTATCCCCGTCGACAGCGACCACGCCATGGCCTTTTCGGTGAGATCGCCCGAGAGAGTGGAGGATCCGACTGCGCGACGATTACGCGTGCCGAAGGCGAGTGCCGTCGTGCCGCCCAAGGTACCGAGATCGATCATGCCCGTGGCTTCGGTCCAGGCGAAGGCGCGCCGCGGAGCTTCGTTGCCGCACCAACCTACTGCCATGCCGGCGTCGATGTCGGAGACGCGGCAGCCGGCGCCGTTCAGCGTGAGCTCGTGCACCTCGAAGTTGTGGGCGCGGGGGAAAGTTTGCGCGTTGGCTGCCAGCGGGATGGCCAGCGCAGCGGAAAGCACGAGGGGTAACGCAGCTTTGGAAAGCAGGGTTGTGCGCTTCATGGGAAAGCCCTTATGGATGTGGTTTTCAGCGGTGGCGGAAAGACCGAAGACCCTGAACAACACGGATTCCGCCGCGGAGCTCGACGGTCCGGCGGGAGTGCCCACACTACTTCTGCGAGCGCCGCCGATCGATGCGCGAATGGCTTCGCGAGATGTAGGACGGGTGCCAATGGCGTTCGACGACCGCGGCCTATCTTCAACAAAGACAGGCGATCCGCCACCGGCGAGAACAATTTCCTGCGGCCGGCGGCAAGAATTACCGATTCCCGGTCGCGCGATCGAGGCCATGGCCTCGCTAGTCCCGTTGCGACATGGCGCGCGGATTGCATTGTATTTCCGCATACCGATAGCAAGCGGGTCTCACCATGAAGCTGTTGCCACCTCTCGCGCTCGCCGCGTTGCTGTGTTCGATCGCACACGCGCGGCCAATCATCATCCAGGAGACTTCGACCATCGAGTCTCCCGACCCCGAGTTCAATTTCGGCTGGCGTGTCGGCCTCGATGGTGACGACGCCGTCGTGTACGGCTCGAAGTCGATTCCGGATCCGGACGGCAACGACGACTCGCTGACGCGCGCATTCCTGTTCCACCGAAGCGGCAACACCTGGAGCTTCGTGCGCGTGCTCGCGGAGAAGCAGGACAGCAACGAAGGCGACGGGCCCAACTCCAAGGGACTCGACATGCGCAACGGCGTGATCGCCGCGGCGATGCAGCCACTGCACATCTTCGAACGCGTGAACGGAAACTACGTCGAGCGGACCAATACGAACCCCCCCAGCGGCGAACAGCGCGGCGACTACGTCATCGTCGACGGCACCAATCGCATCTTCTTCGGCGGCGATTGCTGGGGCGGGACCATCATCGAGCGCAATGCGGACGCAACATGGACGGGCCGCGCCTCGCTGCGCGGCGATTTCTGCGGCTCCACGGACGGGGCATACGGAGGACCCGTCGCGCTGGCCGGCGA
>DATHJZ010000190.1:0-16551 GCA_035286365.1 Steroidobacteraceae bacterium | reverse complement strand
CTGTTACGCATGACACCGCGAACGCCCCGATGATGACGGGCGCGATCACCAGCAAGTTCAGCGAACAGGGCGGTGGTGGCTGGAACTGGATTCTCAGCGACCTCAAGTCGCTGCTCGAGACCGGCAAGACGATGTAACGCGTTCGATCTTGCGGCCTGCGCGTCGTCCATCCCGAGTGGGACGCGCAGTGTCCGCGTGCGCGCGGCCTTCGGGCAATCGCTGCGGTTTCCCGCATAATGCGGCGCCACGAGGCGCATGAAACTGGTGACGCTCGGGGAGCAGACGTGATCACGCTATACACTTTCGGCCCGTATTTCGGCCTGCCGGACGCCAGCCCCTTCGTGATGAAGGCAGAGATGCTGCTGAAACTCTCGGGGCTCGAGTACCAGGCCAGCAGCCGCGGCTTCACCGGGGCGCCGAAGGGCAAGCTGCCCTACATCGACGACAACGGCACCCTCGTCGCGGACTCCACGCTCATCCGGCTGTATCTCGAGCAGAAGTACTCTATCTACTTCGACCGCGGGCTCTCGGAGCGCGACCGCGGAGTGGCCTGGGCGGTGGACAAGATGCTCGAGGACCATGTCTATTGGGCACTGGTCTACTGGCGGTGGATGAACGACGCCAACTTCGAGCGCGGCCCCAGAAACTTCTTCAAGCGCGCGCCGGCTATCATCCGCCCGCTCGCGATAAAGATCGTGCGCCGCAAGATTCGCGGCTACCTGCATTCCCACGGCATCGGCCGCCACAGCGAGGCGGAGATGACCATCATGGCCGGCCGCGCCTTCGAGGCGGTGTCGCAGGTCCTCGGCGACAACAAGTACCTGCTGGGCAATGAACCCTGCGGCGCCGACGCCACGGCATTCGGCTTCATCGCGGGAGCGTTGTCGAAGACCTTCGAATCGCCGCTGCACGCCAAGGCGCAGAGCCTGCCGAACCTGATCGCCTATCGCGATCGCATGATGGCCGAGTTCTATCCCGGCTTTGGGGTCGCGAAATCATGAGATTGCTGCGCAGCCTGGCGATCGGCCTGATCGCGCTGCAGGTTTCGTTCGCGGCCCTGGCCGATGGGCCCGCTGCGGAAACCCGTGCCGCCTATCTGGCCCTCATCGATCGGCCGCGCGTCGCATTGAAGCCGGAGCTGACCGCGTTGCCGTCGGCGGAAGGCTTGAGGAAATTCCACCTGTGGTTCAGCTCGGACGCGACCGAGCGCGTTCCCGGCTATCTACTGTTGCCGGATGCGGCACAGTACAAGGGCCGGCGGCCCGTCATCATCGTGCTGCACGGCACGGGCGGCACCAAGGACGATGGCCAGATCGTGACGCTTGCCTTGAAGGCCGCGCAGGCCGGCTTCATCGGCGTCGCAATCGATGGGCGCTTTCACGGCGAACGCACCCAGGCCGGTTCCGGCGCGACCGAATATAACGTCGCCATCGCGCGCGCGTTCAAGACTGGTCAGGGGCATCCCTTCTATTACGACACGACGTGGGATGTGATGCGCCTCATCGACTACCTCGCGACGCGCAAGGATGTCGACCCCACGCGCATTGGCCTCACGGGCATTTCCAAGGGTGGCATCGAGACTTATCTGACTGCGGCGGCCGATCCGCGCGTGGCCGCGGCCGTTCCGTACATCGGAGTCCAGAGCTTCAAGTGGGCGCTCGAGAATGGCGCCTGGCCGGCGCGCATCGCGACGATCCAGGACGGGTTCGATGCCGCCGCCGCAAGCGCAGGCAAGCCGGCGCGCAACGTGGCCTTCGTGCGCGATTTCTATGCGCGCGTGGTGCCGGGTGTGGATGGAGAGTTCGACGGACCCGCCATGCTGGCGTTGATCGCTCCCCGGCCGTTGCTAGTCGTGAACAGCGACTCCGACGCCAACACGCCGGTCGCCGGCGTGCGCCTGGCGGTGGCCGCAGCGCGACCGGCGTACGCGGCGCAGAATGCGTCCGAGCGTCTCGAACTCGTAATCCAGGAAGACACGCCGCATCGAGTGAATCCCGGGAGCATCGATCGCGGGATCGCGTGGTTCGTCCGCTGGCTTGCGCCTTGAAGCCCGGCGCCCTGTAGGAGGACGCCTTTTGCGCGCTAGTGGTTTTGCCTATTTATCTTTTGGGGCGCGTTTGAATTCGCCGCTTTGCAATCGGCTCGTTAGGATCGCCGCTATCGATCATTCGGGGCGCGCAGCAAGCTAACGCTCTCGTCGTTTCGATGGCAAGAGCGGGCGAATCAAAATAAAGTCGGGCGCAACGAATGTACGCCCGCGGATAAGTGAAGCAGGTCCAGGTAAATGCCAGGAAAACGCGGGATCCCCGCTAGTCAGCTTGCGCGCGATTACGGCGTGAGCCTCAACGGATTCGTAAACGATGTAGTTGCACTGCTCGCCAGGCTGGAAGGCAAAGAGGCCTCCGGTGCCGATCCCGCACGCCGGCGCGAAATCTGCGCCGCCGTCACAGCGGCGATGACTGCGGCCCTCGATGCGTCGACGCTCACCGCCGAAGAACGCGCCAAGCTCGATCCGTTGTTGAAAGACGTACTGCTGCCGTTCTGGGGCACCCACTGCGCCAGCGATCCCGAAGCGGCGGCATACATCGACGCGCGTGCGGCCCACTACCTGGCCCGGCGCGATCCGCGCAGCCAGGTCAGGACCGCCGTCGGCATCGTCACGACGCTGATCGACGCGCTCGAAGTCTCGCAGGAACACAAGGACGCGCTGGCCCGCACCCTGGCGCCCTCATTCGCGCATCGCATGGTCGCCGACCTTTTCCGCATCAATGAAGTGCGCACAAAATTCGGCATCGAACTGTCGGTGCTGGCAACCCTGGCTGCGCTGCTGCACATGTCGATGAGCTACGACACGATCCTGCGCGTGCTGCGCCTCGCGTAGGAGTTGTTAGGGGTTCTCGCGGCCCAGGCGATCGAGCTCGATCGCCACCACTTCGATCGCGCTGGTGACTCCCAGCAGGAAGTGTGCATCGAGCGCCTTGCCGGCGAACTTCTCGTCCGCCAGCGCCGCCAGTTCCCGCGTGCAGGCCGCGAGAATGCCGAGTTCCAGGCTCTTCGCCATGCCCGCGGCGCGTTGCGCCGTAAAACGCAGTTCCTGCCACGCCGTCGGATCTCCCGCGATGAGATCGGGAACCCCGCGGCGCATGTGTTCCACGTCTTCGAGGGTGCGCTGCAGAAAGAGCTCGATCAGCTGTTTGCGCTTCTCCTTCGCCGCGGAGCCGGAGTGAGGAACGTCATTCATCGAACGCAAGATAGCGATCAGGCGTGCCAGGTGAAATTGGCCGCGGCGGGTCATCTTCGTAGTTTGAGTCCCACAATCGGCGTCAGGCGATCGCACCCTGTCGCCGTCTTGCGCCGCTTACATACACCTGCATACAAAAGCGTAGCCATTCGGAGACGCATTGCCGGGCCTAACAAGCGCGCCGCACAAAGTTCACTTTAGTGTTGGAACACGACGCCCATGGGTTTCACCAGTGACACCGGTTCACCCCTGGGCGCGAGCTCGCCGGTCTTCGCATCCACGCTGAATACGGAAACATTGCCGCCTTCCTGGTTGCTCACGATGAGCCACTTGTTAGTCGGGTCGAGCGTGAAATAGCGCGGCACCTTGCCGCGCGACGGTGTGCGCTGCCTGAGCGTGAGCTCGCCCGTGTTCGCATCGATCGCGTAGACCACGATACTGTCTTCGCCGCGATTCGAGGCGTACAGAAATTTTCCGTCGCTGCGCACGGCAATCTCCGCCGCGGTGGAGTGATCGGTGAAGCCCGCTGCCAGCGTCTTTACTGCCTGGAACTGAGTCAGTGTGCCTTTCTTCGCGTCCCAGCTGAACCCCATGACTTCATTGGCGATCTCGGCGATGGCGTACACCCACTTGCCGTTCGGGTGGAACGCCAGGTGCCGCGGGCCCTGGCCGCCGACAACCTTGGTGGCCGGCGGATCGTTGGGCGTGATCTTGCCGGTCCTGGCGTCGAACCTGTAGACGAAGATCTGGTCCGTGCCGAGGTCCGCCACCAGCCCGAATTTACCGGTGGGATCGGTGCGGAACCAGTGGGCGTACGGCTTGGTCTGGCGCTGCGGATGGACGCTCGAGCCTTCGTGCTGCACGAACGCGGTCTGCTGGTCGAGCGAGCCGTCCTGCGCGAGAGAATAGATCTCGACGTAGCCGCCGCCATAGTTGGCGTCCAGCACGTAGCGGCCGCTCTTATCGACGCTCACGTAGCTAGGCCCGCGGCCCTTCGATTCCTTGTAGTTGAGCAGCTTCAGTGCGCCGGTCTTCTTGTCCGTGACCGCGAATGCGCTCACGCCGCCCGGTGTACCGGAGTTGCACAGGTAGAGGCGTTTGCCGTCCGCAGACAGCGTGAAGTGCGCCGGGTCGCGCGTCTCGATGACCAGGCGCGGCACCGACAGCGCGCCCGTATCCGGATCGAACTCGGCGACGGTGATGCCCATCCTGGCCGGATCCTGGGAGGCGATGTAGAGCAGATTGGTGTCAGCCATACTGGTGGTGGTGAAGCAGATGAAGAGGAGGAGTGCGACGAGCCGCTGGCGGTGATTCATGGGCATTCCTGGCTTGAGGTTCACGTCGCGGCTGCTGCGCGGCGGGCAAAAGATCATGCCACATCAGCCGCTTCCGGCGGTCGCACTTATTGACGCCGGGGAGTGAGCGACGAAATTGCCACGACGAAGACGCCGGCGAGCAGGAATACGGCGCCGATGATGAGAGTGCCAGCGCTCGCGTCGCTGTCGGCGTTCTGCGCAACGCTGCGATCGGCAAGTGAGCGGAAGATGTTGAATCCGATGATCGCAGCGATCACCGTTCCGCGCACACCGAAGTCCGGCACCTGCACGTTGAAGTTGAGTGGCCGCCGCAGCATCACCAGGCACATCACCGCGACCAGCAGCGGCACCTGCCACGACGCGTAGCTGCCCAAGAGGACGGTCGCGACGATCAGCAGTCCCGCCAGCACCGCCAGCGCGATCGAATACCAGAATCTCTGGCGCGGACCCAGATAGGTCACGAACGCGTGTACCAGCGACTGCCGATCGACGCCGCTGGCCCACATCGTGGCAATCAAAGTGACGATGAGCGGCCAGGCGACGTCGTATTCGGGAATCGCCAGCGAGAGCCACAATCCCGACACCAGGTTCGCACGGCCGGCGCGCAGGACACGCGAATTGTCGAGTGCCAGGTTGCTGTTGAGCCCTATGAAGAGGGGTGCAACCGGGCCCGCCGCGAGGGTTGCCCACCATGCCGCCAGTGTGGCGAGCACCGCAATCGCAGTCGCCACCCACGCCAGGTGCGCCGTCAACGCACTAGCTACCAGCAGTACCAGGACCGTGGGCACCCAGCCAAAGGAGAACCACGCCGGCTTGCTCCACGGCCAACGGCGTTCCGCGAGCCGCACGGGCCAGTCGACGACATAGAGCCGAAACAAGGCGAAGCCGAGCGCGAAGGCTATCCAGGCGAAAATCAGGCCCGCCGGAAGCCCGCCTCCCGGGCCGGGTGTATTCAGGCTCGGGAAGAATGTCAGGCTCGTCACGATGGCGGGAATGAAGCCGAAGATAAAGGTGAGCAGCGAAAAGTGTGGACGCGCCGCGAAACGGTCCCACCACGCGACATTCTCGCTGTTCAGCTCTTCGAGCAGGCGTGGATTCTGATTCCGCAGCCGGTCGATCAGCGCGAGCTCCGGCCGCGGGGAGAACTGGTTCAACAACCAGGCATGAAAGAACTTCTGCCGCGCAGCCGGCGGCGCGCGCAGGCGCGCGTATGACAGCGCCTCTTTACCGGTCCCCTCGCGCAGATCCCACAACAGCGCGAGTTCGGCCAGGCGCTCGAGCACAATCCGCGCCTGGCCGGGAAGAGCGCGGTGATCCTTCCGGTGGCTCCACTCGAACCGCAGATTCGACGCGGCCAGCAGCGGATCTGAACGCGGAATGTTCTCCATCAGTAGATAGAGCAGCTGGCTCTCGGCGCGTTGCAGCAGGTCGAAGCGCTCGAAGTCGCTGTTCAGTACTGCCGCGAGCAAGGCCTGAAGATCGGCTTCCGGCGGCGTCACCTCGCTGCGCAATGCCCGACCGAGGGCCGCGAGCGCAGCGTTGAGCGCGACTCCCGCCGGATCGTCCGGGCGTGCCGGTTCGAGTGGCGGGGCTGCCGGAGCCACTGCGGCAATCAGCTCTTCGCCCGCCTCCGGTTCGGCATGCGAAGTGAATCTGCAGGCGAGCTCGTACGCCTGACGCAGCTCCTGGAAACCCGCGGCATCGTCTTCGGGGTTGGTCTGCTTCAGCTTCTTTGCATAGGCACGCCGGATCTCCGTCTGGTCACGAGTCGGCGCGATTCCAAGCGTGTCCCATGGGTGGCCATGTGCGCTCAAAGGTAAGTCTCACCCTCGATTGCATCGAGGACTTTGGTGAAGCTCTCGCAGGCCGTCTCGATCGTGCGTGGATCCTGGCTTTCGATGGCCTGTTCGAATTGCGACAGGCACTGACCGACGTAGGCACGCCGGTCACCGAGCGTGCTCTCATAGCAGCGCTCGCCGCGCGCGATGAGCGCGCGGTTGTTCTCGAGCTCACGCGGATGCACCTTGAGTTGCGCCAGCAGTTCCCGCCGGCGATTGAGGTCGTCGCTGCCCATGGGGGCGTTCTCTTCCATGAGCACCAGCTGGCGGCGCTCGCCGGTCAGCGGCACCGACAGATCGACCTCCAACAATCCATTGATGTCGTACGTGAAGCGGCAGGTGATCACGGTGCCGTCCGCGCGGCCCGCCGGCAGCGGAATCGAGATCTTGCCGAGCGCAATGTTGTCCGCGCAGCGCGGCGACTCACCCTGGTAGACCGTGAACTCCACGGTTCGCTGTCCATCGCTCAACGGCGAGAACGATCGTTCGCGGCTCGCCGGTATCACCGTGTTGCGTTCGATGATCGGCGCAAACAGGCCCGTTCGAAGGTCGCCGTTCGCCAGCCGTTCGGAAATATCGACGCCGAGCGAGTACGGGCACACGTCCGTGAGCACGACTTCGCGCAGATCGCCGTCGCGCGCCTTGAGACCGGCCTGCACTGCGGCACCGAGCGCCACGGCCTCATCCGGGTTGATCACCAGCGCCGGAAAGCGGCCGAACATCTTCGTCACCGCGCGCTTGACGATGGGCATGCGCGTCGCGCCGCCCACCAGCACGATCTCCGCCAGACTATCTACCTGGATGCGGCTGTCGCGCAGCGCGCGCAATACAGGAGTGCGCAGCCGCTCGATCAGCGGCGCGGCGAGCGTCGCGAATTCTTCGTCCGTGACGGTGGTTTCGAATGCCGCCTGCCTCCAGGCAACATTCATGGTCGCCGACGGTTCCGTCGACAGCTTGCGCCGGGCGCGCTCCGCCTGGTCGCGGATCTTCTGATAGAGCAGCTGCTCGTCCTGCTTTGCCTGCACTTCCCAGGCCTTCTTGTGCGCGGCAAACATCTTGTCGATCAGGACCTCGTTGAAGTCCTCACCGCCCAGGTGGTTGTCGCCGGTCGTGGCGCGTACTTCGATCACGCCGTCGAACAACTCGAGCAGCGACACGTCGAAAGTGCCGCCGCCGAGGTCGAACACCAGGAAGCGCGTGTCGGCGCCTTTCTGGTGGATTCCATACGCCAGCGCCGCGGCCGTCGGTTCGTTGAGGAGGCGCTCCACCTTGAGTCCGGCGAGCTGGCCCGCGCGCCGGGTCGCCTGCCGCTGTTTGTCATTGAAGTAGGCGGGCACGGTGATGACCGCGTCGGTCACCGGCTCGCCCAGCGCCTTTTCCGCGTCTGCCTTGAGGCTGCGCAGCACCAACGCAGACAATTCTTCCGGAAGAAAGCGCTGCTTGCCGAGCCGCGTTTCGCGCTGCGTGCCCATGTAGCGCTTGAACGCCGTCGCCGTGAGCGCGGGATGCGTGACCTGCCGCTCGCGCGCGGCGAGGCCCACCAGCAGTTCGCCCTCGTCGGTGAGACTCACGGCTGAGGGCGTGAGCACCGACCCTAAGCTATTGCGGATCAGCTCAGCCTGACCGTTACGCCAGATGCCCACCGCGCTGTTGGTGGTG
This sequence comes from Steroidobacteraceae bacterium, assembly GCA_035286365.1. Taxonomy (GTDB): domain Bacteria; phylum Pseudomonadota; class Gammaproteobacteria; order Steroidobacterales; family Steroidobacteraceae; genus CADEED01. The sequence goes on along the minus strand of DATHJZ010000190.1, from coordinate 8,497 downwards.
CCGAGGTCGATGCCGATGATCATGGAGGGCGACGGTCCTTCTTCTGATGCGGGGACTTCGTGGTGAAAGATATCCGATCCACAGCGGCGCAGTCAGCCCGCGTTACGTAATGCGTGTTTTTTGCGGCGACTAACAACTGGCGCCGGGATTTCGGCGTCATGCAGTTGTCTTTTGGCGCCGGCGAGCAGCGGCGCGCCCGAATTCTCCCGCAGGCCTGAGCACGCCCGATCCGCAACGGCCCGGCGCGAAAATCCACCACATGCCCGCTTTGGGCCGGGCAAAGAATATCCGCCGTGGCCGCTCTATATATAGAATGCACCCCATCGCCCTTCGGCCCACTGTTTCGGGAATTCCATGAAAAACCTGATCCTCGGCAGCCTCGTTGCCGCTTTGCTCGTTCCTGTGCTCGCGTCCGCCCAGAAACCGCCGACCGCGGCCGAAGCGGTGGCCGGTTCGACGGTGATTCCGCGCGCCGCGCTGTTCGGCAATCCGGAGAAGACCCAGGCGCGCATTTCGCCGGACGGCAAGTACATTTCTTTCATCGCGCCGCGCGACGGTGTGCTCAATGTGTGGCTCGCGCCGCGCAGCGATCCGTCGAATGCCAAGCCGATCACCAACGACCAGAAGCGCGGCATCCGCCAGCACTTCTGGGCGTATGACAGCAAGCACGTGTTGTTCAGCCAGGACGAGGGCGGTGACGAAAACTTCCACCTGTACGCTGTGGACGTGGTCGCCAACACGCAGAAGGATCTCACGCCGTACAAAGGCATCCGCGCGGAACTGGCGGGCCTGTCGTGGAAGAAACCCGGCGTCATTGCGGTCAGCCTCAACGATCGCACCCCTGAGTTTCATGATCTGTGGGAGATCAACCTGGCCACCGGCAAGCGCGTGCTGATCGAGCAGAACACGCAGGAGTTCGCCGGCTACGACCTCGACCTCGATCTCAAGCCGAAACTCGCGACCAAGACGACTGCCGACGGCGGCGAGTTCCTGCGCCGCGCGGGCGGCAAGTGGGTCAGCCTGCTGAAGTTCGGCCAGGCGGATTCGCTGACTACCGCGACGATCGGCGTCGAAGGGTCCGGCACCACCGCGTTGATGCAATCCTCGGTGGGGCGCGACAAATCCGCGCTGGTGCGCGTGGACATCGCGACCGGCAAGGAGACCGTGTTAGGTGCGAGCGAGCAGGCCGATGTCGAGTATGTCTGGACCGATCCGAAAGACCACACTCCGCAGGCGTACACGGTCAACTACCTGAAGCCTGAAGTCACGGTGTTGAAGCCGTCCGTGCAGAAGGACGTGGATTTCCTGACGAAAGAGCTTGGAGATGGGTTTGGCGTTACTGGCCGCACGTTGGACGACAGCATCTGGACCGTCGCCACCGACGATGCGCTGGCGCCGGCGACGAGCTATCTCTACGACCGCAAGGCCGTCAAGCTGACCAAGCTGTTCGATCAGCGGCCCGCATTGACCAAGGCGCCGCTGGTGCCGATGCAATCGCTCGAGCTCAAGGCGCGCGATGGCCTGACTCTCGTGTCCTATCTATCCTTGCCACCGGGTTCCGATGCCAATGGCGACGGACGCCCGGATTCTCCGGTGCCGATGGTGCTCAATGTGCACGGCGGGCCGTGGGCGCGCGATGCGTACGGCTTCGACAACGAACACCAGTGGCTCTCGAATCGCGGTTACGCGGCGCTGTCCGTGAACTATCGCGGCTCCACCGGCTTCGGCAAGAACTTCGTGAACGCCTCCAACAAGGAGTGGGCCGGCAAGATGCACGGCGACCTGCTCGACGCGGTGAGCTGGGCAATCAAGGAGAAGATCACGACCGTGGACAAGGTCGCGATCTACGGCGGTTCGTACGGCGGCTACGCGACGCTGGTCGGCCTCACGTTCACGCCGGACACCTTTGCGTGTGGTGTCGACATCGTCGGCCCGTCGAATCTGCAGACCTTGTTGAGTTCGATTCCGCCGTACTGGAAGTCGTTCTTCGAGGAGTTCGCGACGCGCGTGGGCGATCCGCGCACGGAAGAAGGCAAGAAATTGCTGGCAGAGCGTTCGCCGTTGACGCGCGCCGATGCGATCAAGAAGCCGCTGCTGATCGGGCAAGGCGCCAACGATCCGCGCGTGAAGCAGGCCGAAGCCGATCAGATCGTGAAGGCGATGAAGGCGAAGAATCTGCCGGTAACCTACGTGCTGTATCCGGACGAGGGACATGGATTTGCGCAGCCGACCAATCGCGTGTCGTTCTACGCGATCGCGGAAGGTTTCCTGAGCCAGTGCCTGGGCGGCCGCTATGAGCCCATCGGCAATGACTTCAAAGGCGCGAACCTGAAAGTGCTGGAAGGCGCAGAGAATGTGCCCGGCCTAGCCGACGCGCTGAAATAACAAAAGTAGAGGGGACATTCCTGGTTTTCGTGCGCCGAAACAACACGGCGCCCGAAAACCAGGAATGTCCCCTCTATTTGTTTCCGTACAACTGCTGCTCCACGTCCGCGAAGCACTGGCGATCGCGCAGCGGGTCGATGCCGGGGTCGAGACGCATCCACCCCAACAGCAGCGAGTGATCATCAACCGCTCGTTTCAACGCCGCGCAACCGCGATCGAGGTCGCCAAGCGCTGCGTAGATAGTCGCCTCAGAGTAGCCCACGCCAAAGCCGTCCCGGCCACGTGCCTCCAGCCGCTCGATCTCACGGAGGGCCGCGTCGCGACGCCCGAGCTTCGCGAACAGCAATCCCTGGTCGCTTTGATTCAAACCTGGCTCGGCGATCAAGCGGACCTGCTCTGTCGCGCCGGCAAGATCGCCGGTCGCGATCAGCGCACGCGCCAGGACACTGCGAGCCTGGTCAAAACGCGGATTCGCTTCGATCAGGGGTTTCAGAAACTCGATCGCCTCCGTGTACCGGCGCGCGCTGTATAGCACGAGCGCGTAGTTAGAGGCGTACAGCAGCGTCATCGGTTCAATCTCGCGCGCGCGCCGCACCGCCGCGAGCGACTCGTCAACGTGGCCCTGGTGCGCCTGCCACATCGCGATATGATGCCACAGCCGTGCCGAGCGATCGTTGATCTCAAGCCCGCGGTCGAACTCCGCGCGTGCGGCCGCGAAATTGCGGTCGTGATCCAGATATATCTCACCCATCAACGCATGCGGCTCGACGATGCCCTCATCCAGCGCAAGCGCCCGGCGCGCCGCGGCGCGGGCCTTCGGCACTCCCTCCGCCGGCGGAATCATCTGGCGAATAACCGAGCTGGACAAAATGTCACCCAGCGCCGCCCAAGCCTGCGGATAGTTCGGGTCTTCCTTCAGGGCGGCTTCAAATTTTCGGATGGCGATCGGGTTCGAGTTGATGTCGCGCCGCGATCGCTCGTGGATGCCGTCCAGATAGAGTTCGAGCGCGCGCACGCTCGGTGTGTGCCTGGCCTTGGCGGGAATCGTCGCCGGTGCGGCGGCTGCAATCTGCGCAGCGCCCCGGGCCGGGGTCGTCCACCACCACGCGCCCGCGATCGCCACCCCGATCGCAACCAGTGTCAGCATCAGTGCGAGTTGCGCGTTGCGCGGCAATTTGAGGATCGCGTCGAGTGCAGGACCTTCCGGCGCCGGTTTGCCGACAAAGCGGTACCCGACGCGCGGCAACGTCTCGATGTATTTCGGTGTGTCGCCGACGTCGTCGAGCGCGACTCGCAACTTGCGCACCGCGACGTTGAGACCGTTGTCGAAATCGACGATGCCGCCTGGCCACAGCGACTTCACCAGCTGCTCGCGAGTGACGACTTCGCCTGCGTGGTCAAACAGTTCGAGCAGGATGCGCAGCGGCTGCTGAGGCAGGCGCGCGGCGTTGCCGTCCTTCGCGATCTCTCCCGAGATGCGATTGACCGTCCAACCGTCGAACTGCAGTTCCGTTTCCGCTGACACGCGCGTCGATAATAAAGAAGTAAGGTGAATCCAAGGAGGCGCTAATAGCTTAACGACCCCCGGATGGCGGATTTTCGCAGGCAACCCACACAGGAGTTGCCATGTCCGCCGTCGTCCAAGGTCTGCAAAACGTCCGCAGCCGGTTCTTCCCGACCATCGCGCTCGCGCTGGCGCTGTTCATAATCGTCGGGTTTTCACGTACTTACTACCTGCGTTTCCTCTCCGACCTGCCGCCGCTGAAGACGCTGCTGCAGCTGCACGGCCTGGTGTTTACCGCCTGGCTGGTGCTGTTCTTCACGCAGACGCGACTGGTCGCAGCGCATCGCGCCGATCTGCACATGAAGCTGGGAATCGCGGGCGTTGGCCTGGCAATACTCGTTGTAGCGGTCGGTGTGGTGACGGTGTTTGCCGGCGCGTCATCGCCCCGCATCCATGCGTCCGGCCTCACGTCCCCGCAGTTTTCGATCGTCGGGCTCGTGAGCATTGCGCAGTTCGCGGTGCTGGTAGCGCTTGGCGTCGCTCTTCGTCGTCGCTCGGAGCTGCACAAGCGGTTCATGGTCCTCGCGATGATCGGCGTCCTCGGGCCGCCGACCGGCCGGCTCATCGGAATGCTTCAGCTTGACGCTTATGCGTTGGTTGTCCAGATGATCGTGATCGCCGCGTTCGTGACGTGGTGTCTGGCGTGGGATTGGCGGCGTAATCGGATCGTGCATCCCATCTTTGCGATCGGCGGCCTTGCGATGGTGTTGCTATGGCCCGCCCGCTACGCGGTGGCGCGCAGCGATGCATGGCAGCCCATCGGCGAGTGGATCGCGCGAGTCGGCGCATAAATGGGGTCAGACCCCATTTGCTAGCAAAAGGGGCCAGACCTGCGCGGCGGTTGCGATTGGCGCGCGATCTCCGCTAGGTTTCATGGCCGCATGTCCAGCGAACACATCCACGCCCCGCGCACCCTGAACGGCAGCTGCCTGTGCGGCGCCGTGCGCTACACCGTCGCCGACGAATTCCAGTACGCCATGATCTGCCACTGCTCGCAATGCCGCCGCGCGACGGGTTCCGCGTTCAAGCCGTTCGGCGCCATCGAGCGCGCGAAGCTCAAGGTGATCGCGGGACCCATCCGCATCTACGGCGACGTGATGACGCATAACGCGCATTGCGAGACCTGCGGTTCCCTGCTGTATTCCATCGTGAATGAAGGACAGCGCGCGCACGTCACCTACGGCACGCTGATCGATGCCCCCACGCTCAAGCCGACCCAGCACATCTTCGCGGGCTCGAAGGCGCCGTGGTACGAGATCCTGGATGATCTGCCGCAGCACGACGGATTCCCGCCATGAACGTGCTTTCAGGGTAGATAGCCGATCTCGCGCTGGTGCCGCAGCGCGAGCACGCGCACCTCGTCGCGCTGCACGACGAACCGGTACAGCGCGATATACCCCGTCGCGCCATACGAGACGACGAGCTCTCTCAGATCTTCCTCGACGCGCCGTCCGACGAGCGGATGCGCCGCGAGATTCTCGAAGCCACTCAGAAACGCTTCCGCCGCTGCCACGGCAACCTCAGGTTTGTCCGCGCGCAGCTGTTCGATTGCGCGCTCGATCTGTTCGACCGCGCGCGCTGCGTAAGCTACTTGCGCCACGGCTTCGCTCGCGGACCTGGCGCGCCCTGCGCGAGACGCTCCGCCCAGGCGTGCACGTCCTCCGCGCGATACACCTCGCCCGTCTTGTCGATCTCCGCGTTTGCTCCGAGCGCCTCCTTCACGAGGCTGTGCATCTGCTCTTCGTAGGCCGCGTGCTTCTCTACGCCTTCGAGGATGATGCTGTGAACCGAACGGTCGGTCTCTTTGGCGATGGCGCGCAGGCGCGCGCGCAGCTTCGGCGGGAGCCGGATCGTGGTGGTTTCTGCCATGGCGGGACAACCTAACAGCGACGCTGCCCCTCCGCCAACCCGGCATTCCAGGCCGGTTTTCGCAGAATTCCGCGCGTTTTTTGACTTCCGCCGCCCCATCCTTACACTGCCGCCCTCCAGCCTCTGGCAGTAGCCGCAAGGTGAACCTCGAGGTTTCCTGATCAACGCAGGAAGTGGTGTTAGCCGACGTAAGTTTCGGCACGAATCGTGGCCCCGGCCGCACGCATATATATGTGTCGCGCACGGGCGCGGCTCCAACTCCCCTTTCCGCCGGAGTTGTTTGATGTCTGCCGCGCCTGCCAGAGAACTCACCAGCTACCGCAAGTATTGGGCCGCCCGCTTCGGCGTCGCGCCGTTCCTGCCCATGTCGCGCGCCGAGATGGATGTGCTCGGCTGGGACAGCTGCGACGTCATCGTCGTTACCGGCGATGCGTATGTGGATCACCCGAGCTTCGGCATGGCGATCATTGGCCGTGTGTTAGAGGCGCAAGGATTTCGCGTCGGCATCATCGCGCAGCCGGATTGGCAGTCCGCCGAACCGTTCAAGGCGCTCGGCAAACCGAACCTGTTCTTCGGCATCACCGCCGGGAATATGGATTCGATGGTGAACCGATACACCTCCGACAAACGCATCCGCAGTGACGATGCATACACGCCGGGTGGGCAGGGCGGCTCGCGACCCGATCGTTCCGTGATCGTCTACGCGCAGCGCGCGCGTGAAGCGTTCAAGGATGTGCCGATCGTGATCGGCGGCATCGAAGCGTCACTGCGCCGCATCGCGCACTTCGACTACTGGAGCGAGAAGGTTCGCCGCTCGGTGTTGCTGGATGCCAAGGCCGACATCCTCGTGTTCGGCAATGCCGAGCGCCAGATCGTCGAGATCGCGCATCGCGTCGCGGCCGGCCAGAAGATAGAGGAGATCACCGACCTGCGCGGCACGTCGTTCGTGCGCAAGAGCCACGACTTCATCGAGATCGACTCCACGCACGTCGACGCCCCCGGCAGGCTGAACCCGCCGATCGATCCGTATGCGATGGAACCGGAGATCCGCAAGGCGAATGAGCAGGCCGCCGCCGTGGAAGCCGGCGAGGCCGCACCCGTGCAGGAAGTGGTGGTGAAGTTTGCGCGAAAAGTGAAGGGCGAGGACCGCGAGCGCAGCGTCATCCGCATGCCATCACACGAGCAGGTAGCTAGCGACCCCGTGCTGTACGCCCACGCCAGTCGCATCCTGCATCTCGAGAGCAACCCCGGCAATGCGCGCGCGCTGGTGCAGCGCCATGGCGATCTGGATGTGTGGCTGAACCCGCCGCCGATACCGCTGACCACGAAGGATATGGACGCCGTCTACGACCTGCCGTATGCGCGCGTGCCGCATCCGGCCTACGGCAAGGCCGAGATCCCCGCGTACAAGATGATCAAGTTTTCAATCGCCATCCAGCGCGGTTGTTTTGGCGGCTGCACGTTCTGCTCGATCACCGAGCACGAGGGCCGCATCATCCAGAGCCGCAGCGAAGCCTCGGTGCTCAAAGAGATCGAGAAGGTGCGCGATACCGTGCCCGGCTTCACCGGCGTGATCAGCGATCTCGGTGGACCGACCGCCAACATGTATCGCATCGCATGCAAGAGCCGCGATATCGAGAAGGCTTGCCGCAAGCCGTCGTGCGTGTTCCCCGGTATCTGCCCGAATCTGAATACCGATCATTCCGCGCTGATCCAGCTTTATCGCAAGGCGCGCGCGTTGCCGGGGGTCAAGAAGGTCCTGATCGCGAGCGGCGTGCGGTATGACCTCGCGGTCGAGAGCCCCGAGTATGTGAAGGAGCTCGCGACGCATCACGTGGGTGGGTATCTCAAGATCGCGCCCGAGGCGATCGGCGAGGGGCCACTGTCGAAGATGATGAAGCCCGGCGTCGGGTCTTACTACAAGTTCAGGGAGCTGTTCGACAAGTTCAGCAAGGCCGCGGGGAAGGAGCAGTACCTCATTCCGTATTTCATCGCGGCGCATCCTGGGACGACGGACAAGGACATGCTCGAGCTGGCGTTATGGCTCAAGAGCAATGGGTATCGCGCGGACCAGGTGCAGGCGTTCCTGCCCGGGCCGATGGCGACCGCGACTGCGATGTATCACACGCTGAAGAATCCGCTGCGCAAGGTGACGCGGGATAGCGAGGAAGTGGTGATTCCGAAGGGGATCAAGCAGCGGCGGCTGCACAAGGCGTTTCTGCGGTATCACGACCCTAACAACTGGCCGGTGTTGCGAGAGGCGCTTAGAAGGATGGGGCGGGCGGATTTGATTGGGAATGGAAAGCAGCAGTTAGTTCCTGGGTATCAGCCGGCGGGGACGGGGGATGCGGCGGAAGGGAAGCGCGGCCGAGCCGCAACCAGGCCTTTCAAGACTCAGCACACGGGACTGCCGAAGGTCCCGGGCAAGCCGCGCCACCGGAGTTGAGCCGGCCCGGAAGCTAGGCCACATCCAGTTTCCGCTCGTGCTGTCGTCAAAGCAGCATCGCCACAATCATGCCGTTGATCAGATCAGCGGCAGCTTGCGCAGACAACACGCTCGAATCCTTTGAAACAGGCCAGGTCGTGATCGAAAACGAGCGGAGGTCGCCGCCTTGGCGTACGGCGATCTCCGCGCAGTTTCATTTCACCCAGTCGGCGTGACACTCATCGCCCGCTTCG
>DATHJZ010000189.1:0-2233 GCA_035286365.1 Steroidobacteraceae bacterium | reverse complement strand
CAGGACGCCGCCCCCGGCGCATACCTCAAGTCGCTCGACACTGACGCACCGGGCTACGCCGGCTTCAACCTGCTGCTCGCCGACCGCGATTCACTCTGGTACGCGACGAATCGCGCCGACCAATTCGCGCGCGAGCTGCCGCCCGGCGTCTACGGCCTTTCCAACGAGTTCCTCGATACCCCGTGGCCGAAGCTGGTTCGCGTGCGCGCGCGATTCACCGCAGCGCTGGACGCCGATGCGGCCGCGCCCGACGCAGGGTTCTCCGACGCCTTGTTTGCCCTGCTCGCCGATCGCGAGACGGCACCTGTGGACAGCCTGCCGGCGGGCGACCTGTCCCCCGAATGGGCCCGCAAACTGTCGGCGCCCTTCGTGCTGGATGCGACTTTCGGCACGCGCTGCTCGACGGTCCTGACAATCTCCACGGACGATACTCTGCGGATCGCGGAGCGCCGCTTCGACACGCACGGCGAATCGAGCGGTGAAACTGAACAAGTGCTGAACGCCTTGCCATCGATTTGACGGCGGGTGTTGACGGCCTTCGCAGTCGGGCGCGGAACCTGCGCGCGACCCCGCGACTCTCATTAGAATCTCAGCCATTCCCGCCCCACAGCGGTGTCATGCCGACGTTGCAGAAAAACTCTTGCGCGCGCCTTCCCGCACTCACGCTGTTCGCGTTGGTCGTGGCGCAGTTTTCGATGCCCGCCTGGTCCGGCGTCCAGGTCGAAGTGCACGGCATCGACGACGAACAGGGCATGCGCTCCAACGTGCTCGCCTATCTATCGTTCGAACGCTACAAGAACTCCGATGACCTCTCGCCGGAATTCATCGAGCGGCTGCAGGAGCGCAGTGAACGCGAGGTGCGCGCGGCGCTGCGGCCTTTCGGCTTCTACGAACCCACCGTCAAGTCGGAGGCGAAGCGCGAGGGCAACGGCACCGAACAGAATTACCGCGTCACGCTCACCATCACGCGCGGCGTGCCGGTGGTGGTCGAGAAAGTCGACGTCCACGTGGCGGGTCCGGGCGCGAGCGACGAACGCTTCACGAAGATCACCAACGACCTGCCGATTCACCCGGGCGACCGTCTCAATCATTCCGACTACGAGAAGATCAAGGGCGACCTGCTGCGCACCGCGCTCAATTACGGCTACCTCGATGCGCGCATGATGCGCAACGAGATGCGCGTCGACCCGCAGGCACGAATCGCCAGCATCACCATCGAATTCGAAACTGGCGAGCCCTACAAGTTCGGCGCGACCACGATCAAGCAGGACGTGGTCGACGACGCGCTGGTGCGCCGTTTCCTGCGCTACCACGAGAATCAGCCGTTCAACGCCGGCGAGCTGCTGCGCACGCAGTTCGCGCTCGACGACAGCCAGTATTTCTCCACGGTCGAAGTGCTGCCCGAGGAACGCGACAAGGATAATCACATCGTGCCGGTCAGCATCACTGCCGAGCCGAATCGCCGCAATCGCTTTGACTATGCGGTGGGTTACGGCACCGACACCGAAGCGCGCGGCACCCTGGCGTGGGAAGACCGGCGCGTGAACACGCGGGGCCATCGGTTCCGCACGGAGATCAAGGCTGCGGTTCTCGAGCAGTCCGCCGATGCGCGCTACATCGTGCCCATCGGCGATCCGGCCATCGAACGATTCACGCTGCAGCTCACGGGCGAACACGAGCGCATCGCGGACATCGACGACCGCTCGGTGAACTTCACGCCGAGCATCACGCAGCTGCGCGGTTCGTGGTTCGGCAATCAGAACTGGCAGCGCGTGACCTACCTCGAACTACTCGACACCGAGTCCGAGTTCATCACGTCGAATCGCCGCGACCAGCAGACCCTGCTGATTCCCGGGATCAGCTTCGCGCTGGTGCCGCGCGGTTACCTGGGCGAGGCGCTGTTCAGCCGCACGTTGTACGCGGAGCTGCGCGGCTCGCACCATTCGCTCGGTTCCGACTCCGACTTCCTGCAGGTTCGCGTGCAGGCGGAACGTGTCTTCGATTTCGACTGGTTGCCGAAATGGCACCTGCTGCTGCGCGGAGATCTCGGCGCCACGGCGTTGTCGAGCACCAGCGGCCTCGCACCTTCGCAGCGATTTTTCGCCGGCGGCGATCGCAGCGTGCGTGGTTTCGGCATCAACGACCTGTCTCCGGTGCAGCAGGCCACCGACGCGAACGGCGATCCGCTCTTCAATGAAGACGGCAAACCCGTCTACGAAAAGATCGGTGGCAA
>DATHJZ010000188.1:0-27937 GCA_035286365.1 Steroidobacteraceae bacterium | reverse complement strand
GCTCGCGACCACGTCCGCCAGCAGGCCAAACTCGAGGTCGATGCCGCGCACGACGATGATCCGGTGCAGATCGGTCACACCCTGCTCGGGCAGGTCGAAGAACTTCTTGAGATCGAGTACCGGCAGGATCCGGCCGCGCAGATTGACGATGCCGCGGATGAACGGCGGCGTGCCGGGCAGAGGCGTCAGGTCGCGCAGCGGGTGCACTTCGACGACGTGCCGGGTTTCAACCGCATAGCGCTCGCTCGCGAGTCTGAATTCGAGCAGTTCGAGCGAGCCGTGCGGCGCAGCAGGCGCCGGCGGCGGACGCGACAACGCCACGGCCCGCTCGTGCAGGATGCGCGCGTTGTTGCTGGTCATGAGTCGGCCCCGGGCGACAGCGACGTGATGATCTCGCGCAGGCGCCCAGCGGTCAGGCCTTCGGATTCGGGGACGAGATCGTCGGGCGCAAGGCCGCGCAACAACCGCGCGGCGTTGGCGAAGTGGCGCTGCGCCTCCACATGGCGGACTTCGGCGCGAGCGCAGTTGCCAAGCGCGAAATGCGCCAGCGTGAACTCCGGTTGTAGATAGACGGCGCGCTGCAGGGCGGCGCGCGCGCGGGCCCGCTCGCCGAGTTCCTGCAGCACCATGGCGTTCAGGTAATGGGCGGCTGGATCGAGCTTTTCCGCGGTGATCCAGCGGTCGCTCGCGGCCAGGGCGGCGGTGAGATCGCCCTGGTTGGCGAGCGCGTGCGCCAGAAGCCCAAGCAACCGCGGATCCGCGCGCGAATCCCCGGCGATCGTCAGGGCGTCACGCAGCACCGTGACGGCATCGGTGTAGCGGCCTTGCTCATAGAAGCGCTGGGCGGCGTTGCGCGCCTCGATGACGGCGTCTGCGGCCGCACTGGATTGCGCTACCGGCGCGGACGCCTGCGTCAACAGTTGCGCCACCGCGGGCTCGGACAGTGTGTGTGTCGGCGCGGCCTGCGCAGCGGGCGCCAGGTAGTCGGGCGCCGGTGCGAGTTCTTGCGCAGCCGGTTCAGGCCTCGCGCCCTTGCGATAGAGGATGCTGCCGGGAAAGTTGACCGGCGTGAAACCCGAGAACAGCGCCTGCGAGCATTCGCTCGGACTCACGATCAACCAACCGTCATCGACCAGCGAGGCGCGCAATCCAGCGATGAGCTTTCTCGCATGGGTCGGCGTGAAATAGATGAGCAGGTTGCGGCACAGGATGAGATCCATCGCATTCGTGTCGTTGCTCAGCGAAGGAAAATGGTCCTGCGCGAGGTTGAGTTCGGCAAAGCGGACCAGCGCACGCACCTCGGGCCGCACGCGGTATTTCCGGTCGGGGAGTCGCGTGAAGTAGTGATCGCGAAATTCCGGCGGCGATTCGCGAAACGACCACTCTCCGTAAACGCCGTGCTCCGCTTTGTGCAGGAAACGCGCGTTGATGTCGGTGGCGAGGATGCTGATTTTCCAGTCGCGCCAGTCGGGCAGCAGTTGCTGTATCAGGATCGCGAGCGAGTAAGCCTCTTCGCCGGTGCTGCACGCCGCGCTCCACAGGCGCAGGCGACGGTCGCCGTGACGCTTGCGATGGATGAGCACGGGCAAGACCTGCGTCGCGAGCGCGTTGAAACTGGGACGTTCGCGAAAGAAATAGGTCTCACCGATGGTCAAATGAGTTGCGAGCGTGCGCAGCTGCGCGGCCGACGGGGGCGCGGTGAGCAAGCTCGCGACGCAGGCGGCGGCATCTCCGAAGCCGAGCTCGGGCGCGGCCTCGTTCAAGGCGCGGCGCAGATCCGGGCGGCGCTCGGGCGGGAAGTGCAGTCCCATGCGGCTCGCGATCAGCTCGCTCAGCTGATCGAGTTGCGGCACCGGCAGCGCTTCAGCGCGCACGGCGTTGTTCCTGCTCGCGGATTGCAGTGTCGAGCCCGGCCGATTCTTCCGGCGACAGAAACTGTTCCAGGTCCTGAATGAGCACCAGCCCGTCGGGTAGCGATAGAACGCCGCGAATGTGAGGCAGGCCGGGCGCGAGGCGTGCGCTGTCGATTGTCCCCTGCGCGGGCTCGTCAATGACACCGAGCGCCGCATCGACGGCCAGCACCACCCGCCGCGCGACGGTGCGCGCGATGATGAATTGGTCGGTGGGCGCCACCGCGCGCTCGGGCAACCGGAAGCGGTTGCGCAGGTTGAACACCGGCAGAATGTGGCCGGCCACATCGAGGGCGCCGAGTACCGCCGCGGGGGCGAGCGGCAGTGGGGTATGTTCCGCTGCGCGGACGATGCGTTCGATCGAGTTGAGTGGCAGCGCGTAGCGGCGGGCGTCGAGAGCGAACAGAACCCACTGGGTACCGGAACTGGGCCCGCGGGCCGCGGCGTTCAAACGCGCCGGCCCGTTCGGAGCTTGTTAGCCGGCGTTTTGAGCGCGCGCAATCCGGACCGCAGGCATGCCGCGAGCATCTGTTCCTCTCTTTGGTTACAAGCTTGACAAACAGTAGTAGTTTGAAGGAGTTAAAGCACTAGGGACTTCCCCCATACGACATGACAATTCGCACCGACATCGATTTCATGCGCCTCGCGCTCGAGGCCGCGCGCTCCGCTTCCGCCGTAGGGGAGGTGCCGGTCGGCGCCGTGCTGGTACAGGGCGACGCCGTGCTTGCCGTCGCCGCCAACCGGCCTATCGCCGGGAACGATCCGACCGCGCACGCCGAGATCGAGGCATTGCGCGCGGGCGGACAGACCCTGGAGTCTTATCGGCTCAACGGGACCACTCTTTACGTGACTCTCGAACCTTGTGTCATGTGCGCCGCCGCGATCGTGCACGCGCGCGTCGCGCGGCTGGTCTTCGGCGCCTGGGATCCCAAGGCCGGGGCTGCGGGCAGCACCAGCAATGTGTTTACGCTGCCGTCGATGAACCACCGGGTCGATGTGTTTGGCGGCGTGCTGATGGAGGAGAGCGCACAGCTCTTGAGCGGGTTTTTCGCGGCGCGTCGGCGGGAGTGACCCTGACAACCTCCAAAGCTCCTACTCCTTAAGGTCGATGCGGCGTGCCAGCATTCCCGGTTAGCGTCGCGGCTCACTTCCGAATAACCCAAGGATTAAACACATGCGAGCCTTCACTGGACTGCTGCTCAGCGCGCTGGTCACCACCGCGGTCGCGGCGCCGGTCACCTACAAGGTGGATGCCGACCACACTTCTCCGAGCTTCGAGGCTGACCATTTCGGCGGCATGTCGGTGTGGCGCGGCAAGTTCAATTCGACTTCCGGCACGATCGTGGTCGACAAAGAGGCCAAGAGTGGCACGGTCGACATCAGCATCGACGCGGCGTCGATCGACACGGGCAAAGACAAGCTCAACGAGCACTTGAAGAGCCCCGAATTCTTCGACGTCGCCAAATTTCCCACCGCCACCTACAAGGGCAAGCTCGCGAAGTTCAAGGATGGCGCGCCCACCGAAGTGCAGGGCGAGCTGACGATGCACGGCGTCACGAAGCCGGTCACGTTGACGATTCGCACTTTCAAGTGCATGACACACCCGATGACGAAGAAAGAGTTTTGCGGCGCCGACGTAACGGCTACCATCGACCGCGAACAATTCGGCATGAGTTTCGGCAAACAATTCGGCTTCAAAATGGACGTGAAGCTCGCGATTCAGGTCGAGGCCAACATCGCCGGCTAACGCTGATTCGTGGGGGTATCAAATGCGGTTTTTGATCCTGGCATTGCTTGCCTCGGGAATGGTGTCGGCCGCCGACAAGCCGGTGGGCACGCCGCTCTTCGACGGCAAGACGCTCAAGGGCTGGCGGGTTCTGGGCGGCGGCGCGGACTACAAGGTCGTCGACGGTGCCATCGTCGGGTCGTCGCGGCCGGGAGTGCCCAACAGCTTTCTCGTCACCAACAAGGACTACACCGACTTCATCCTCGAGTTCGACGTGCGCCAGGACGTGGGGCCGACGAATTCGGGCGTGCAGTTCCGCTCCCTGAGCACGCCGGATTTCGAGAACGGCCGCGTGCACGGATACCAGACTGACATCGACCCCTCCGATCGCGCCTGGAGCGGCGGCATCTACGAAGAAGCACAGCGCGGCTGGTTCTACACCGGCGAAATGAATCCGCCGGGAAAGTTGCTCTACAAGTTCGGCGAGTGGAACCACTACCGTCTCGAAGCAATCGGCCCGCGACTGCGCGTGTGGATCAACGGCGCGCCGGCAGCGGACGTGATCGATGACGTGAAACCCAGGGGTTTCTTCGGCCTGCAGGTCCATTCCATCAACAATGCCGACGAAGCCGGGCGCACCACGACGTGGAAGAACCTGCGGGTGCAGACCGCGCGGCTCAAGCCATTGCCGCCGATGGGCATCTTCATCCGCAACAACCTGCCTAACAATCTGGATCCCGACGAGAAGTCGCAGGGCTGGCGGCTGTTGTGGGATGGCAAGACCGCGGCCGGCTGGCGCGGCGCCAGTGCGGCGGGATTTCCGGCCAAGGGCTGGACCATGGCCAATGGCGAACTCGCCGTACAACCCAAAGGGGGTGGCGGCGACATCATGACCGAAGAGGAATTCGGCGCGTTCGAGCTGCAGATGGATTTCAAGGTCTCCGCCGGCGCCAACAGCGGCATCTTCTATCTACTCACGTCGCCACGCGATCCGGCCAGCGGCGCCCCCAATGGTCTCGAGTACCAGGTACTCGACGACGAGCGTCACCCGGACGCCAAGCTCGGCATCGACGGCAATCGCACGATTGCCTCGCTGTACGACATCTATCCGCGCGCGAAGCTCATGACGAACGTCGGTGTCGCGCCCAAGGTGGACGTGTGGCAGCACGCGCGCATCGTGGCGCGCGCCGATGGCACGGTCGAGCACTGGCTGAACGGCGTCAAGGTGCTCGAGTTCAAGCGCGGCTCGGACGATTACCGCGCCCACGTCGCGGCCGGCAAATTCAAGATGACGCCGGGATTCGGCGAGGCCGCGGAAGGGCGCATCCTGCTGCAGGATCACGGTGATGCCGTGGCGTACCGCAGCATCAAGATCCGGCCGCTGAAATAGCAGCACGACCCGCTAACTAGTTGCGGGCGAGCTCCCGTTCCGGTACCGACTCGAGAATCGCCGCGAACTGCGAGACACGCTCGACGAACTGCGCCGTTTCCGCACCGTTGGCGTAGCCGTGTTTCACGCGGCTGTGCCAGCGCGGATCGGACAGCCGCGGCAGGTTGGCACGTACGTCGGCCCAGCGATCCGGATTCTTCTTGCGCATCTGCGTGACGACGCGCGCGTCTTCGAGGTGGCCGATACCGATGTTGTAAGCCGCCATGGCGAGCCAGGTGCGGTCGGGATCACGAATACGCTGCGGGACGCGCTCCTTCATATAAAGGAGATACCGCGCCCCACCGAGGATGTTCTCGTCGGCAGAGAACACATTGCTCACGCCCATCTTCCTGGCGGTCTGTGGCATGAGCATCATCACGCCCTGGGCGCCACGCGGTGACACGGCCCCTGGTCGCCAGCGCGATTCCTGGTAACCCAGCGCCGCCAGCAGCCGCCAGCCAATGCCCGTGTCCTTGGCGGCGTTCTCGAAGGGCTCTCGCAGGTGAGGCAGGCGGGATTCGATGTGGCCGCGGAAATCGCTGGCCAGGCGGCGGGGCAGGCGCGCCCGCTGAACGGGTGGCTTTGCCGGGTCCGGCTTCGATGCAGCCGCACCGGCCGGACCGGCTGCGGAGACGGGCATGGTGGCACCGAGGGCGGCGATGGCCAGCCCCACGAACCCACGCCGATTCGTCAATTTTTTCCGCCCCTTGGCTCTGTGCATCGTTCGGCTAGAATACGCGCCCCGCGTGGGACGGGCCTAATCTCAAAAACAGGCTGTCTTCCACTTTTTTGGCGGCGGAGAGGTACCGAAGCGGTCATAACGGCGCCGACTCGAAATCGGATGGTCGGGTAATTCCGGCACGTGAGTTCGAATCTCACCCTCTCCGCCATTTGTTCGTGCGCTGACCCGTCGTGAGATTCGAACTCACGTGCGTAAAACGAGACGAGTTCGACGGCTTCGCGTTGCGAAGCCGGACACACGAGCGCTTCGCGAGTGTGGTCCCGACCGGAGGGAGGGACGAGCGACCGGCTGCGGTCGCGAGCAATCTCACCCTCTCCGCCATTTGTTCCAATTATTTTTGCGCTGTCCTCGTCCAGTGAGCCGTAGGGAATTCGTACCTCTGTAAGTACGAGCTGGGAATCTGAGTCCCTCACGAGGAACGCTGACGATGAGCGATGTGCCGGCTGAAACGATCGCGCCTGCCCCAGGCCTGCTGAAATGGACTCTCGCGGAACGCGAAAGCTTCTTCGACGCCATCGCACGCCATCGACGCGCGGCCTGGCGAGTGCATGCCGTGAGCTTCGTCGCGAGTGCGCTCGTGGCACTCGTTGTGGCGCTGCTGCTGTCGCCGCTTTTCTATGCCGCGCTCTCGTTGCTGTGCGATCTCGCCAACCTCATCGTTCCGACCATCAATCTCGTCGAAGTCCTGGGCAGACACGTGGGTCCGATCGTCGACGCGCCGGAGAAGACTTCGATTCCGGAATGGATGGTGCTTGGATTCTGGGTGGCACTTCCCGGGCTCGCGTTCATGGCGGCGACGCTGTTCGTCATGCGCCGGGCCGTCACGCTCTCCGGGCTCCTGGAAGGAGCAACTTTCGCCGTGTCGCCCCCGAACGAACAGCGGCTCGACGAACAGCGCTTTCGAAACGTCGTCGCGGAAATGGCAGTCGCCGCCAGCATTCCCGAGCCGCGGCTGCTCATCGCCGAATGGGATTCCGAGAACGCGGCCGTGTTCGGTGCCCGTGATGGCGAGGCGGTGATCGTGGTCGCGCGGCGCGTGCTCGAATCGCTCGATCGCGCGCAGCTGCAGGCCGTGGCCGCGCACCTGGTGGGATCGATCGCCAACGGGGACATGGCAATCGGCGCGCGGGTCGCGACGACGATCGGGTTGTTCGGCGTCATCGCGCGGCTTGGAACCGCATTCACACAGGGCGCGAGCCTGCTGCGGCTCCTGCGCAGGTTTTTCGCCGCCGCGTTTCGTCCCGCTCCCGCAGCCGCGCGTGCATTCATCGAAGAAGTTGCCGATCCGTTTCGCGAGGAACCCTCGGACCAGCCTGCGCAGGCCGGGCAGCGCACCGACTGGCGTACGTTTGTGTGGATGCCCTTCGCCGGGCCGATCTTCGCCACCGGATTCTTCGGCGGCATCATCGGAAGTTTCGTGCTCGAGCCGCTGGTGTCGCTGGCATGGCGGCGCCGCAAGTACCTTGCCGATGCGACCGCGGTCCGGTTGACCCGCGAGCCGAACGCGCTATCCGATGCGCTCCAGCATCTGGGCGGTGGCGGCCACACGCCACTCGGTGCGTGGGGAGCGCATCTGTGCGTGGTGCGACCGTCAGTCCGCAGCGGAGGGCTGTTCGGTGGATCGGTGGTGCCCGCATTCCCGGCGCTGGAGAGACGCCTGCGCGCGTTGGTGACGCTCGGCGCCAGCAGCGCGCCCGCGCCGATTTCGTTGCCGATCGGCAAGATTGCGCTCATTGCGCCGCTCGCGGTCATCGTCGCGGGACTGATGACGCTGGCGCTGGGTCTGCTGGTGTGGCTGTCGATCGGCTTGAGCGCGCTGTTCCTGGGTCTGCCGTTCGGGATCATCCACCTGCTGCTGCGCTGGATCGGTCACGCCTAGTCCGACTAGTTGCGCGCGAGCGAGCGGTACTGCTGCTCCAGAAACTCCCGCTCGCGCAAATTCTCGCACTTCGCAATCGCAGCCTGATACGCAGCGGCCGCATCCGCATCTCTCCCGGCCCGCCGCAACAGATCCGCGCGCACTGCGTGATAGGGGTGATAGTTGGCCAGGTCCAGTCCATCGACGATGCACAGCGCCGCATCCGCACCGTGCAGCTCTGCGACCACGACCGCGCGATTCAGCGCCACCACTGAACTTGGCGCAATGACCATCAGTTGATCGTACAGCGTGAGGATCTGCGCCCAATCCGTTTCACCCGCATTGCGCGCATCGACATGCACGGCGTTGATTGCCGCCTGGAGTTGATAGGGGCCCGGCCGATCGCGCGCCAGGCACGCTCGCAGCAGCGCCTGGCCTTCTTCGATCCGTGCGCGGTTCCATGCGTCACGGTCCTGCAGCGCGAGCCTCACGAAAGCGCCGCCCGCATCGACACGCGCCGCGCGCCGCGCATCGATCAACAACATCAGCGCCAGCAGGCCGAGCGATTCGGGTTCCTGCGGCACGAGTTCGACCAGCAGCCTTCCCAGGCGAATGGCCTCGTCGCACAGTTCCGCGCGCAGCAATTTGTCCCCGGAGGTCGCGCTGTAACCTTCGTTGAAAATGAGATAGACCACGCCGAGCACGGCGCGCAGGCGCGCCGGGAGCTCGGCGGCTGCGGGCACCCGGTACGGAATGCCCGCGGCGCGTATTTTTGCCTTCGCACGGGTCAGGCGCTGCGCCATCGTGGGCTCGGGCACCAGAAAGGCGCGCGCGATCTCCGCCGTGGTGAGACCGCCTAACAATCTCAGCGTGAGCGCGAGCTGCGCTTCCGGCGCGATCGCCGGATGGCAACACGTGAATATCAACCGCAGTTGATCGTCGTTCACGTCGTGCTCCCCGGGATCCTGTTCCAAGAGCGTAAGCGCGGCGGCCTGTCGTTCGTCGCGCGTCGCCTCGCGCCGCAGCCGGTCGATGGCGCGATTGCGCGCGGTGGTTATGATCCAGCCGGCTGGCGCGGGCGGCACGCCGCTCCCGGGCCACCGCTGCACGGCGGCCGTAAACGCGTCCTGCACCGCCTCCTCGGCGAGCGAGATGTCGCCGAGAAAGCGCGTGAGGACGGCGACGGCCCGGCCGTACTCCGCGCGGAAGATCCGCTCGATATTCGCGCTCAATGGTTCTCGAGAAACGGCCGCACTTCGATCGGAGTCGTGGTCGCGCGTCCCATCTTGCGGGCCCACGACAGCGCAGCGTCGAGATCCGCGGCTTTCAGAATCGTGATGCCGCCGATCTGCTCCTTGCTCTCGATGAACGGGCCATCGGTCGTGACCACCTCGCCGCCCTGGTGACGCAACACGGTGGCAGTGTTGGCGGGATGCAACCCGCCGCTGAACACCCACGCGCCGGCCGCCTGCATTTCCTTCTGCACGGCATGCACGTCGCGCATGATCTTTTGCAGGGCATCCGGGGCCGGCTGCGAGCCGCCGGCGGGGTAACAGACGCTCAGTAAGTACTGCTTCATGGTGGTTCCTCGATGCGCCGGCGAAAGGCCGGTTTTCATCGCCTAAACGAACGGCCGCAGGCAGTTTCGACACGGGTCCGAAAAGAAACAAGTGTGGCGCGTAGCGGCGTACTCCCACCGCGCGTCAGCGTTCGACTATGCGGATCGGAGGGAGCGCCAACTTAAGGCGCCCCGGCTTCGTTGGTAGCGTGCTCCCGCGAGCCAATCCATTCATTCACGAGGAGATGGGCCATGCCGAACCGCGGACAGAGTCAGCAGCAGAACAAGGGACGCAAGAATCCGGGTGGGCAACCGCCGGACGACGGCGAATCCGTCGAAAGCGGAGAAAATCAGGCAGCCGGACGGCAGCCGCCGGAGGGTGGCAAACCGCGCCAACCCGATCCGGTCATGGAGATCGAGGACGAAGAAGCCGAAGGCGACGAGGATGACGCCGACGGCCTGGGCGCGCGGCCGTAGCCCGAAGTCGCGGCCGTCGCGAGCGCGCGGCGGCTGCGACTAGTTAGGCGGCGTCGCTGGAGGATTTGGTCGAGCCGTCGTCGGCTTCGCGCGCTGCCGTTTCGTAGTTCTGCGCAAACGTCTCGATGAAGATGTGGGGCAGGGCGCCGGGCTGCATCTCGCACAGGCTGCGATAGAAATCCCCGTACAGCTCCCAGTTACCCATGGTCTTGCGGCGCGCGCTGCGTTCGAACCGCGTGGCGAGATCGCGCGGATCGAGACGCCCGAGAAAATCGACAAACGCCGCGTGCATTGCCTGGATCATCGCGTCATCGTGACGGCGCGACGTCGCGAAGGATTCGCGCAACCAGTGCACCGCGTCGAAGCGCCGGCTGTCGTGCGCCTTGAGCAGTTCCTGGATGAGCTCGTCCACGCTGTGCCGATCGAGCGACGGCAGCAGATCGGCCGGTTCCTTCTGGTACGTCACGCGCAACTGGTTGCGCTGATCCCGCTGGGCGCGGTTGCTTTCCTTGAGGCCCAGCAGGGATTCGCGCAGCAACTGTCCGGCCAGGTGAAGCATGCGCGCGTGCGCGTCGACGGGCAGCGTCTCGGCGCCGATGCCGGCGCCGCGGCAAAACGCCTGCAACCCCGGGGTGTTGTCGTGCGTCGGCGGGGAAGGCGCCGGTGCTACGGGAACGGTGGGAGGCGACGAGTGCTGCAGGGCGTTCTGTTGCTTGGTCGCCGCCTTGGCGAGCCGTGCGATGCGCCGGGCCACCGCTTCGGAATCGACGTCGAGCTCGGGCGCGGTGGTCGGATCCTTGTGGAGGTCCTGCGTCTGGTGCAAGGCGCGCGTGCGTGCCGACACAGCCTGGCCGAATGCGTTGACGGGTTTGAGCTCGTCGCTCGACACGTCGCTGCTGACTTCGAGCAGGTTCTCGAGACGCAAGGAAGCGCCGAGATCGCCCGAAGGCGCGCGACGGCGGCTGCTCGTCGAGCCCGGCGACTGCGTGGCGTACAACGCGCTGTCGTCGAGTGAAAAATCGGTGGCGGAATCGATCTGCACCTGCACGTGGTATTCGCCGAAGCGCAGGATGTCGCCGGACTTCAGTTCATGCGGGTTCTGGCTGCCGAGCGGCTTGTCGACGTCGTTGACGAAGGTGCCGTTGGTGCTGGTGTCCTGCAGCAGGAATCGACCCTTGTGGAAAACGATGCGCGCATGCCGGGCGGACACGTAGCGCATATCGTCAGGCAACACCCAGTCGTTCTCGGCGGAGCGTCCAATGCTTCCTCCCGAGACTCCGAAGACAAACGTGCTCTTGTCGCCCAATCGGTGGCGATGATCGCTGATGACGCGCAGCCGGAGCGCCATGTATGGGTACCCTCTGGGCCCTAGCTTCCCGCAGCCCATGCGTGTATGAAGGCAAAGGTTAACGCCCCCCTAGTACTCTCGATGGCATCCAGTCACATTTTCAAGATTATGTTCGTGAACCAAGGCAAGGTTTACGAGGTATATGCCCGCAAAGTGGGCCAGGGTCGCTTGTTCGGCTTCATCGAGGTCGAGGAACTGGTCTTCGGGGAGCGCTCGACCGTGGTCCTGGACCCGGGCGAGGAACGGATCAAATCCGAGTTCAGCGGCGTCAAATGCACCATGCTGCCCATGCACTCCATCCTGCGAATCGATGAAGTGAAGAAGCAGGGGCAAGCCAAGATCAGTGCGTTCGAAGGCTCCAATGTCTCTGCGTTTCCGATGTCCCTGTACTCGCCGGCCGGCGACCCGGGTGCGAAGAAGTAGGAGAGCCTGAGCACGGCGGGCGCACGCTTCTGTACAATGCGCCGCCTCCATGATTGAGCTTCTCGGCGCCCCCGCAGTCTCCGACTTCCGAATCGCCAAGCTGCGCCTAGCGCTTGCGGCCCTCGCTCCAGGAATCGGAGCGATCAGCGCCCGCTTCATACATTTTGCAGACGTCGAGAAAGACCTCGACGCGCGCGAGCGCGCATTGCTCGGGCGCTTGCTGACGTACGGACCGCGCGAAGACGAGGCAGCGACTGCGACCGGCAGCGAGATCGTCGTCGTGCCGCGCTTCGGCACTATCTCTCCCTGGTCGAGCAAGGCCACCGACATCGCGCAGGTGTGCGGGCTCGAGGCGGTGCGTCGCATCGAACGTGGCATCGTGTGGACCCTTGATCTGAAGAAAGCGGGCGACTGGTCGCGCGGGCAATTGCAGAAGCTGGCGACGCCGTTGTTCGATCGCATGACGGAGACGGCGCTGTTCGAACGTGCCGAAGCCGCGCGCCTCTTCGTAAAGGAAAAGGCGCGCTCGCTGCGGACCGTGTCGCTGGCGAGCGGGCGCGATGCACTCGTCGTCGCCAATCGCGAGCTCGGTCTTGCGCTGTCGGACGACGAGATCGATTACCTGGTCGAGAATTTCGCGGCATTGAAGCGCGACCCGACCGATGTCGAACTCATGATGTTCGCGCAGGCAAATTCCGAGCACTGCCGCCACAAGATCTTCAACGCCGACTGGATCATCGACGGTGAGCGCCAGCCGAAGTCGCTGTTCGCCATGATCCGCAACACGCACGCGAAGAATCCGCAGGGTGTGCTCTCGGCATACCGCGACAACGCCTCGGTGATCGAAGGCCCGCTCGGCAAACGGTACTTCCCGAACCCCGCGAACGACATCTACGGCGCGGTCGATGAACCCATCGACATCCTGATGAAGGTGGAGACTCACAATCATCCGACCGCGATTTCGCCGTTCCCGGGCGCAGCGACCGGTTCGGGCGGCGAGATCCGCGACGAAGGCGCGACGGGTCGAGGCGCGAAGCCCAAAGCGGGCCTCACCGGCTTCTCCGTTTCGCACCTGCGCATTCCGGGTTTCGAGCAGCCGTGGGAGAAAGCTCCGCTTTCGACCGGGCTGGGCAAACCCGACCGCATCGTCTCGGCGCTGGACATCATGATCGAAGGCCCGATCGGTGGCGCCGCGTTCAACAATGAATTCGGCCGACCCAATATCTGCGGCTACTTCAGGAGCTTCGAGCAGGCGGCGTACGGCGATCCGGCGCTGCGCGTGCGCGGCTATCACAAGCCCATCATGATCGCGGGCGGCCTCGGCAACGTGCGGCGCAAACACGTCGACAAGTGCGAGATCCCGGTCGGCGCGAAGATCGTCGTGCTGGGGGGTCCTGCGATGCTGATCGGGCTCGGCGGTGGCGCGGCCTCTTCGGTGGAGAGCGGCGCATCGAGCGCGGACCTGGATTTCGCCTCGGTGCAGCGTGGCAATCCGGAAATCCAACGGCGCGCGCAGGAAGTCATCGATCGGTGCAGTTCACGCTGGAATCTGAATCCGATCCTGCTGATCCACGACGTGGGCGCGGGTGGCTTGTCGAACGCCGTGCCCGAAGCGGTTGCGCACACCGCCGGCCGCGGCGCGGTGATCGATCTGGCCGCGATCCCGAACGACGAGCCCGGCATGTCGCCCATGGAGCTGTGGTGCAACGAGTCGCAGGAGCGCTACGTCGTGATCGTCGATGCCGGCAAGCTCGAGGATTTCGCCGCGATCGCGCGGCGCGAACGTTGTCCGTTCGCGGTGCTGGGCGAGATCGACGACACCGGCGTGCTGGTGCTCGAAGACAAGAAACACGGCAACAAACCAGTCGATCTGCCGCTCGAGGTGTTGTTAGGCAAGGTGCCGAAGATGCTGCGCGACGTGCGCCGGGTGCGGCCGCCCGAGTTACCGATCAACCCGGCCGACTTCGACCTGCGGGACGCTGCGTATCGCCTGCTGCGCTTCCCGGCGATCGCGGACAAGACCTTCCTGATTTCAATCGGCGACCGCACCGTCGGCGGCATGATCAGCCGCGACCAGATGGTCGGGCCCTGGCAGGTTCCGGTGGCCGACGTCGCCGTCACGATTTCCGACTACTTCGGCCATACCGGCGAAGCAATGGCGATGGGTGAACGCACGCCCGTCGCGGTGCTCGATGCGCCCGCATCCGGGCGGCTGGCCGTGGGCGAGGCGCTCACCAATATCCTGGCAGCCGACATTGGTTCGTTGTCTGACGTGAAACTCTCCGCCAACTGGATGGCGGCCTGCGGTGAACCCGGCGAGGACGCGGCGTTGTACGCCACCGTGCACGCCGTGGGCGAAGAGCTCTGCCCGGCGCTCGGGATCGCGATCCCGGTGGGCAAGGATTCCCTGTCGATGAAAACAGTATGGGGCGAGGGCGCCGGGCGCAAATCCGTCGTCGCGCCGGTGTCGTTGATCATCTCCGCGTTTGCACCGGTCGCAGACGTGCGCAAGACCTGGACGTCGCAGCTACGCACCGACATGGGCGCCACGGTGTTGTTGCTGGTCGATCTCGGCAAGGGCGCGAACCGCCTCGGTGCCTCGTCGCTGGCGCAGGTATTCGGCGCGCTCGGTGCGACGCCGCCGGATCTTGCCGAGCCTGCGCTCTTGACGAAGCTCACGGGCGTGCTTGCGGAGCTGCGTGCGCAAAACCTGGTGCTGGCCTATCACGATCGTTCCGACGGCGGCGTGTTCGCGACGCTAGTGGAAATGGCATTCGCCGGCCATTGCGGTCTCGACGTCAAACTACCCGCCGGCGCGAACGGCGCCGCGGGCGCGTTGTTCAGCGAGGAGCTGGGCATCGTGGTGCAGGTCAAGGTCGAGCATGCCGCCGCCGTGCAATCGGTGTTCGTGCGGCACGGCTTGGGAGACCTCACGCATGCGCTCGGTGGGCCGACGCGCGCGATGCGCGTGCGCATCGAAGCCGCCACGGGCTGCATCGATGAATCCTGGGAAGACCTGCGCCGCGCCTGGTCGGAAACTTCTTTCCGCATGCGCGAGATTCGGGATGAACCCGGCTGTGCGCGCGAGGAATTCGCCGCCGCCTGCGACACGGGCAGCCCGGGACTGAACGTGGCGCTCACGTTTGATCCCAATGAAGACGTCGCTGCTCCCTTCATCAACAAGGCGCGGCCGAAGGTCGCGGTGCTGCGCGAACAGGGAGTCAACAGCCAGGTCGAAATGGGCGCGGTGTTCGATCGCGTCGGCTTTGAAGCCCACGACGTGCACATGAGCGACGTGCTCGCGGGCCGCGTGAAACTCGGTGACTTCAAGGGACTCATCGCCTGCGGCGGGTTCTCGTATGGCGACGTGCTCGGCGCAGGCGAGGGTTGGGCCAAATCCATTCTTTATCACGCCGGTGCGCGCGAAGAATTCCAGCGTTTCTTCGAGCGGCTCGATACGTTCTCGCTCGGCGTCTGCAACGGCTGCCAGATGTTTGCCGCGCTCAAGGAGATCGTGCCGGGCGCCGCGAGCTGGCCGCGCTTCGTGCGCAACCGCGGCGAGCAGTTCGAAGGACGTTTCTCCCTGGTCGGCTTGGCGCCATCGCCGTCGGTGTTCTTCCTCGGCATGGACGGCTCGATGCTGCCTATTGCCGTCGCGCACGGGGAAGGCCGGGCGGAATTCGCCGACGCCGCCGCGGCGCGTGCGTTCGATGCCGGCGGGCTCGTGGCCGCGCGTTACATCGAGGGCGATCGCAAGGTCGCTACCAACTACCCGGCGAACCCCAACGGTTCGCCATTCGGCATCGCGGCCATCACCAATGAAGATGGGCGCGTGACGCTGACCATGCCGCATCCCGAGCGCTCGTTCCGCTACGCGCAGAATTCCTGGCGGCCGGATGGTGCGGGTGAATACAGCGGCTGGTACCGGATGTTCGGCAACGCGCGGCGCTGGGTCGGCTGACAGCTAGTCGTCGCGGCTCACGCTGCGTGCCGCGTGTTCCTGGACGAAGAACCGGCGCACCTTCATCGCGTGCTGCAGGCGCCCCTTGCGCACGTACGCCTGGTAGAGGAAATCCTTCATCACTTCCAGCAATACCGCGGCCTGGTAGGTGTTGATGAAGGGCAGGTCGACCACCGGATCGGCGCTGCCGGCGAAGATGATGCGCATGACGACGGCGAAGGTTTCTTCCTCAATGTCCGCCATCTCGCGCACATCCGACAAGGAGTCGAACAGCCGCAGCTTGGTGGAATTGCCGAGGTCCGCGAAGCTCACCGCCGCGGTGCGCCGGCACATGGACGCGAATGCCTGGAACTGGTTGTGCGAGTAGCAGATCAGCGCCTCGCGGAAGAATGTCTCCACGTCCTCGGGCACGTAATTGAATGCGAACTTCTCGACCGGGCGTTCGACGTCGAATGCCTGCGGCGAGAGCTCGACACGGTTGCTGGCGAACGCGCGCGTCGCGTAGCGCAGGAACACCGGCGCGTTGCAGGCGTGGCAGCGCAGCACCAGGCCGATCGAACGCGGCTTCTGCAGCAGCAGATCGTCGAAGGTCGGCAGCGCCGTCGGGCTCATGCGCGAGAACGCGTGGCAGTGCGGACAATTGCGCGCGGTCTCTCGCTCGTCGCCGAAGTACATTGCGCCGGTCGAGTCGATGAACACGTTCATGTCACGCACACCTCTATCTAGTGAGCGGCTTGTACTTGATCCTGTGAGGTTGAGTGGCTTCTTCGCCCTTGCGCCGCTTAAGATCTTCCATGTAATCCTGGAAGTTACCCTCGAACCATACCACCTCGGAGTTGCCTTCGAACGCGAGGATGTGGGTCGCGATGCGATCCAGGAACCAGCGGTCGTGCGATATGACAACTGCGCAGCCTGGATAGGCCAGCAGGGCCTCCTCCAGCGCGCGCAAAGTCTCGACGTCGAGGTCGTTGGTGGGCTCGTCGAGCATCAGCACGTTGCCGCCGGATTTCAGCACCTTGGCGAGATGGACGCGGTTGCGTTCACCGCCCGACAGCTCGCCGATGATCTGCTGCTGACCCGCGCCCTTGAAGTTGAACCGTCCGACATAACCTCGCGACGGTGTTTCGTAGTTGCCGACCTTGATCATGTCGAGCCCGCCGGAGATTTCTTCCCAGACGGTCTTCTTGTCGTTGAGCGTCTGGCGTGATTGATCGACATAAGCCAGCTTCACCGACGGTCCCATGCGCAGTTCGCCGGAGTCGGGCTTCTCGAGGCCCGACATCATGCGGAACAGCGTGGTCTTGCCCGCGCCGTTCGGTCCGATGATGCCGACGATGCCGCCCGCCGGAAGTCTGAAGTTCAGGTTGTCGATGAGCAGGCGATCACCGTACGACTTGCGCAGGTTGCTCGCTTCGATCACGAGCTCGCCCAGGCGATCGCCTGGCGGTATGTAGATTTCGTTGGTTTCGTTGCGCTCCTGGAATTCGCGCGAGGAGAGCTCCTCGTAACGAGCGACGCGCGCCTTGTTCTTGGCGCGGCGGCCTTTCGGGCTCGTGCGCACCCATTCGAGTTCCGTCGCCAGCTGCTTGCGCAGGCCTTCGTTGGTCCGCTCTTCCGCCGCGAGCCGCGCGCCTTTCTGCTCGAGCCAGGTGGAGTAGTTGCCCTCGTAAGGAATGCCGTGGCCGCGATCGAGTTCGAGGATCCATTCAGCGACGTTGTCGAGGAAGTAGCGATCGTGCGTGACGGCGATGACGGTCGATGGATAGGCCTCGAGATATTTCTCGAGCCAGGCAATCGACTCGGCGTCGAGGTGGTTGGTGGGCTCGTCCAGCAACAGCATGTCCGGTGCCGACAGCAGCAGGCGGCACAGCGCCACGCGGCGCTTCTCGCCACCCGAGAGCTTGTTGATGATGGCGTCCCAGGGCGGCAGCCGCAGCGCATCGGCGGCGATCTCGAGCTTGCGTTCGAGTTCCCAGCCGCCAACCGAATCGATCGCGTCCTGCAGTTTGGCTTGTTCTTCGAGGAGCTTGTTCATCTCCTCGTCGTCCATCGGCTCGGCGAACCGGTCGCTGATCTCGTTGAAGCGCGCGACCTGCGCGAAGGCTCCGCCCAGGCCTTCCATGACGACACTGCGCACGTCCTTGTTAGGGTCGAGCTCGGGCTCCTGCGGCAGATAGCCGACCTTGATGCCCGACTGCGCGCGCGCCTCGCCTTCGTAATTGGTGTCGATGCCGCCCATGATCTTGAGCAGCGTCGATTTGCCCGAGCCGTTCAGGCCGAGCACGCCGATCTTGGCGCCGGGGAAAAAAGAAAGACTGATGTCGCGCAGGATGACGCGCTTGGGTGGCACAACCTTGCCAACCCGGTTCATCGTGTAGATGTATTGGGCCATTTATTTCAGTGGTTTTCGGGGCGGGAACGGGCGCGAATTCTACCTCCGGCGGCGTGGCGCTGTGCTAGGTTTGCTGCGCTTCGGCGCTTCAGGTTTCGTTTGGGGGAGAGGAACCTCTGTCTACAGCAGCGTCATCCGTGCTGGGCAATCCGGTGGTGGCCCATTCCGTGTTGGTAATCGCCGGCGAGCGCCTCGCGCGCTACGGCTTCCCCGACGGCCATCCTTTCGGCCCGGATCGCCATGCGGCGTTCTACGCGGAATTCGCCGCGCGCGGACTCGACAGGCGCGTGCGCCTCATGGAAACGCGCGCCGCCACGCGCGAAGAATTGCAATCTTTTCACACGCCGCAGTACCTGGATCTCGTCGCCGAGCGTTCGCGCACCGGCGAGGGTTCACTCGATGCCGGGGATACGCCGGCGTTTCGCGGTGTGTATGAAGCCGCCGCCGACGTGGTCGGAGCGACCTTGCTCGCGTCCGAGGAGATCATGGCCGGCAAGGCGCGGCGCGCCTTCATTCCCATTGCGGGTTTGCACCACGCGGCGCGCGGTGGCGCCGCGGGATTCTGTGTCTTCAACGATTGCGGAGTTGCGGTGGAAATGCTGCGCCGGAATCATGGTCTGAAGCGCATCGCGTACGTGGACATCGATGCCCATCACGGGGACGGCATGTACTACGGCTTCGAAAACGATCCCGACCTGATCTTCGCGGACATCCATGAGGACGGGCAGTACCTCTATCCCGGCACCGGGCGCGAGGACGAAGTCGGGCGCGGTGCGGCGGCCGGCGCCAAGCTGAACATCCCGGTGCCACCCGGCGCGGACGATGCTGTGTTCGACGCGGAATGGCCGCGGATGCTGGCCCACGTGCGCAAGTTCGAGCCCGAGTTCATCCTGCTTCAGGCCGGCGCGGACAGCGTGGGCGGCGACCCGATCACCCATATGCGTTTCACCGCCGATTCCCACCAGCGTGCTGCTCGCGATCTCACCACCCTCGCCGAGGAGCTCGGGCATGGCCGGGTCCTGGGGACCGGTGGCGGCGGCTACAACCGGATCAATCTCGCCAAGGCCTGGACGGGGGTTGTCGAGGGGTTGCTGGAGGGTGGCGGATAAGTGGTGCCGGGGAGGGGTTTCCGGGGTTGGTGATAGCGCATTCCGGGATTGGTAGGCGAACCGACGCGAACCCCGGAAACCCCTCCCCGGCACCACTCTCCGGTAGAATTCGCGGCCCCCGGAAGCCCGACCCGCGAGGCCCAAGCAATGTTCCGTACCGCGATGACCATCGGTGGCTTTGACCCCGAGCTCGAGACCGCACTCAACAACGAACGGCAGCGCCAGGAAGATCACATCGAGCTGATCGCCTCGGAAAATTACGCCTCGCCGCGCGTGCTCGAAGCTCAAGGGTCGGTGCTCACCAACAAGTACGCAGAAGGCTATCCGGGCAAGCGTTACTACGGCGGTTGCGAGTTCGTCGACGTGGCCGAGACGCTCGCCATCGAGCGCGCCAAGAAACTCTTCGGCGCCGACTACGCCAACGTGCAGCCGCACTCGGGTTCGCAGGCGAATGCCGCGGCGTACCTGGCGCTCATAGCTCCTGGCGACACGATCCTCGGCATGAGCCTCGATCATGGCGGCCATCTCACGCACGGCGCCAAGGTCAATTTCTCCGGCAAGCTGTTCCGCGCCGTGCAGTACGGCATCCGCCCCGACAACGGCGAAATCGACTACGACGCACTCGCCGCGCAGGCGCTCGTCGAAAAACCCAAGATGGTCATCGCCGGTTTCTCCGCCTATTCGCGCGTGCTCGATTTCAAGCGCTTCCGCGAGATCGCAGATTCCGTCGGCGCCTATCTGATGGTGGACATGGCGCACGTCGCGGGTCTCGTCGCCGCCGGCCAGTATCCGAATCCGGTTCCGTACGCGGACGTCGTCACCACGACCACCCACAAGACGCTGCGTGGTCCGCGCGGCGGCTTGATCGTGGCGCGCGCCAACGATGCCATCACCAAAAAATTGAACTCGCTGGTGTTCCCCGGCACGCAGGGTGGCCCACTGATGCACGTCATCGCCGCGAAGGCCGTGGCGTTCCTCGAAGCGCTGCAGCCCGAGTTCAAGGAATACCAGAAGCAGGTGGTCGTGAATGCGCGTGCCATGGCCGCAAAGCTGCAATCACGCAACTACCGCATCGTCAGCGGCGGCACCGACAACCATCTGTTCCTGCTCGATCTGTCCAACAAGGAGATCACGGGCAAGGATGCCGACGCCGCGCTTGGCAAGGCGCACATCACGGTCAACAAGAACGCGGTGCCCAATGACCCGCGCCCGCCCATGGTCACGAGCGGCATCCGCATCGGCACCCCGGCCGGCACGACGCGCGGCTTCAAGGAACGCGAGTTCGAGCAGATCGCCGATCTTGTCGCCGACGTGCTCGATACCAATGGCAGCGACGCGGCCATCGAAAAGGCGCGCTCGGCGGCTTCCGAGCTGTGCCGGCGTTATCCGGTGTATGGCCCTTGAAGCCTTTCATTGAAGAGTTGGGGGCCCTGACCTAAGCCATGGGCAAGTGAACTTGCCATGCACTGTCCTTTCTGTGCGCACGACGACACCAAGGTCAACGACTCGCGGCTAGCCGCCGAAGGCACCCAGATCCGCCGGCGCCGCGAGTGCCTGGCCTGCGGTGAGCGATTCACCACTTTCGAGTCCGCGGAGTTGGTGATGCCGCTGGTCGTGAAGAACGACCAGAGCCGTGTGCCATTCGACGAGCACAAATTGCGAAACGGGCTGCACAAGGCGTTGGAGAAACGCCCGGTGTCGCGCGAATCTGTGGAGGAGGCCGTTGGCCACATCACGCGCAAGTTGCGCAGCCTGGGCGAGCGCGAAGTCACCTCCCGGCAGATCGGCGAGATCGTGATGGAAGAGCTGCACAAGCTCGACGAAGTGGCCTACGTTCGCTACGCCTCGGTGTACCGGCACTTCCAGGACGTCGAGGCGTTCCGCGATGAAGTGGATCGTTTGCGGCATCGGCGCGGCAAGACGCCGAGCGAGGGGCAGTTGTCGTTGTTGCCCGGTGAAACAGCGCCGAAGCAGAAGAAGGGAAAAACGCATGAGTAAGTTCAACGCGTTCGATGAAGCCGCGATGCGCCGCGCACTCGAGCTGGCCGCGCGCGGGCTGTACAGCACGCAACCGAATCCGCGCGTGGGCGCAGTGCTGGCGCGCGACGAGGAGATCGTGGGTGAAGGCTGGCACGAACGCGCCGGCGAAGCACACGCCGAGCCGATCGCGATCCGTTCGGCGGGTGAACGCGCGCGCGGTGCGACTGCGTACGTGACACTCGAACCCTGCAGTCATCACGGCCGCACGCCGCCGTGCGTGGATGTCTTGCTGGCTGCCGGCGTGCGGCGCGTGGTGTATGCGATCGGCGATCCGAATCCGCGCGTCAGCGGCGCGGGCGGCAAGCGCCTCAAGGAAGCCGGAGTCGCGGTGCAGTCCGGGTTGCTAGCGGCCGAAGCCGAGGCGCTCAATGCGGGGTTCCTGATGCGCATGCGCCACGGACGTCCGTTCGTACGGTTGAAATCGGCGGCCAGCCTCGATGGCCACACGGCACTCGCGAATGGCGCGAGCAAATGGATCACGAGCGAGGCCGCGCGGAACGACGTGCAGCACTGGCGCGCGCTGTCCGGCGCGACGCTGACCAGCGCCGCGACGGTGCTGGCCGACGACCCGCGTCTCGACGTGCGTATCGACGGCGCGCCGCGTCAGCCCTTGCGCGTGGTGCTCGATCGCCGCCGGCGTGTGCGGCCCGGCGCACGCATCCTGGTGGAGCCGGGCGAGGCGCTGGTATTCGCCGCGGCCACCAAGACGCGACCGGCGGCAACCGAGGGCGAGAAGTTAGGCGCCGCCCGGGTCGAACGGATGCGTGCCACGCATTCGCGCCTCGATCTCACGCGGGTGCTTGCGCGCCTGGCGGAGCTCGAGATCAACGAGGTTTTGGTGGAGGCGGGACCGCGACTGTCGGGCGCGCTGCTGTCGGCGGGCCTGGTGGATGAGTGGCTGGTGTATCTCGCGCCCAAACTTCTTGGACGCGACGCAAAACCCCTGGCGGTGCTCGCGCGCATCACGAAGCTTACGGCCGCGCCGCAGTTCGAGTTGATCGACACCCTGGCCGTGGGGCCCGATCTGCGGTTGCGTCTCAGGCCGCTGCGCTTGCAAGACGAGAAGAAGTAAGGAGTTCCGGCCCCGTGTTCACAGGCATCGTCCAGGAGATCGGCGAGATCCGGCGCAGCACGCCGCGGGATGGCGCCGCCGGCGCATCCGATCGGCGGATCGAAGTGAGCTTCGGTGCCATTGCGCGCGAACGGCTGGCGCTGGGCGCGAGCATTTCCGTGGACGGAGTCTGTCTCACGGTCGCTGAGCTTGGCGCCGATGTTTTCCTGGCCGATGTCTCGGGCGAAACCCTGCGCGTCACGACGCTCGGCAGCAAATCCGTGGGCGCGCGCGTCAATCTCGAGGCGGCGCTGCGGGCCGGCGACGGTCTCGGCGGGCATTGGGTGTCCGGACACGTTGACGGCGTCGCGGCAGTGCTGAATACCGCGGCCGACGCGCGTTCGCTGCGCGTGGAATTGTCGGCGCCCAAGCCGCTGGCGCGATACATCGCGCGCAAGGGTTCGGTGACGCTCGACGGTGTGAGCCTCACGGTGAACGAAGTGCAGGGCGTGAATTTTTTCATCAACCTGATTCCGCACACGCTGGAAGTGACGACGCTCGGCGCGCTCGTGCCCGGTGCGCGCATGAATCTCGAAATCGATCTGCTGGCGCGCTACGTAGAGCGTCTGAACACGGAGCACGCTTGAAGCCACTGAACAACATCGAAGAGATTCTCGCCGACATCGCCGCCGGGCGCATGGTCGTCATCATGGACGATGAGGATCGCGAGAACGAAGGCGATCTCGTCATGGCCGCCCAGAAGGTGCGGCCGGAGGACATCAACTTCATGGCGCGCTTCGGACGCGGCCTCATCTGCCTGACACTCACTGCGGAGCGCTGCCGCCAGCTGCGGCTGCCGCTGATGGTCAGCGAGACGCATCGCGAGCATCGCACCAACTTCACGCTGTCGATTGAAGCAGCGGAGGGCATCACGACCGGCATTTCCGCGCACGACCGCGCCCAGACCGTGCTGGCCGCCGTGAAACCGAACGCGCGGCCCGAAGATCTGCGTCAGCCCGGCCATATCTTTCCCGTGATGGCGCAGCCAGGCGGTGTGCTCACCCGCGCCGGACATACCGAGGCGGGCTGCGATCTCGCGCGGCTCGCAGGGTTCGATGCGTCGGCCGTCATCGTCGAGATCATGAACGACGACGGCACCATGGCGCGCCGGCCCGATCTCGAATCTTTCGCCGCGCAGCACAACCTCAAGATCGGCACGATTGCCGATCTCATCCGGCATCGCCTGCGGCAGGAGCGTTCGGTCGAGCGCATCTCCGAGCAGCAAGTGAGCACCGAGTTCGGCGACTTCAGGTTGCTGGCGTATGAAGACCACGTGCATCGCGAGGTGCACCTGGCGCTGGTGCGCGGTTCGATCGAGACCACGCATTCACCGCTGGTGCGCGTGCATCCGATCGATACGTTGTCCGATCTGGTGGGCGTGCGCGGCGTGGGCCGTACCTGGACGCTGCGCGATGCCATGAAACGCATCGCGGAAGTGGGCACGGGTATCGTCATCGTGCTGCGCGACCACACCACGCCGCGCGAATTGGCCGACGCGGTGAGCGCGCTCGGCACGCGACCAGAACATTCGGCCACCACCCAGGTGGCGCCGCAGGTGCTGCGTACCTACGGCATCGGCGCGCAGATCCTCAAGGATCTGGGCGTGACGCGCATGCAGGTGCTGTCGACGCCGAAACAACTGCAGGGCCTCGCGGCGTTCGGCCTCGAGATCACCGGCTACGTCGCCGACTGACCGCTATACTCCCGCGCCCATGACCGGATCCCAGACGAACCAGCGCAGATTCGACGCCCGGCCGTGGCGCGTCGCCATCGTGGCCGCGCGCTTCAACGCGCCCCTGGTCGATCAGCTGGTCGACGGCGCAACGCGCGCATGGCGCGCGCACGGCGGCCGGGAGTCCCAGCTGCTCGTGCAGCGCGTTCCGGGCGCGTTCGAGCTGCCGCTCGCGGCGCTCAAGTTCGCGGCCAGCGGCGAATACCAGGCGGTGATCGCGCTCGGTTGCGTGATCCGCGGAGACACGCCGCATTTCGATTACGTCGCGGGTGAGTGCGCGCGCGGATTGATGGACGCGGGGCTCGCGACCGGCGTGCCCGTCATCTTTGGTGTCCTGACTACCGAGACCCAGGCGCAGGCCGAAGAGCGCGCGTCGGTCAGCCGCATGAACAAGGGCGGCGAGTCGCTCGATGCGGCGCTCGAGATGATCGAACTACTGATGCCCTTCGCGGCGTGGCGCTCGCGCGCCGCACCGCGCAAGCGTGCCGCGCGCTCGAAGCCTGCGAAACCGAAAAAGGCGCGCCGCTGATGGCACGCGGCGCCGGCATCAGTCCAGCCTCGATGCGACGCGCGGTGGCGCGCAAGCTCGCGATGCAGGCGCTGTATCGCTGGCAGTTGAACGCCACGCCCTGGCAGGACGTGGTCAACGAGTTCGCGGTCGATGAAGACATGCACAAGGCCGATCGAGCCTATTTCAACCAGCTGGTCACCGACATCTGCGGCGGCAGCGGGGCACTCGACACGGCGCTCGCGGCCTGGATGGATCGCAAGCCCACTGAGCTCGATCCCGTGGAACGCGCGGTGCTGTGGGTGGGCGCGCATGAATTGAGGTCCGCGCCCGACGTGCCATATCGCGTGGTGATCAACGAGGCCGTCGGCCTCGCCAAGCGTTTCGGCGCCACCGATAGCCACAAATTCGTCAACGCGGTGCTGGACGCGGCTGCGAAAGAACTGCGCCCACATGAACACTGAGCTTCTACGCACGGCGCCGCTTCGGCGCCGTTGAGAGTGGCGCGCAGCGCCTGACAAAGGCGCAGGGTTGTCCCATGCCCCAGTCCGAATTCGAATTGATCGGCAAATACTTCGCGCGCCTCGGCGCGGAGCGCTCCGACGTGCGTATCGGGGTAGGCGACGACGGTGCGGTATTGATGCCGCCGGCATCGCGCGAGTTGGTGGCGGTCACGGACACACTCGTTGAAGGTGTGCATTTCCCGGTGGGTTCGCCGGCGGCGTCCATCGGCTACCGCGCATTCGCAGTGAATCTGTCCGACATCGCCGCGATGGGCGCGGAGCCCGCCTGGGCTTTGCTCGCACTCAGTGTGCCGCGGCCGGACGAGGAGTGGCTGGCGCAATTCGCGCGCGCCGCGGGTGATCTGTGCCGCCGCCACGGCGTTGCGCTGGTCGGCGGCGATACCACGCGCGGTCCCCTATCTATTACCGTTTCGCTCATCGGGATCGTACCGATCGGCGTCGCGCTCGAGCGCAAAGGTGGCCAGCCGGGTGACGCGGTCTTCGTCACGGGCTCGCCCGGCGATGCCGCCGCGGGCCTGGCGCTCGAGCAGGGCCACTTGCACGTCGCCGACCCGATGTCGGCCCAGATCCTGCGCGATCGGTTTCTGTTCCCGACGCCACGCTGCGAGGTCGGTGTAGCGCTGCGCGGCCTCGCCAGCGCATGTATCGACGTCTCGGACGGACTCGGCGGCGATCTGGAGAAGCTGTGCGCCGCAAGCAGTTGTGGCGCGGAAGTCGACGCGGCGGCGTTGCCGGTGTCGGAATCGTTGCTAGGCGCCGTGGGGCGCGAATCAGCGCGCGAATATGCACTCACCGGCGGCGACGACTACGAATTGCTGTTCACGGTACCGCTGGCACGGCTCGGCGCGATGACCAATGCCATAGCGCGTGGACTAGGGCCCGTGACTAGAATCGGCAGTCTCGTGTCGGGAAATGGAGTCAGAGTTATTGCGCGCGGCGGTGTGATGCAGTTCTCGGGCGCCGGTTTCGATCACTTCGCGCGGTAGGACGCCGCCGCGTCGTTGCGACGCCACCAGTGATCCGCGATGCCGGTCACAGCCCATGCCGCGATGCGGCCGTATTCTGCCTCCACCTAATTAAACGGGAAAGCGGCGGTACGGGAACGCTCGTGCCGGCGCATTGCTTACGTCGTCAAAGATGTCGCTGCAGGCTACAAAAACCGGTCCAGACGCGCAGGCTGCCAAGATCCTGGAGAACCGCGTTCCGGATCGCATCGGTAAATATGTAATCATCAACGAGGTAGGCCGCGGCTCAACCGGCACCGTCTATCTCTCGCACGATTCGTATTACGGGCGAGACGTCGCGATCAAGGTCTACAACATGGACCAGGATCCGAGCGACGAGCGCGCGAAGATCGCCCGCAAGATGTTCCTGTCGGAAGCGCACATGGTCGGCATGTTGCAGCATCCACACATCCTCCCCATCTACGATGCCGGCGAGGAAAACGGCCGCTGCTACATCGTCACCGAGCACGTGCACGGTGCGCGCACGTTGTCCGCGTATTGCCGCCCCGACAACCTGCTGCGCGTGGACGACGTCGTCGAGATCATATTCAAGGTCGCCAAGGCGCTGCACTACGCCCATACGCGCGGGGTGATCCACCGCGACATCAAGCCGTCGAACCTCATGCTCACGCAGGATTCCGACGTGCGCATCATCGACTTCGGCATCGCGCTGGTCGCGGACTCAGAAATCTCGCGCATCGAGGGCATCGCGGGCAGCCCGTCGTACATGTCGCCCGAACAGGTGCAGAGCCTCGAGCTCACGCATCATTCGGATCTGTATTCCCTCGGCGCGGTGATGTACGAATTGCTGACGGGTATTCGTCCGTTCCGCGCCGGCAACCTGGTCAAACTACTGCACCAGATCGTGTACGCCACGCCGCCGCCGATCCACACGCAGCGCAAGGACGTTCCCGAGGAACTCGAGGAAATCGTCGCGACGGCGATGCAGAAGACGCCCGACAAGCGGCAGAAGTCGGGCTCGGATTTTGCCGCCGAATTGACGCGCGTGCATCAGCGCCTGCGCGAACAGAACGCCCGGATCGACCAGCAGGAGCAGTTCGACGTGCTGCGGCGCCTGCGCTTCTTCCATGAGTTCTCGCATGCCGAAATCTGGGAGGTGCTGCGTGCCAGCGCCATGCAGGATTACCCGGCCGGCGAGGAGATCGTGAAGGAAGGCGAGATGGACGATCGCTTCTACATTCTCGTCAGCGGCAGATGCCTGGTCGAACGCCACGGCAGGACGCTGGGCGGAATCGACAGCGGCGACTGCTTCGGTGAGACGAGCTACGTGCGCGGCGCGCGCCGTACCGCGACGATCAAGGCGGAGACGCTCGTGTCCGTGCTGCGCGTGAGCTCGACGCTGCTGGAACAGGTGTCAGCCGCCTGTCAGCTGCGCTTCAACCGCGTGTTCCTGCGGGCGCTGATCGCGCGTCTGCAAGGCACGGAACAGCCGCTCGAGTAGAGCGGCTACTTCTTCGTCAGATCGACGAATCCAAACTTCTTCCACGTCGCGCTGGCGCTGACGCCACTCAGGTATGTGAGATAGGCGGCGGCGTCCCGTTTGGCGGCCTTCGTCGCGGCGGCGGGGTAGGTGATGGGCGCGTGCGTACCGTCGGGAAACGTATCGATCACCCGCACCTTCGAATCGACCAGCGCGTCGGTGGAATAGACGATGCCCAATGGGGCCTCGCCGCGCGACACATACATCATGGCGCTGCGAACATTTTCGGCGCGCACCAGTTTTGGCGCGACCGATTCCCAGACGCCGAGCGAAGTCAGCGCCGCGCGCGCGTACTTGCCTACCGGCACGGTGTCCGGGTCACCGGTCGAGAGCCGGCCATCGCCAAGCGCCGCGAGCAGCGGAAAAGTCGGGCCGATCTTGAGACTCACCTTGCTATCGGCCGGCGCGATCAGCACGAGGTGATTGCCGACCAGATCGCGTCGGGATGCATTGTCGAGCAGGTTGCGCGTCTGTAGATAGTCCATCCACTCCTGGTCCGCCGATACGAACACATCGGCCGCGGCGCCGCTTTCGATCTGACGCGCCAGTGCTGAGCTCGCGGCGAAGGAAAGTTTGACCGTCAC
>DATHJZ010000187.1:0-6320 GCA_035286365.1 Steroidobacteraceae bacterium | reverse complement strand
GCACGAGGCCTTGGCCAGCAGTTCCTTCGTCTTCGTGTTGTGGGCCAGCACGGTGAAGGAGTTCTTGTCGACCAGGTCCGACATGAACACGCTCGGCGCCCTTACCTTGTACGCCGGCAGCGTTTCGGTCTTGGCGATGGTCTCCATCAGCGCCTTGCTGCAGGCGGCGAGCGCCGGCGTCACGGCGGCGGAACCGGCGTTGGAATAGGCGGCGAAGCTCGCCAGGGCGGACGCCACCAGGAATTTCGAAGTTCGACGAATCATGTTGCACTCCTAACAAGTTTCCAAATCCACGATTGTCAAACTACTCGACGGGGTACGCCACGACAAACGAGAAGATCGGGAGTGAGCATCAGTTTTCCTCAACACTGCGGCAGGACTCGATCAGCCACGCGCACAAAGCACGAATGTCGTCACGGTTTTCGTCCTCCACCCGGACTAATAAGGTGTAGTCCTCCTGTGTAACCAATTCGTCATCGAACACGCGCTTCAGGCGGCCCGATGCGAATTTGCGCCGCGACAGTTCGGCGGGCAGCAGCGCGATGCCGATGCTCTTCTCCGCGGCGCGCGTGGCAGCGGACATCGAATCGATGCGCACGATCTGCGCGGGCTGCAAATTCTTCATGCCGACCGCGGTTGCCCAGCGATCCCAATCGTCGCGGCGTGCCTCGTGCACCAGCAGCGTGTGCGAGTTCAGGTCCTCGTAGCGGTTCACCGGACGCTCGGAATAGAGCTCCGGCGAGCAAGCCGGCACCATCGTCTGCGCAAACATCTTGTGCGCGACCAGCCCGTTCCAGGGACCGGTGCCGACCACGACGGAGATGTCGGCTTCAGCGGCGTGTGTGCGGCCGTGCACGCCCTGTGTCTCGATGCGCAGGTCGATGCCTTCGTGCAGCTTCGAGAACTCCGACAATCGCGGCAGCAGCATCTCGCTCGCGAAGTAGGCAGGCACGTGCAGGCGCACGCTGTTGCGGCCATAACGCGCGCGCAACTGTTCCGTGACGGATTCCAGCCGCATGAACAGATCGTCTATCTGCTCGAGGTAGCGCGCACCGGCATCGGTCAGCGCCAACGCCCGCGCAGCGCGCGAAAACAGCGGCAGGCCCAGCTGCGTTTCCAGCGTCTTGATCTGGTGGCTTACCGCCGACGGCGTGATGCAAAGCTCATCGGCTGCGACGGCGAAGCTCGAATGTTTGGCGGCAATCTGAAAGGTCTTGATGGCCTTCAGCGAGAGGGTACGCATTCCATTGGATCACCCAGGGCTCAGCGACAAAGCTGCGATGCCCGGAGTAAAGCAAGCTGCGTGCCACCAATGGAAATGGCGTAAGTGCATGTTCTTATTCGGCCTGCACTGTTGACGTGCTGTCAGATTGTTCGTCGATGGCGCGTGTCCTTGCCGCGTTGCACCGGGGAGAGTGGTGCCGGGATGCCCAATCGCCTGCGCCTGCTGCACCGACTCTTTCTGACGCATTCTTAATGCCTGCGCCATCGGTGCCTCACCCCCGGAATTCCACACTTTCCCTCGCTGCAATCGGCAGCAACTCTTCCGGACACGCCCATGAAACTGTTTGCAATAGCCGTCCTGATGACAGCGGGCACAGCGTTCGCCGCCAGCACGCCGACCGCCACTGCCGGCGCGACGGCCACGCCGGCCGCCGCTCCCGTGAAACACGAGTCCGCAAAGCACTGCGCAGCCGAGGCGAAAGAGAAGAATCTGACGGGCGCCGAAGAGAAGAAATTCGTCAAGGAATGCCGCCACAACGCCAAGGCGAGCTAACAACTTTCCCGTGCTGCACCCGGCGCGACGCGTCACGCTGCCCCGTCCGGATGGCGTTTCAACCGACCTGTGCGACGCCTCCGCGCGCGTCGCGCCGGGTACCAGCAGGGAATTCGCAATGCACGATGAGGCCGGGCGCGTTGTCGCCGAGCGAGAGGTGGGCGCGATGCAGGCGCGCCACCGCCGCCGCAAGGCTCAGGCCGAGTCCGCTTCCGGTGGCCTTTGCCGCGGCGTCGCCCACGCGCACGAACGGCCGTAGCGCGGCCGCGCGTTCTGCCGGCTCGATGCCCGGCCCGTTGTCGGCAACGGACAGCGAAATCCCGTCCACCGTGTTCCGTACGCTCACGCATACGTGCCCGCCGGCGGGCACATACTTCAACGCGTTTTCCAACAAGTTAGTGATGAGCTGGGCCAGCAGCTGACGGTTGCCGGTGAGCTCGGCGGGTTCCGGCGCATCCAGCGTTACCTCCAGGCCCGCGGCGCGCATGCCGGGCGCATACAGCTCCACCATGTTGGCCGCGAGCGTCGCAAGGTCGACCGCATCGCCATGTGTCGTGACGCCGGCCGCTTCGGCGCGGGCGATCTGCAGCAGCGTCGCCAGGGTGCGTTGCACGCGGTCGAGTTCCTCGAGCGCCGGCGCCACCAGCTCCCGGGTTTCGCGCTGCACGGCGTCGGTGCCGGCGGTGCGCAGCTGCGCCTCTTCGAGCCGCACGCGCAGCCGGTACAGAGGGGTGCGCAGGTCGTGCGCGATGCTGTCGAACGCGGCGCGCAACGTGGTGGTCTGCTGCTCGATCCGGTCGAGCATCGCGTTGACGGCGACCGCCAGCGCATCGAATTCATCGCCCGAACCGTCCACTCGCAGCCGCTGCGTGAGATCTCCCTGCACGATGGTTTCGCAGGTGGTGGCATAGTCGCGCACGCGCCGCGCGGTGCGCCGCGCGTAGGCCGCGCCTAACAACCACACGGCGAGCGCGGTCAGCACGATGCCCCAGACAGTGGCGAGCCCGAAGCGGCGCAATACCCTCTGGCGCTCGCTGGTGTCGGCGCCGACCAGCAGCCAGTAGCCGTTCGACAGGCGCTCGATCCGCGCTTCGACCGGATGCAGCACCGGTTCGCCCAGTTCCTGGGCGGCGATGTCGAACTCGACCATGGAGCCCGCATCGGTTGCGACATCGCGCGGCCATTCCGACAGGTTGCCGGCAACCGCGCGAAAATCCTGGTCCGCCAGCAGGAACACGGCGCCGGTGCGACCCCAGCTGTCGGCGCGCAGGCGCAGCGTGGCGGCCACCTGTTCGACGCCGCCGAGCCGCAGGTCGTCCGACAGGTCGTCGACCTCGGCGCGCACCACCGCGCCGATCTCGCGTTCGAGCGCGTTGCGCGTCAGTAGATAGACAGTGCCGAGCAATACGCTGGTGAGCACGGTGACCAGCGCGGTGTACAGCAGCGCGAGCCGCGCCGACGACATGCGCATCGGTTTTTTCGCGGGCGCCGCCTCAGCCGGCATCGCGCAGCACGTAACCGGCGCCACGCACGGTATGCAGCAACGGGCGTTCGAATCCCTTGTCGATGGCGGCGCGCAGCCGGCTGATGTGCACGTCGATGACGTTGGTCTGCGGATCGAAGTGCAGGTCCCAGACCGCCTCCAGCAGCATGGTGCGGGTCACCACCTGGCCGGCGCGGCGGGCGAGGAATTCGAGCAGCTGGAATTCCTTGGAGGTCACGTCGATGGGCTCGCCCGCGCGCATGACCTTGCGGCCTAACAAGTCGAGCTCGAGATCCGCAATGCGGATGCGCGTCGTGACCTCGGGCAGGTTGCCGCGGCGCAGCAGCGCCTCGATGCGCGCCAGCAGCTCACCGAATGCGAATGGCTTGGCGAGGTAGTCGTCGCCGCCGGCGCGCAAGCCTTCGATGCGGTCATCCACCGAGCCGAGCGCCGAGAGAATCAGCACCGGCGTGCGTTTGGCGTTTTTGCGCAGCATGGCGACGATCGACAGTCCGTCGAAATGCGGCAGTTGGCGGTCGGCGACGATCAGGTCGTAGCTGCCTTCGGTGGCCCGAAACAGGCCTTCGCGCCCATCCGGCGCGATGTCGACCACGTAGCCGCTTTCGCGCAGGCCCTTGGCGAGAAATTTGGCGGCCTCCGCGTCGTCCTCGATCAGGAGCAGGTGCATTTGACCCGGGAAATTAGCACGGAGACTCGAGTTCCCGGCCTTACGAATAGTTAACGGACCTCACAGCGGCGCGGTCGCGTCGCTGGCCACGTCCACCGAGGGGATGAACTGCGGGCGCGGGCGCGCCTTGCTGCGTTGTTCGTATACATATGCCGCATCCAGCAATTGCGCCTCGCTGAACGCGGCGCCGATGAACGACAGGCCGATGGGCATTCCCTTGATCGCGCCCATGGGCACCGTCACGTGCGGATATCCCGCTACGGCGGGCAGGGTGCTGAACGAGCCGGTGTAGTTGTCGCCGTTCACGAAGTCGAAGCGCCAGTTCGGACCGGTCGTCGGTGCGACCAGCAGGTCGAGCTCCCCGGCCTGCAGCACCTTGTCGATGCCTTCAACGCCGGCCAGCCGTTTCGAATCCGCCAAAGCCTTGAGATAGGCGGCATCGTCGAGCCCCGGCATGCCCTGCGCGCGTTCGAAGATCTCCTGGCCGAACAACGCGGTCTCACGCGGCTGCGCCGCATTGAACGAGATCAGGTCCGCGAGCGTGCGCGTCTTCACCGCGGTGGGCGTGGTCGCTAGATAGGCGTTCAGGTCGGGTTTGAACTCGGCGTGCAGCACGATGTCCTCGGCCGCGTCGATGGGATCCGTATCGCCGAAGTCGACTTCGACCAGCGTCGCGCCCGCGGCGCGCAGCTGCTCCAGCGCCTGTGTGTACACCGGATCGACCGAGGGCTGACGCCCGGCCTTGAAACGCAGCACGCCGATGCGCTTGCCGGCAAGCGTGGCGGCCGCAAGGGTTGCGGCGTAGTCGCGCGCGACACAGCCCTTGCAGGTGGGCTTCTTGCCCACCATCGCCGTCAATAACAGCGCGGCGTCCGTGACCGTGGCGGTCATGGGACCGGCGGTGTCCTGGCTATGCGAGATCGGCACGATGCGCTCACCGGAGAGCAGCCCGAGCGTCGGCTTCACCCCGACGATGCCATTGAGGGAGGCCGGGCAAACGATGGAACCGTCCGTTTCCGTCCCGACGGTGGCGGCCGCGAGGCCCGCAGCCATGGCGGAGCCACTGCCGGAGCTCGAACCGCAGGCGCTGCGATCGAGGACGTGCGGGTTTTTCGTGAGTCCGCCCAGGCCGCTCCAGCCGCTGGTCGAGTGAGTCGAGCGGAAGTTGGCCCACTCGCTCAGGT
The DNA here is from genome assembly GCA_035286365.1 of Steroidobacteraceae bacterium. Lineage (GTDB taxonomy): Bacteria > Pseudomonadota > Gammaproteobacteria > Steroidobacterales > Steroidobacteraceae > CADEED01. The sequence goes on along the minus strand of DATHJZ010000187.1, from coordinate 1,188 downwards.
TTGTCTTGCCGAGAATGATGGCGCCCGCGGCGCGCAGGTTTGCCACGATGGGAGCGTCGCGATTCGTCGCGTTGTCGCGCAGCGCCAGCGAACCGGCCGTGGTCGGAAGTTCGCTCGACTCGATATTGTCCTTGAGCAGGATCGGGATTCCGTGCAGCGGTCCGCGCAGCTTCCTGCGCTTGCGCTCGGCATCCAGCAGCTTGGCCTGCTCGAGCGCACGGCCGTTCACCGCCAGCACCGCATGCAGCGCCGGGCCGTTCCGGTCGATCGCCTCGATGCGGGCGAGATAGGCCTGTACCAGCGCCGCCGACGTCGTGCGTCCAGCGTCGAGATCGGCCCGCAGTTCTGCCAGGGATCTGTCGGTGAGCGGAATCTCCGCAGGAGCCTGCGCGGCCTGCGCGAACGCGACAGTGCTCGATCCTAACAACAGCGCGACCAAGAGCGAATGACGCACGTGAATACTCCTGAATGACCGGTGGCCCAATTAAAGCTTCATTCCCGTCCAGATGACAAATTCGGTGATCGCGCTGACCGTGGGCTTGAGTACGCGCGGCCAGAAGATGCCCTGGCGGGGTTCCTGCGCGGCGCGCTCGTGGTGCGCGCGTTCGTCCTCGAGTATCGAAGCGACCGCCGCGTACGCGGCCGGATCGATGCCGTCGAGCTCGCGCAGCTGCGTTTCGAGGTGCCGCAGCACGACGCGTTCGACCGCCACGGTCACCGCGGCGATCGACGCGCGTCCGCACAGGCCGGTGGTGACGCCTAACAGAAAGCCGCCGATGCCGCACAAGGAGTAGCTGCGACAGCGCCGCAGGCCTCGCCGCGCGAGTTCCGCGGCGAAGATCGCGCGGTGCCGTTCCTCGTGGGCGCGGAATTCCTCGAGCTCGCGCCGCAGGGCCTCATCGCGCCAGAAACACACCAGTCGCTGGCCGCGATAGATGTTGACCGCGCCGTGTTCGCCGGCGTGATTCACCTTGAGGATGCGATCGGCGTGACTCAATGGCATCGAGGTCTGGCCCCTTTTGCTAGCAAATGGGGTCTGACCCCATTACCCAGTTACCGGACCTGTGTCATCGCGCGGATCAGTTCGCCCGACTGCTTCGGCGGCAGCTTCAGGATCCGGTCGTAGACGGATATCGTGATCGTGCACGCCTTCGTCCGGTCGACACGCGCGTCGCCAGCGTGCGCGAT
>DATHJZ010000186.1:0-38144 GCA_035286365.1 Steroidobacteraceae bacterium | reverse complement strand
GAGCGCCCCGGAGTACGTGTTTACCAGTACGCTGGATAACGTCCAGGGCGCCGGTCTGCACAAGGTTTCCATGGACGCATCCGGAAACGTGCTGGTGGTGTTCGAAGACTTCGGTGTGATTCGTTACAACCGCTATTCACCCGGCGGCGGGTGGGTGCAGCCTGCGAACTCGACCCAGATCGTGGGCGCGCTGGACCCCACCATGTTCGCGCGTGAGCCGACGTTCGCCATGAACGCCGATGGCGACGCGGTGACCGTCTGGCGTCAGCGTTACCAACTCGACACCTTCGCTGACTACTACCTCTATTCAAGCCGCTACGACATGGCGACGAACACCTGGACGGCGCCGCAGCCGGTGGATCGTGCGTGGAGCGATCCCGAGGCCGAAGAGGTCTTCTTCCGCTACAACGTGGTCGTCGATGCCGCGGGTGTCGCGACCGTCGTGTGGTCGCGCTACGACGGCACGCGCCTGCACATCGTGTCGAATCGCCTCACCGGCGAAAGTTGGGCGACGCCCGTCATCGTCGAAACCGGCAACACGGGTGAGTTGAGCAATGCCTACGACCCGCGCGCCGCGATCGATGGTGCGGGCAACGTGATGGCGATGTGGGTCCAGAACGATGTCGACGAGGGTCACTACGTCTCGAACCGCTACGTGCCCGGAACGGGCTGGGGCACGCAGCAGAACATCGGCGACTACTCGCGCGTGGGCTTCGGCGCCGAGTCGACGGAAATGGAGCTGGTGAGCAACGCCGCGGGCGACACGGTCGCGCTGTGGACGCTGTATTCGGCGATCCTGCCTGAAAATCAGCTGGCGCCTTATGAAGTCATCGCCAACGAATTCAACGGCGCGACCCAACTGTGGGGGGTGCCGGAGGTCATCGACCAGGAAGATACCGACAGTGAGGAAGAGTTCGGCGAAGCGTCGGATATCGCGGTCGCGATCGATACGCAGGGCAATGCGGTCGCTGTATGGAAGGACCTGGGCTCGCCCGAGTCGGGCATCCGCAGCAGCCGGTTCGAGTAGTCAGGCCGCAAGGCGCGGCACGCGCCGGGCGCGTCGCGCCAGGTCCATTTGTTGGACTAGTGGGACGGCCGCGACGGGTTCATAGTCGCGCGCATGAAAACACTACTCAGGGTTCTGGTGCTCGCGCTCGTCAGCGTTCGCGTGGCCGCGGCGGATGCGATCGTCGACTGGAACATCAAGGCGGGCGAGATCATCACCGCCGGCGACCTTGGGCCCCCGCCCGCGAGTCGCGCGATGGCGATCATGCACACCGCCGCGTATGAAGCTGCCAACGCGATCGCGCGCCGCTACCCCGCACCGGTGTTGAAACTCGACGCCGCCAAAGGGGCCTCGGTGGAGGCAGCGATCGCTGCGGCCAGCCACCTCACGCTGCGGCAATTGGTGCCGTCGCAGCAGCCGGCGGTCGACGCGGCCTATCAGGAATTCCTCGCAAGGATTCCGGATGGAGCGGCAAAAGTGGCGGGTGTCGAGGCGGGTGTCGCGGCCGCCACGCAGCTGCTCGAGCAACGCGCGAACGACGGCGCGATGACGCAGGAATCGTATCGCCCGTTCACGACCGCTGGCGTCTACGTGCCGACGACGCTTCCCGCGGTGCCGCAGTGGCCAGGAAGAAATCCGTGCTGGAACATGACCAGCGCCTCGCAGTTCCGGCCGGGGCCGCCGCCGGCACTCGGAAGCGCACTCTGGGCGCGCGACTACAACGAGATCAAGGCGGTCGGCGCGCGGCAGGGCAGCACGCGCACTGCCGAGCAGACCGCAATGGCGCGGTTCTGGGAGGCCACCCGGCCGACTATCTACTACGCGGTCGTGCGCGTCGTAGCCAACATGCACGGGCGGGATGTGTTGCAGAACACGAGGTTGTTTGCGGTCGCCACGCAGGCTGCGGACGATGCGCTGATCGCAGTGTTCGACGGCAAGTACACGTATGGCTTCTGGCGCCCGATCACCGCGATCCGCAATGGCGATATCGACGGCAACGATGCGACGGAACGGGATCCTTCGTGGCGGCCGTTCATCGACACGCCGATGCATCCCGAATATCCCTGCGCGCACTGCATCGTGGCGGCGGCGTTCGGTGAGGTGCTGCGCGCCGAGATCGGTACGGGGCCGGTTCCTACGCTGACGACGACCAGCCCGACCGCCGACAACGTCGCGCGCAGCTGGACGACGATCGACGCGTTCGTGCAGGAAGTCAGCAACGCGCGAATTTATGACGGTGTGCACTTCCGCAATTCGACCGAAGTCGGCGCCGAAATGGGACAGAAGATCGGGGCGCTGGCAGTGGCGAGGCACCCGCAGAAGAAGTAGGGTTGGCCTCGATGGCCACGCCCGCGCCCAATCCACTCGACACACCGATGAAGGAATTCACGGTGGAGCGCCTGCTCGATTCGGGCACGGTGGTGGTCCGTCACGTGAACTGCAGCGGCACGTGCCGGCATCGCAGTGCGCAGGAGTGCGCTTCGCACACGCATTTCGTTTTCCCGTACCGCGGCGTGTACCTGCGCCACGTGGGCGGCGAGCAGGCCGTGGCCGATGCAAATCACGTGTTGTTCTTCAACGAAGGGCAGGGATACCAGGTCAGCCATCCGGTGACGGGTGGCGACGCAAGCCTCGTGGTGAGCGTGTCGGAGCCGACGTTGCGCGAGCTCGCGCCGAAGCAGCTGGTGAACGAGGGCAGCGTGTTCACCTTCAGCCAGCAGCATCTGCGCATCGATGCGCGCGCGCAGGCGCTGGTGATGCTGTTGAAGCATTCGCTGCAGAACGGCAGCATCGAACCGCTCGAGGCCGAGGGGTTGTCGCTGACGCTGGTGTTGCGCGCGATCGGACCGCGCACCACGCACGAACAGGGCGCGACGTATGTGCGCCGCCGGCTGGTAGATAGAGTCAAGGTGCTGCTGGCGGGTGATCTGTCGCGCCGCTGGACGCTTGCCGCGATCGCCGCGGAGATTCGCGGCTCGCCCGTGTACCTGACCCAGGTGTTCCAGCAGGTCGAAGGCATGCCGCTGTATCGATATCACCTGCGGCTGCGCCTGGCGCGCGCACTCGATCTGTTGCCTGAGCGCGAGGATCTTTCCGCGCTTGCGCAGGATCTGGGGTTCTCCAGCCACAGCCATTTCTCCGCCGCGTTCAAGCAGGCGTACGGCCTGACGCCCGCCGAATTCCGCACCGATGTCGGCTAATAGCCCTTTTCGCTAAAGATTTCGACAGCCGCAAAGTGGCCCGGATGAAATCCTGGATGCGCCCCGAAACGTGGGCGTCTCGAGGAGAATCCCATGACGAAGAAAACCTGTGCGGCCTGCGACTACCCGCTGGATCCCGCATCGACGATCAAAGTGAAAATCGGCGGAAAAACTGTGGAGGTGTGCTGCGAGGAATGCGCCACCAAGCTGCGCGAGGCCAGCGCGAAGCAAAAAAAGTCGGCGTGAGCCGCAGGCGTGATGTCTTGAGACCGGGTCACCGGTCTCGAGACCTTTGATATCAAGCATTTACGAGCAATTTCTGCGTCTCAGACAAAACGGACAAATGTCTCGTTTCATCGCCGCCGGGAAATCGACCGGCTTGCCGGAACGCATCGGCTCACGCCACACTCGGCACTCGATAAAGTACAGCAGGCCCGAAACGCTCTTCAAGAAGCGCCGGGTCGTTACGCACACCGGGGCTGATGAAGTGACTTCGATTTCGTATCTACCTGCAACGTTTACGACGCTCTTCTTTCTGGCCGCGGCGCTGCTGCTCGGATTGATTCAATAACGTCGATGCGATCGGCTTTGAGCGCACGCGCGTCCGCCAGTAGGACTGCGCCGTCCTGCACTTCTCTTGCACGCGCAATTCCTGCGGCCTCGCGACATCGCTAGCCTTTGACTCCACCCTGAGGGCCGGCCAGGCGTGTTCCCACGACACTCCTGCCCGCAGTCTGCCAACCGAGTTGCCCGGAACGTTCTGGCCGGTCTTTGGGGACCACCCGCCGATGGATTTGCCTTGTTCGCGGGCGCAGTCTACGGCCATGACTCCCCGCGTGAACTTCGAGCGCTGGAGCAGAGCGTGCATTGCCGTCAGCGTCGCTCCCGACGAGAGTGAATACCGCAAAGTGCGGCGCGGGTGGCGCAGCATCGGCCGGCACTACCACACGCTGTCACACCTCGAAGCCTGCCTGCGCGAATTCGATTCCGCGCGCGAGCTCGCCGTACGGCCGGCCGAGGTCGAGCTGGCGCTGTGGTTTCACGACGCGATCTACCGCAGCTGGCGTCGCGACAACGAGGCGCAGAGTGCGATTCTTGCCGGGCAGGCGCTGCGCGCCGCGCCGACCGATGCCGTCAAGCGAATCAGGCAGATGATTCTCGCGACGACGCATCGAGAAGCAGGCTTCGCGGGCGATACCGCGCTGGTGCTGGACATAGACCTCACGAACCTCGGTACGCCCCCGGAAATCTACGGCCAGTTCGAACGCGCGGTGCGGCGCGAGTACTGGTGGGTGCCGCGGGCGCGCTACGTCGAGGGGCGCCGCAAGCTGCTCAACTCGTTGCTCGAACGCCCGGCTATCTACCAGAACGACCGGTTCTACGAGAAATACGAACAGCCGGCGCGCGCGAATATCGCGGCCGCACTGCAGCAGCTCGAGTGGAAGTGAGCCGGCGCGCCGCTGACATTGCTAATATCGCGGCGATTCGCACCCAGGGGGAATCCATGTCGAAACGCATCGCGTTGTTGATGGCCGCTGTCTCGATGATGTTGGCGGGCATTGTCGCCGCGGCGCCGGCGCAGTCGGGCTTCGTCAATGTGAAGGGCAAGCACTTCGAAATCGACGGCAAGCCTTACTACTACGCCGGCGCCAATCTCTGGTACGGCATGTATCTGGGCTCGCCCGGCCCGACGGGAGACCGGGCGCGCCTCACGCGGGAGCTCGACCAGCTCGCCTCGCAGGGCATCACGAATCTGCGCGTGCTGGCGATTTCCGAGAAGAGCGTCCTGAAGCGCGCCGTAACGCCAGCCGTTCTGCAGGGTCCGGGAAAGGTGGACGAAACGTTGTGGCTGGGTCTCGATTTCCTGCTCGACGAGATGGCCAGGCGCGACATGAAGGCCGTGCTCTACGTCAACAACTTCTGGCAGTGGTCGGGCGGCATGGCTACCTATGCGAGCTGGTCCACCGGCAAGCCGGCGGCGGATCCGGATGTGACCGGCGACTGGAACGCCTACATGGAAGCCTCCGCGTCGTTCTATCGCGATGACAAGGCCAACGACGCGTTTCGCGCCGCGGTCAAACAACTGGTCACGCGCAAGAACTCGGTCAGCGGCCGGCTCTACGACCAGGACCCGACCATCATGTCCTGGCAGCTCGCGAACGAGCCGCGTCCGGGCGCCGATGGCAACAGCAAACATTTTGACGCGTTCACGCAGTGGGTCGATTCCACCGCCGGATTCATCAAGGCGCTCGCGCCAAAGCAGTTGATCAGCACGGGCAACGAAGGCTGGATGGGTACGGCCGGCTCGCGCGACCTGTATGTGAAATCGCATTCGTCCAGGAACGTGGACTACCTGACGTATCACATGTGGGCGCCGAACTGGGGCTGGTACAAGCCCAAGGAATCCGCGGCAACGTACGATGGCGCGTGGTCGAAGATGCAGGACTACCTCAACTGGCACATCGACACGGCCAACACGCTGGGCAAGCCCATCGTGCTCGAGGAGTTCGGCATCAATCGCGACGATGGCTCGTACGCACCCAGCGCCACCACGGTGTACCGCGACAGGTTCTACACGGCGATTTTCGGGCTGCTGACGCGGCGCGCGATGGCCGGGGATGCCATCGCGGGCTCGAACTTCTGGGCCTGGGGCGGTGGAGGCCGAACCAGGAATCCGGATTCCATGTGGAAGGCTGGTGACGGTTTCGTGGGCGACCCGCCGCAGGAGCCGCAGGGCCTCTATTGCGTGTTCGACTCGGATGTCTCGACGCTGCGAATCATCGCGGCGCACGCGCGCCAGATGAGCAAGGTCCGCGCCAGGTAGCTAGCTGGACTTGCGCGTGGCGGCAATCCTGGCGCCGGGCAGCGTCGCGCTGCCGGTCCACTTGTCGATCATCGCCTTGAGCGCGGAGAGCGAGAACGGCTTGGCGAGGTAGTCGTCCATGCCGGCCGCGACGCAGGCCTCACGATCGCCGGGCATCGCGTTGCCGGTCAGCGCCACGATCGGCACGCGTGTGCCCTCGTGCTCAGTTTCGCGGATGGCGCGGGCCGCGGCGAGGCCGTCCATCACCGGCATCTGGCAGTCCATGAGAATGAGATCGAGGTCGGGATCGGCCGCCGCGGCCAGCACGCCTTCGCGGCCATTCGACGCGGTGGTGACGTTGAATCCCAGCATGTCGAGCATCGCGCGCGCCATTTCCTGGTTGACGGCATTGTCTTCGACGACCAGGGCGCGGCCCCGCGAGCCACTGAGCGGCAACACCCGGACGCGTACGCTCTGTGCGGTATCGACCGCGGCATGGCTTGCCAGCAGGTCCACCGTGCACAGCGGCTTCACCAGGCAGCGGCTCACGCCGGCGGCTGGTGTGGCGTCGGCATCCGGCGGCAACAACGCGATCACTTCCACCGGGCGCGGCGCGGCCGCGGCGCGTATGCCGCTCACCGCCTGTTCCATCTTCGCCGCGGCATTGGAATCGATGACGACGCGGATGCGCTTCACGTGACCGCCGAAATCCTGCAGCGCCTCGATCGCACCGATGCAGGAATCCACGCTGATGACGTGGGTGCTTTCAACCGAAATGGTGTCGCACACCGCGCTGCGGATCACCGGGTGCATGCCGATGACAATGGCGCCGAGATCCGTTGCCGGCGCAACCTGCGGTAGTTCGACGCGCGGTACGCCGACCGGGATACGGAACGAAAAGCGGCTGCCGCGGCCGGCCTCGCTTTGGAGATCCATGCTGCCGTGCATGAGTTCCACCAGCTGGCGACTGATGGCGAGCCCGAGGCCCGTGCCGCCGAACTTGCGCGTGACACTACCGTCCGCCTGCTCGAAGGCTTCGAAGATGCGCTGCTGTTCGTCGGCCGAGATGCCGAGGCCGGTGTCGGTCACCGAGAAATCCAGAATCGCTTCCTGGCTTTCGCCTGGGACGACCGTGACGGCCAACAACACCGCGCCGCTCTCCGTGAACTTGACCGCGTTGTTGACCAGGTTGCCCAGCACCTGGCGCAGCCGGATCGAATCGCCGTGGATCGTGGCGGGTACGTCGCGCGCGATGTGCGCCGCGATCTCGATTCCCTTGGCGTGGGCGCGCGCGCCAAACAAGCCGACGACTTGTTCCAGCTCCCGCCGCAACTCGAAAGGGGCACGCGCCAGCTCGAGTTTGCCGGCCTCGGCCTTGGAAAGATCGAGCACGTCGTTGATGAGCGTTATCAACGCCTCGGCGGAGCTCTTGAGCGTGCGTACGAAACGGCGTTGTTTGGCATCGAGCGCGGTGTTTTCCAGCAGCGAGGCCATGCCGACCACGCCGTTCAACGGCGTACGCAGCTCGTGGCTCATGTTGGCGAGGAAGCGTGACTTGGCCTGCACCGCAGCCTCGGCCGAAACGCGCGCGCGCTCGAGCACGGCGGCCGAGCGCTTCTGTTCGGAGATGTCGGTCGTGACCGAGGCGATGCCGACGATCGCGCCATCTTCGGCGACCAGCGGCGTCTTGGCGACGATGACATTGTAGACGGTTCCGTCGCTGGTGTGGACCGCTGTCTCGTAGCGTAGGGATTTCTTCGTCGCGAGCACCTCGTCGTCGGTCTCGCGATGGCCAATCGACTTCGGGAGCGTGGGATCGGAATCAAGCTGCTTGCCGATGATGTCCTGGCGCGGCACGCCGAGCATGTCTTCCCAGGCTGCGTTCACCATCGTGACGCGACGCTCGGCGTCGCGGATGATCACCGGCAGCGGTAGTGTCTCCAGCAGCGCGTGCATCACGCGCAGCGTGTTGCTGAGCGCGCGCTCGAGTTGTTTGCGATCGGTGATGTTCGCGTGCGTGCCGGTCATGCGCAGCGCGCGGCCGGTCGCATCGCGCTGCGTGACGTCGCCGAAGGTCTCGAGCCACACCCAGCGGCCATCCGCATGCCTGACACGATGATCGATCTGGAATTTAGGCGCGCTGCCGTCCACCGCCGCGCGTAGTGTGGCGCTGAATACGGGACGGTCCTCGGGATGCACCGTCTCGGCGAGCTCCCGCAGCGGCCAGACGCGGTCTCCATCGTCGCGGCCGATGAACTTGCCGTAGACGCGATCGATGAACACTTCGTCCGTGGCGATGTTCCATTCCCACAGCCCCAGGTCCGAGGCTTCGAGCGCGATCTTGAGGCGTTGATCGCTCACCGCGTGCGCGTCGCGCGCCTCGCGCACGTTGTCGACCAGCGCGAGGCAGCCCTTGCGCAGCGTCTGCACGTCGACGTCGCCGCCCGAACGCAGCGCCGCAATCAGCGCATCCACGTCGGTCCCGGACTCGAGCCCGAAAGCGCGCGCCAGTTGTTGTTTCAGATCGCGATTCACTTGATTCATGCGCGCAAGGCGCGACCTCGGAAGGCTCTACTCCTGTATCAAGTGTCGGCACGCGGGGGGATTACTGAGCTTTGTTGCAGCACGGCAGCCGGCCCGCAAGCCCTAACTGTGGAGCAAATCACACTGGTCGCCGGGCGCCCGCGCGCATACAGTCGGCGGCATGAATTTGCCGGGCGAAACCGCCAACGATCGCCGCGCCGTGCCACGCCACATTCGTGACGGCGAGCACGACATGATCGAGGAATCCATGAGCCGCGCGCCGCCGCCCGGGCGCGCGACCGGTCGCTGGATGTGGCTGTGGATCTGCGTGGCGGTGCTGCTGGCCGGCGGATTCGGCCTGTGGATCGCGCTGCGGTCGATCGGATGAGGCGCGGACGTTGCGCCCCACCCGCTGACGAAACTAGCTACTCGACCTTGAAGGCGATGACCGTGTTCTTGAAGAACGTCGGCACGTAGACGGTCATCGTTTTCGGATCCCAGCCAATGTCGGCGGTGCTGGTTTTCTCGGCCTTGCCGTCGAACAGCAATTCCTTTGAGCCGTCCGCCTTCACGTACCACACGGCGCCGCCCCACACGGAAACCAGGAAGTCGTCGCCCTTGACGTTCTCGAGGCCGTCGACTCCGCCCGGCATGCCGCTGGCGAGCACCATGAGCGACTTGTCCTTCTCGACCTTGTTCAGGCTGTCGGCGTCGAGCACGTACAACGCGCCCTTGTGCACCAACAGGCCATTCGGGCCTTTGAGCACCTTCTCGTCGAGGTACACGGAAGCCGCGCCGTCCTTGACGACGTAGACCTTCTTGCCCTTGGAGTCGGAGACGTACAGCGTGCCCTTGTCGTTGACGAGGTCGTTCAACTGCTGGCCGTCGGGGATTGCGATCTTGTTCTTTATCTTCCCGGCCTCGATGTCGATGACGACAATGCCGCCCGCGTCCGCCGCGTACAGCCACTTGCCGTCGTCCGAGAGCGCCAGGCCCTTCGGGCAGTCGAGGCCGGTCACCCATTCGGCGGCGATGATCTTGCCGTCAAGGCCGAGTTTGGCGATCGAGCCCTTGCCGTCGGCGTTCCACGGTTCGCCGTCGATGTTGGAGACGTACAGCACCTTGCGCTTGGCATCGAGGCGCACCGATTCCGGGACCTTCAACGTGGCTTCGGATTCCCACGACTTGGTGAGCTTGTGATCGGCTTGCGCGGCGGTCGCGAGCGACACCGCCAGCGCCAGAGCGCCTAACGTGAAGAGGGGCTTCATGGTCAACGTCCTTGATGGAAGGGACGCGAAGTATAGTCGTGCCGCTTTGCGGCTCGCCATACTTTGCCTATGCTCGCGGCATGCCCGTGCAAACATTTTTTCCGACCCGCGTGTACACCGCAAAGCTGGCCGGCGCCGCGTCTAACACCCTGAACTCGCGCCTGCTGCGTGAATGCCGGACGCTGGCGCTCGAAGACACCGCCGGGCAGACCTGGTCGAAGACTAACTATCCTGGCGGTTATACCTCGTACAATTCCGCCGCCCGCATGCATCGGATGTCTCCGACATTTGCGGCGCTCGAGAAACGCATCGACGCACATGTACGCAGCTTCACGCGCACGCTCGACTTCGATCTCGCCGGGCGCAAACTCGTGATGACGGATTGCTGGGTGAACACCATGATGCGGCAGGTCGTGCATGGGCTGCACCTGCATCCGCTGGCGACGCTGAGCGGCACGTACTACGTGCGCACGCCGCGCGGCTGTTCGGGACTCAAGTTCGAGGATCCGCGGCTCGAGCGGTATATGGCCGCCCCGCCGCGCAAGTCGAAGGTCCGCCGGGAGAACAAGATATGGGTGACCATCCCGGCGCAGCAGCAGCGGCTGGTGCTGTTCGAGAGCTGGCTGCGCCATGAAGTGGCGCCGAATCCCACGGAAACCGAACGGATTTCGATCTCGTTCAACTACTCGTGGTTTTGATGGGGACAGATTTAAATAAATCTGTCCCCGACTATCTGAAACGCTCGCCGCCACGCGTCGATATCCGTCAGTCCGACGAAGATCAACCCGGTGAGTGCGCCATCCAGATGCGCGTCGTGGTTGATGTTGTCGCGCTTGTTCTTCGACGCCCACCAGCTGTACGCGAGATAACCGAACGCGAACAAAACCGCGGGAATCGGAATCGCGAAGTACAGGTACAGCATTCTCGTCGGGTAATAGACGATGTACGCGAACAACACGGCGAGAATCGCCCCCGACGCACCGAGCGCGGCGTAATCGGGATTGTTGCGCTGCTTGTAGACAGTGCCGAGGCTGCTGACCACGAGACCGACGAAATACAGCGCGACGAAACGCGTCGTGCCGATGCGCGCCTCGAGGCCGGGCCCGAAGAAATACAGCGTCAGGCCATTGAACAGCAGATGCCCAAAATCGCCGTGGATGAATCCGCTGGTGACGATGGTGTCGTACGTGCGCTCACGCAGCATCCAGTAGGGGCGCAGCAGATTGCGGCGCAGGATTTGCGGCGACACGCGCAGCGCCAGGAAGCTCACGATGACGATCAACGCGAGAATGACCAGCGAACCCGGTGTTTGTTCGAAGTTCACGGAGTCAGTTCTTCCTGGTGAGGCCGCGGTCTTCCAGCCACTCGGCCAGGCGCTGCGGCCAGTGTTTGATGCTCACGAACGGCGAACGTTGGCCCATGTTGAAGGCGTGTTTGCCCTGCGTGTAGATGTGCGTCTCGATCGACGCGCCTGCGGCGTGATACTTGCGGGTCAGATCGAACAACACGTCGGCGACGTTTTCATCATCGGCCGCGCCCAGCAGGAACAGCGGCGGCGCGTCCGCGGGCACCTTCTCCGGAAGGCCGAGCGGGCCGGGATAGATGAGAATCTCGAAGTCCGGCCGCGCGCTGACGCGTTCTACCGGATCCTTGGCGGAAGCGTCACCGTTCACGGGTGGATAGGCCACCAGCGCGGCGACTTCACCGCCGGCCGACCATCCCATGACGCCTATGCGATCCGGATCCACGTGCCACTCGGCCGCGCGGGCGCGCACCGTGCGCATCGCGCGACGAATATCCTCGGCGGTATTGTCGAGCGTGTACTTCGAGCCCGGCTCGCGGAACAGCCGGTACTTCAGCGCAAATGCAGTGACCCCAAGGCTCGCCAGGTATTGCGCGGGTTCGACACCCTCGGGATTGAACACCAGTTCGCGATGTCCGCCGCCGGCTGCAACGATGACGGCGGTACCGTTCGATTTGCCCGCCGGCGGCAGAAACACCGTCAGAGACGGGTTGTGAATGTTCTTGAACCACCAGTCCTGGTGTTGCTCCGGCTCATTGCGACGCGATTCGAAACCCGGCGCGCCTTTTTCCCAAAGAGGGATGACCTGTGGCGAACCTGCCTGCTGTGCAGAGGCGGCGGCGGAGAGAAGGATCAGCAGGGCGGCATTGATGCGCATGGCCGCGAACCATGCCACAACCGCCGGGAATTGTTCAGCGCCTGCGGATTACTTGCGCGGCTGGTACCGATAGCCGGGGGCGCCAGACTCGAGGCAGCGATCGACCGGCGTCGAATGGCGCGCATTCGGCGCGTCGAGCAGCAAGTCGACGTTCTCCTGCACGTCCGTGGGACGATTCTTCGACGCCTCGACCGCCTTCAGCCGGACTTGTTTGCCCACTTTCTCGAACGTGAAATTCTGGAATTCATGCACCGGCCCGTTGTACGCCTGGCTGACGGTTTCGAGCCCCAGTGTCCAGGCATTCTCGCCGGCCTCGGTCCATGTGCGAATTGCGCCGCCGAACACACCGTTGGCGATGAGCACGGTACTCAGTGAATAGCAGCTGCCGGTGTGGTCGGCGTCGGCGCCCGCGAACTCGAGCTCGACGAAATCCCGCGAGGGAGCTGCTTCCTTCGACACGCTGCGGTGGATGAGGAAGCCGCCCACCATGACTAACAACATGGCGGGGCCCGCCAGGGCTTTCATCGAAATTCCCCGCGTCGCCGCTGTGCCTCAGTCATAGGGAATTTCGACCGAGCCCTTGCTGATCAGCGATTGATGCGAGTCGCTCTCGGTGCTGAGGAAAACGATATCTCCGTCTTCGATGCCGACGACGGATTCGTCACGCGACTCGACCACCTGGAACTGGCGGAAGTCGTCCGGCGTCGCGGGCATCATGCCCGGCTCGTAGTAAGGACTGGTCTCGACGTAGTCAGCGGTGACGCGCGCCGTCCGGCGATCGGTCGCGATGTCGATGTCCATCGATTTGCGCTCGAGTTTGTACTGGCGGATCCGCGAGAAACTGCCGGCGTTCGCGCAGTACAGCTTGCGGCCGATTTCCATTTCGGTGGGCTCCATGCGCGGCTCGTAGCCCTGGAACATCTGCTTCAGCTTGAAATTCTTGCCGCGCAGTTCGCAGATTTCCGGCGCGAAACGTTTGCGCGCGGCGTTGTCCGCCTGGTCGATGAATTCGGCAACTTCCTGGCGCGTGACTTCCTGCCTGCAGGCGGCGAGCGGCAGGCACACGGCTAACAACATTGCGGCGACGATGAAGCGCATGCCGCGGATTCTAGAATGGTGCCGAATGGGCGAAATGGGGACATTCCTCATTTCCGCGAAGCAGGCAAAATGTCCCCATTTCCCCCAACCGGCACCATGCAAAAAAAAAGCCCCGCTTGCGCGGGGCTTGTTAGTTACGTCTACGTCGACTTAGGTAATCGCTGTCAGCCGACCGAGTCGACTTCACGGACTGCTAATCATCCGGCTGGAACGTTGGTGGCTTGCGGCCTCCGGCTAAACAGTTAAGCCCGCGTGTCGATCCACGCTTTTGTCGTCCCCACCAGTAGCTGAAACTTGAGCTACCGATTGAACCCGTGCCCGTGAGCAAATCCCGAGTTTTCTATATCGTAAATCTCTGCGGCAAATTCGTTGTGTCCTGCGCGCATCACTCACTGGTGCATTGCGGAACACTAACAACACGTAACTCTTACAACGCTCGCTGTGGGACCTTTAATTCAGTCACTTAGCTGCGGTTTGTGGAATACGCGAGAAGGGATCATACGCTGAAACGCGTGCCCCACAATGTCTCAATCGCGCGACATCGACGCGTCAACGCGCCAGGCGAACAGAGAAACTCGCGCCGGAATTGTCGGGCAGGTTGGCTGCACGGGCCGTGCCGCCGTGAAATTCGGCGATCAGGCGCACGATGTACAGCCCGAGCCCGAAGTGCGGGCGCGAGTCGCTCTCGGCGCGCGACTGCCACAGCGATTCGAACAGCTTCGCGGCGCCCTCGGGCGGCAATAGCGGTCCCGGGTTGGTCACCGACAGCTCCGCAAACGCTGAGTCAGCGCGCAAAACAACCGCGATCGTGGCGCCATCGGCGCTGAAATCCACGGCATTGTCGATGAGCTTGTCGAGCATCTGCACGATCAGTTCGGGTGCGCCGGTTATCTCGACCGGTTCGCCGGGGACCTCGCAGGTGAAGCGCCGCTGCGGAAAAGCACCGCCATACGCCCCGACGGTGGCGCGCACCAAGGCCGACAGATCGAAGCGCTGCCGTTCACTATGGGCAATCGCTTCCTCGACCTTGGTCGCCGCGCCCATCGCGGTCAGGATGGCTCCCAGCCGCTCGCTGCCCTCGCGCGCCCGCGAAATGTAGATCCGGGCGTTGTCGGGCATGCCGTTCGAAGACAGGGCTTCCGATTCGAGATTCTCGAGCGAGGACCGGATGATCGTGAGGGGTGTGCGGATCTCATGCGCCAGCTTCCCCGCCAGGGTGCGCAGGTAGCCGGTGTATTCATCCAGCCGGCCGAGCAGCGACGAGAAGCTGCGCGACAGTTCGCCGAGCTCGTCCTTCGCATCAGCTTCGGGCAGCACCCGCGACAGGTTGCCTTCCCGGCCCAGTGCATTTTCGCTGGCCGCGCCGAGGCGCGTGATGCGCAGCGTCATGCGTCCCGCGAACCAGAACGCCGCGCCGACCGCGAACAACGTGACGATCAGCGTGAGATTGAGCAGCCGCGTCAACGCGCGATCGCGCAGCGTCAGCCAGCGATCCGCGGTCTGCGCCAGCTGGATGACGCCCAGCACCTGCTTGCCGTCGGGGGAGAAGATTGGCGCTGCCGCCGCGACGATGACGCTGTTTTCATAACGTCCCGCGAACAGCGCGGTTTCCGGATGGCCGCGCGCGGCGCGCGCCGTGAGGTCCTGCGCCGCGCGCTCGCGTTCGGGTTGCGAGACGCTGCGCGGGATCGCGCCGCCATCGAGGAACAGCCGGTACATGCGCGGCAGAAATCCACGCATCTTCGTGTAATCGCCAGGCAGCGCGGGCGCATCGAGGCGTGTGAGCGTGGCGCCGGTCGACGAGGCAACGGTGAGCTCGACTCCTGGTTGCGAGAATTGCCGCAGGTGGTCGTTGAGGTCCGGTGACGCCGCGATCAACCGGCCCGTGGCGCGCAGGTCCGCGATGTCGAGAGTGCCGTAGCTCTGCCGCGTTGCGCCGCGGCGGTCACGATCGTCGATCAGCACTCCGATGTGCTGGCCCACCAGCGACAGCGGAATACCGATCTCCATGACGTAGCCTTCCTTCGCGCGCTGCCAGACGGCTTCGATGCGCGGCTCCTCGACCGCCTCTTCGCGGCCGAACTCGCGCGTTTCGATGCGGCGCGCGGGCACCGAGCCGCCGGCGCTGTTGCCGAAGAACAGCCGCTGCTGGCCGCCGCGCTTGTCGTCGAACGCCAGCCAGATGCGGTCGCCGATGGTGTTTGCATCGAGCGGCGTCATCTCGGACGCGTCGTAAACGAATTTCTGGTCGCGCACCAGCAGCGCCAGGTACAACCAGCGCTCGTGGGTGGCGGCTAACAACCGCATGCCATCGCCGCCGGGGCCAGGCACGCGCAGCACGTTGCGCCCGTTGGAGTCCCACTCGTCGGCACGCCCGTCGATGAGCGGCGCGCCCGACAAAACCACGGGCGTGATGTCGCGCGCATTGTTGCCAGCGGAACCCGGCAGCGCGTCGGCGCGGAACAACAGTTCCTTCCGGCCCTTCAGAGATCCGGCAATGGTCGTGGTTACCGCCAGCAACGACTGCTGTTCGCTCTCCCGCAGCACGGTTTCCATCTCGCGGGCGTACTGGCAACCCGCCCATGGCAGCGCCAGCGTCGTCATCGCCAGCAGCAGTAGTTTGGTGCGCAGCTTCAGGCCCGAGATCGGACCGGCCTTCAGCAGTTCGAGGATTCTCGCCACGTTCACTCGACCCAGCGATAACCCATGCCGTACACGGTGTGCACGGCGTCGAATTTTTCGTCGACCACCTGGAATTTGCGACGGATGCGCTTGATGTGCGAGGTAATGGTGTTGTCGTCGAGCACGACGTTGGCCGCGTCCATCAGCTGCTGGCGGTTCTTCACGTGGCCGGGATGCTTGGTGAGCGCGTAGACGATCCAGAATTCGGTCAGCGACAGCAGCACGACCTGGCCATTCCATTCCACCGACATGCGTTCGCTGTCGAGCGTGAGCGCGCCGCGGCGAATCACCTGCTTTTCCTCGGGCGGGCGGCGCAGCGCGTCGACGCGGCGGAACAGCGCGTTCACGCGCGCGATGAGATGCGCGAGCGACAGATCCTTGGTGAGGAAGTCATCGGCGCCGAGGCGCAGTCCGGACACCGCGTCGAGTTCGCTGTCGCGCGCGGTCAGAAAAATGATCGGCAGTTCGGGCGACAGTCCGCGCAGTTCGCGGCACAGCTCGAAACCGCCCTCGGGTTCGTCTTCTAGCGAGATGTCGATGACGGCCAGATCCGGCAGGCGTGCGGCGAACGCTGCCATCGCATCGCGACGGTTGGAATAACCGCGCACTGCGTAGCCCTCGCGCGAAAAGGCTGCAGCGTAGTTGTCGCGGATGGCGCGTTCGTCTTCGACGATGGCTATGGTTTTTTTCATGAAGCCGTCTTTTTCATGCAGGCGCCAAGTGTAAGGCAGCGGCGCCTGGGCCGGGGACGCGGCCACATTTGGTCACTTTCCAGCGGTGATTCGTCACCAAGTCATCACGGCTTGGCCGGCTGTCGGGCGCGGAATGTGACCTGAAGTCAACGCCAGGAGCACACCCATGAACGACCGCCAGCAGACTTGTCCACCCAATGGCCGCGAGATCGCTCCGCAGTTCGCCGTCGCGCAAGGCGAACGCTGGCGGCGGTTTCTCGAGCGCGTCGGCACTCACAGCAATGACTTTGCCGTGCGCCTGGCGCGCGCGCGATTCGTCTATCTGCATCGGCGCGAAGCGAGCGCCACACACTGGTTGCCGCTGTGAACGCCATCCAGAAAATGTGGCCATGGATCGCACTCGGCGTGCTGGCCGTCTGCTGGGTCGCCGAGGCGTCGCTGTGCGCCGCGCGCGGTTTTTGAATGGCCCGTCGCGCGCCGCTGTCTACGGTTCGGCGATCGGCGCGACGCTCATCTTCGTCACGTGCGACCGTTGTGCGGCCGCCAACACCTGCGCCACGCGCTCGTATTTCGTGCGCTTTTCCGGGATCACGCTGATCGCGGGCGGGTCTGCCTTTCGCAACACTGCCTCGAATTTCGGCGTGAGCGCCGCAATCGAAGCGATGAACTCGCCGTTCCAGTAGATCGTTCCATCGAAAGCGATGTCGAGCCGCACCGACGGTTGTGGCGGTCCTTGCGGCCCCTGTGGCAAATTGAGTTTGACGGCGTGCGCGGCGATTGGCACCGTCATTATCAAGATGATGAGCAATACCAGCATGACGTCGATCAGCGGCGTGGCGTTCATTTGTGGCTCAACGGCAGGAGACTCGACGGACATGACTCACCTCCTATCAGGCATAACGCGCGGCCGCAGCGCACGGGGTTCGGGGACGTGATGAGAGCCGACCCGCGCTTCAAGGCTCTGCCAGCCGAACCCGCGACCCTGCTCAACGAGGGCCATCTGATCGAAGCCATCAAGGCCTTGCGCCGGTCACACAACCTCGGCCTGAAGGAGGCCAAGGACTGGATCGACTGGCACATCGCGCAGGATCCGATGCTGCAGGTTCAGCTCGAGACCCAGCAACGCGCGGGCCGCCGCAAGTTCTTCCTGTGGTTTCTGTTCGTGGACGTCGTCATCACCGCGGGTGTCATCTATTACTTCCTCAATCGAGGAAGTGTTTGATGTTGCTGATCGGCATGTTCGACTCGCCCTTCGTGCGCCGTGTGGCGATCACGATGAAGCTCATGGAGTTGCCGTTCGAACACGCGAACTGGTCGGTGGGCCGCGACTTCGATCGCATCCGTGAGTACAACCCGCTGGGTCGTGTGCCCACCCTGGTCACCGAAGACGGCGACGGGCTGGTGGAATCCAGCGCCATCCTCGACTATCTGGATGAACTGGCCGGCCCCGGGCGCGCGTTATTGCCGGCCGCGGGACCGGAACGGCGCCAGGCGCTGAAACTCATGGCGATGGCCACCGGAGCGGCGGAAAAGGGCTTGCTGCAGATTTACGAACGCGTGTTCCGGCCCGAAGCCAAGCGGCACGAGCCCTGGTTAGATCGTTGCCGCGCGCAGATGAGCGCCTCGCTCGGCGAGATCGATCGCTATCTCGGCGGACGCGGCGTGTCGCAGTGGCTGGTCGGCAAGCGCATGACCCAGGCCGACATCACCGCTGTGTGCGCATTCACCTTCCTGAACGACGCGCTGCGCGTTGCTGCCGATCAGGTCATGTTCGCTTCGCTCGCAACACTCGCCGCGCGCTGCGAATCGATGCCGGTGTTCCAGGAAACGCGCGTGCCGTTCTTCGCGCCTAACAACTAGAAGGCGTTTATCCCGGTCAGCTCGCGGCCAATCGTGAGCTGGTGGATCGTCTCGGTGCCTTCGTAGGTGATCACGCTCTCGAGATTGAGCGCGTGGCGGATCGGCACGTACTCGGCACTGATTCCTGAGCCGCCCAGCATGTCGCGGCAGTCGCGCGCGATGTCGAGCGCGATGCGGCAGTTGTTCCACTTTGCCAGCGATACCTGCGACGGCTGCATCTTGCCCGCATCCTTGAGGCGGCCCAACTGGTGGCTCAACAGCTGGGCCGTGGTGATCTTGCGTGCCATCTCGGCGAGGCGCAGCTGGATCGCCTGCGTGGCGGCCAACGGCCGGCCGAACATCTCGCGGGTCTTGGTGTAGTCGATCAGCTGCGAAAGACAGGCCTGGGCCGCACCGATCACTCCCCAGGTGATGCCATAGCGCGCCTGCGTGAGGCACGAGAGCGGGCCTTTCAATCCTTTCACGTTCGGCAGCAGATTGGCCTCGGGCACCACGACATTGTCGAAGAACAACGCTGACGTGACCGAGGCGCGCAAGCTGAACTTGCGCTCGATCTCCGGCGCCGAAAATCCCTTGGTGTCTTTCTCCACGATGAAGCCGCGAATTCCGTCGTCCGTCATGGCCCAGCAGATGCACAAGTCGGCGATGGCGCCGTTCGTGATCCACATCTTCGCGCCATTGATGACCCAGTCGCCGCCCTTCTTCTTCGCATTCGTCTTCATGTTGGACGGATCGGATCCGCCGTGCGGTTCGGTCAGGCCGAAGCAGCCGATCTTCCTGCCCTTCGCCATGTCGGGCAGGAACTTCTGCTTCTGTTCCTCGGTGCCGAACGCGTAGATCGGGTACATGCACAACGAGCTCTGCACGGACACGAAACTGCGGATACCCGAGTCACCGCGCTCGAGCTCTTGGCAGATGAGGCCGTAGCTCACGGCATTGAGGCCGGCGCAGTCGTAGCCGTGGATCGACGAGCCTAACAACCCGAGATCGGCTATCTCGGGAATGAGATCCTTCGGGAAATGATGTTTCTCGAAGCAGTCCTGGATGATGGGCAGCACCTTCTCGTCGACGAAGCGGCCGACGGAGTCCTGCACGGCGCGTTCGTCGTCGGTCAGCAGGCCGCGAACGTCGTAGAGATCGAGGGGGTTCAGCATGGGCGCGATGATACGGTGCCGGGTGAGGAAAGTGGGGAGAGGCGCTGCCCCGCTTTCCTCACCCGGCACCGTTCAGATGGGGATGCCGAGCCGCCGGTACAGGTGTCCGAGCAGCCACAACGGACCGATCAGCAGGAACTGGATGTCCTTGGTGAACGACGGGCGCTTGCCTTCGATGGAGTGACCGATGAACTGGCCGATCCAGGCGACCACGAATATCACGAGGCACGTGACCCACAATGGCCATGCCAGCGTGTCGAGCCATCTAACAACAAACAGCATCGCGATGAGGCCGGCCGCCGCACCGATGCCGAGCGATACCGACAGGGTGCAGTAGTAAGCGATGGCGGCCGCGACGAGCAGCGTTGCCCAGTTGAGCCACGGCGAGAGCGCGGCGAAACTGTCGGGTACCGGGATCGCCCACAGAAAACCTATGACCGTCAGGACGATGGGTGGCACGCAAATGATGTGCAGCAGCTCGTTGCTAGGGTGGCTGTGGCTTTCGCCGTATTCACCGAACCACTGCTCCACGGTGCGCATGGCCACGAACGCTACGCCCGCGCGCGACGCGGCGCAACAGACGGAGGCTGCATGCCGCTGATGCAACGATTCATGCGGTTCATGTCGCGCAGCGGAATCGTTTCCGACGCACGGCTGTTAGAGCTGTACCTGCCGTTCCGGCCGATGCGCATCAAGGTGCTGGAGTTATCGGCGGGCTGGCGCAGCGTACGCATCCTGCTGCCGCTGAATGCGACGTCACGCAATCCGGGCGGGATGATGTTCGGCGGCTACCAGGCTGCGCTCGCCGACCCCATCGCCGCGTTGGCGTGCGCGCGGGTTTTTCCGGGTTTTTCGGTGTGGACTCGCGCCATGGCAGTTTCCTTCGATCACGGCGGGAATTCCGACCTCGAGATGCGCTTTGTGCTTACGCCGGAACAGGAGCAGGCGATTAGGATGGAACTACTGTGCGAAGGTCGTTCAACGCCGACATTTGAATACGGCTTCATCCGCAAGGATGGTGTGCGCTGCACGGTGATTCGCAATACGGTTGCAATTCGGCCGCGCGGCTACAAGCGCGCGACCACGCCGCCGGCCTCGTCCGAGGCCGTTGATTGAGAACTGGAACACAGAAACCGGGTTCATTCGGCGTTCAGATGCACGCCGCTATGTTTGCCCGAGTTTTGCACGAGGTAAGGAGATTGAACATGAAGACATCGATCCTGGTCCGCAGCATGTTGTTAGTCATGACTGCCGCATTCACGGTGACGGCCTGTCAGACCACCGACGCATACACCGGCGAAAAGAAGGTGAACAAGACCACGAAGGGCGCTGGAATCGGTGCGCTGGCCGGCGCGGTGCTCGGTGCGGCCACGGGTGACAACTCCAAGGAGCGTCGCAAGCGCGCGCTGATCGGTGCGGGTGTCGGTGCGCTCACGGGCGCGGGTGTCGGTGCGTACATGGATCGCCAGGAGTCCAAGCTGCGCGCGCAGCTGCAGGGCTCGGGCGTGTCGGTCACGCGCAGTGGCAATGAGCTCATTCTCAACATGCCCGGCAATATCACGTTCAAGTCGGCGAGCGCCGATCTGAACGCGAACTTCTTCAAGGTGCTCGATTCAGTCGGTCTCGTGCTGAAGGAATTCGACAAGACGCTCATCGACGTTGAAGGGCATACCGACAGCGACGGCAGCGACAGCTACAACCAGCAGCTTTCGCTGGAGCGCGCGAATTCGGTCGGTACGTACCTGCAGTCGCATGGCGTGAACGGCCAGCGCATCGTGGCGTTCGGCGCCGGCGAAGCGCGTCCGATCGCGGGCAATGACAACGCCGCCGGCAAGCAGCAGAACCGCCGCGTGGAGCTCAAGCTCCAGCCAATTACCGAAGGCTGAGCCGCAAGCTGCAGTTGATCGAAGGGGCGGATCCAGTGCGGATCTGCCTCGTTTCTTTTGAGGGGCGTGTGCCCGCCTCAGGCCGGCAATGGTTTCACGCCTGAAACAATGGGTACATGCCAGACCGCGTAGTGATCCGGATTCAGTATGGAAGCAATGATCTCATTGAAGTGCTGACGGACCTGCCCCGCCGGGAATTCCGGCGTCGAAAGCGCCTGTGTATAGCCGTCACGCCAGGCGGTGATGATGTCCGCGAACACGCGACGGGGGACACGCAACGTGTCGACGACGACATAGTCCACGCGCACGTCGATCAGGCCGGCGGCGCGCATGAGCGTCCAGGCGCGCCGGCCGATGCGCGAATCGGTGCCGGTACGCTCTGCGAATTCCACCGGGCCCTTGCGCCAGAAGAGGTCCGAATCGAGCGGACCCGACATCATGTGCAGCATGGTGTAGTCCTCGGCGAGCATGTGCACATGCCCGCCGGGTTTCGTGACCCGCACCAGCTCCGCCAGCACGCGCTCCACGTGCGGGATTGACTGGACCATGTGCCGATTGGCCGTAAGGTCGAAGCTGTCGTCAGGCTGGGCGAGTTGAAACGCATCGCCGGTTTCGAATCGCACGCGCGGCGCCAATGCCGAGTGGCGCTCGCGCGCGAGCTGCACCGATGTCGGCAGTAGTTCGACGCCCAGCACCGTCGCGTCGGGAAACTCTGCCGCAATGCGGGAGCTGAATTCGCCCGTGCCGGCGCCGACATCGAGCACACGCGGGTTGCGCGGCAGGCGGTACAGATCGATCAACCGCTTCTCCTGCGGCCAGATGGCTTCGATCTGTGCGGCGAGCGTGCGAATCATCGATTCGTCCGCCATCTGCTCGCCCTGGGGGTTGAGTGCAGTACTTGTCATAGGGGCGGATTAATCCACGCGGCTCAGGTGCGGCACAACCCACAAAAACTGAAGCGATGAAAAGAAAAAACCCCGACGGGAAGTCGGGGTTTGAACGACTGTCAGAACCAAAGGTCGCAAGCTTGCGCCGCCTTGCGGCGGCGCCAACTCAGACCATCAGGCCTCGCAATTTCTTGATCGCATTCGCTTCGATCTGGCGGATGCGTTCGGCCGATACGCCGTACTTCCCGGCCAGATCGTGAAGCGTGGCATTCGCCTCGCCGGTCCAGCGGTTCACCAGGATGTCGCGCGCACGCGGATCGAGGGTCTTCATGGCCGCCTGCAGGCGATCGCCGGTGGTGTCTTCCCATTGCGCGTTTTCGATCTGGATGGCCGGATCGGCATCGGGCGCGGGTAGATAGGCGGCGGGCGAGTAGGTCTCGTCGCCGTCTTCACTGCCGGCATCCGGCACCGGGTCGAACGACAGGTCGCGCGCCGCGAGGCGCTTTTCCATCTCGGTCACTTCCGCCGGCGTCACCTTGAGATCGCGGGCCACGGCCAGCGTTTCCTCGTGCGACAGCCAGGCGAGGTTCTTCTTCATCTTGCGCAGATTGAAGAACAGTTTGCGCTGGGCCTTGGTCGTGGCGACCTTCACCAGCCGCCAGTTGCGCAGCACGTATTCGTGGATCTCGGCGCGGATCCAGTGCACCGCGAACGACACCAGGCGCACGCCGACCGTCGGGTCGAAGCGCTTCACGGCTTTCATGAGGCCAACGTTGCCTTCCTGGACGACGTCACCCAGCGGCAAACCGTAGCCCGAATAGCCGCGCGCGATGTGCACCACGAAACGCAGGTGCGACAACACCAGCTGGCGGGCAGCTTCGAGGTCGCCTTCGTTGCGGAAACGAACGGCAAGAGCAGCTTCGTCCTCGCGCGACAGCACGGGGATGCGGCTCACCTTGTCCATATAGGCATCGAAGCTGCCGATGGGGCCGGCAGCGACAAAATCGTTCTTCTTGGCAACTAGTGCGAAAGCAGCGGGCGCAGTGGTGGTCATCTAGCGAAACCTCCTGGGGGCGATCTGCTCATCTCGTGGGCCGAAATCTTAGCAGTCGGGTGATTAGAGTGCTAAGCAGCCCATCAGTTCCATCCCTCGAAGGGGGGACCAGAACCTTAAGTTATTGTTCTATAAGCCAGCGCTCAGGCCCGCGGCTCGATCCGCCGCAGGTGCCGGCCGGTGGAGATGAGGGCGCCCAGCCAACCGAGCCCCGCGCCGACGCCCACGAGAATCCCCAGGCCCTGACCGCCGAGGCCCGACATACGGAACTGGCTGCCGTATTGCGCGGACAGCACCCCAACCGCCCGGTCGAGGTAGGCCATGCCGCCGTACACGATCAGCGCCGCCAGCAGCGCTCCCCCCAGCCCATAGAAGATGCCGGTGTATAGGAAGGGCCGCCGGACGAAGGCATTCGAGCCGCCCACGAGCTTGGTGACCTCTATCTCCGGCCGCCGCTGTTGAATCTCGAGCCGGATCGTATTGCCGATGACGGCGAGCACGCCCAGGCCCAACACCGCTACGACGACCCAAAGCACCCGCCGCAGGACATCCAGCAGCGAATGCAGCCGACGCACCCAGTCGAGATCGAGCTGCACGAGCTCGACCTCGGGAAACGCTGCGAAATAACGGCGCTGGGATTCGATCTGCGCCGGTCCGCTGGCGTTCCTGGCGGGCCGCACCACCAGGTGGTGCGGCAAGGGATTGCTCTCGAGTGCCGTCAGCGCATCGCCGAAACCCGAAGCCTGCTTGAATTCCTCGAGCGCCTGTTCGGCGGTGATCACCGTGATGGAGTCGATGCCGGAGCGTTCGCGCGCGCCCTTGGCGATCTGCTGGACGCGTTCGATCGGTGTTTCGAGCTTGAAGTGCACGGTGAAGTCGACCGCGTTGCTGAGATCGCCGGTGGCGGCGCGCAGGTTGTTCACGATCAATGCGAGGCCGGCCGGCAATGCCAGCGCGACGGCGATGACCGTGAGGGTCAGGAAAGTCGCCAACGGCGTGCGCATCAAGCGGCCCAGCGCCCCAAACAGCGCCTGCAGATGCCGCGTGCCGTAGGACGAGACCGCGGCGCTCAAGTGCCCCCGCTCATGTATGAATCTCGGGCAGGTCGGACAGCAGCGGGCCCTGCGCGGTCATGCGCGCGGCGTGATCACCGCGGAACGTGTCGGTGACAATGCGACCGGCGTCCAGCACGATTTCGCGCTGCCCGAACTGCTCGACCAGGTGCGGGTCGTGCGAGGCAATGATCACCGTTACGCCCACTTCCTGGAAGCGCTTGAAGACACGCATGACCTCGATCGCGAGACCCGGGTCCAGGTTGCCCGTGGGCTCATCGGCGATCAGCAACTGCGGTTTGCTGACGACAGCGCGCGCGATGCCGACGCGTTGCTGCTCGCCGACCGACAGCTCCAGCGGCGAGGAACGCTCGCGGCCTAACAACCCGACCTGGGCAAGCGCGGCGCGTACGCGCCGGTCCACTTCCTTGAGCGGCGTGCCGGCGACCACCAGCGGCAGCGCGACATTGTCGTAGATGGGCCGGTCGAGCAGCAGCTTGTGATCCTGGAATACCACGCCGATGGCGCGCCGGAATGCCGGGATTTTTCCAGGCTTGAGCTTGCCCGTATTTTGCCCGCCGACGGTGACCGTGCCGCGGCTGGGACGCTCGAGCAGCGCGATCAGCTTGAGCACGCTGCTCTTGCCGGCGCCGGAGCGACCGGTGAGAAACACGAATTCGCCCGGCTGGATGTTGAACGTCACACCGGCGAGCGCTTCGCGGCCGTTGGGATACCGCTTCGCGACGTTGTCGAAGGAAATCATGGGCGGCGATCTTAGCTTGCCGCGGGCTGGTTGCCCGAGACCAGCGCTACGGCGAAGGCGCGCGCATCGAATTCGCCGAAATCCTCGGCCTGCTCGCCTACGCCGATGAAACGAATCGGCAGTCCGAGTTTGCGCGCGATGGCGATCACGATGCCGCCTTTGGCGGTGCCGTCGAGCTTCGTGAGCACGAGGCCAGTGACGCCCACGGCCTCGTGAAATTGCGTTGCCTGCGTGAGCGCATTCTGTCCCTGGTTGGCATCGAGCACTAACAAGACTTCGTGCGGCGCCGTCGGTTCCACGCGCTGGATGACGCGGCGGACCTTCTTCAGCTCATCCATGAGGTGCGACTGACTGTGCAGCCGGCCGGCGGTATCGATGATCACCACGTCGGCGCGGCGTGCGCGCGCGGCCTGCAGCGCGTCGAACACGACGGCGCCCGGATCCGCGCCCGCCTGCTGTTGAATGATCGCCGAGCCGCTGCGTTCGGCCCACACCCCGAGCTGTTCGATGGCGGCGGCGCGGAACGTATCGCCGGCCGCGAGGATGACCTGCTTGCGCGCATCGGTGAAACGCCGCGCCAGCTTGCCAATGGTGGTGGTCTTGCCCGAGCCGTTTACGCCCACGACCAGCAGCACGAACGGCTTGTGTCCTTCGATGTCGAGCGCCTGCTGCGAAGGCAGCAGGATGGCGGTGATCGCGTCCGTCAACGCTTTGATCAACTTGTCGACGTCGTCGAGTTCCTTGCGGGCCACCTTCCTGCGCAGCTCGTCGAGGATGACCTGCGTGGCTTCGACGCCGACGTCGGCGGTGAGCAGGCGCGTTTCGAGTTCATCGAGCACCTCGGCGTCGATCTTGCGACCCGGCACGATGTTGGCGAGGTCGTAAGAGAGCCAGGAACCCGGCCGATTGATCTTCGCGCGCATGCGCGCGAGAAAAGACTGTGGCTTTCCGTCGGACAAAAACTCACGCTCCAGAAACGAAAAGGGGCGGCCCAAGCGCAGGGCCGCCCCGTTACTTGAATGCCGCGCAGTTTAAGGCTGAACCACCGCCGCATTGACGACATTGATGGTCGGGGTGGAGGGGCCAGCGGGCGGATTGCCGGAGGCCGTGAAGGCCACCGCCTCCGTCTGCATCTCGACCGTCGTGGCGCCGCTGGCCGTGGGCGACAGCAGCGAGCCGTGATCGCCCGCGACGAAGTTGACGTAGCCGTCTCCGACATGTGGCGAAGGCGGGACGCGCGGCAACGCAGCACCGGCCGCGGTAATCAGGCGTGCGGTGGCGGCATTCGGAATGACTTGGTCGGGGAGCGAGGCGGGGCTGCCGCTGCCGCCCACCACCTGCTGCAGGTAGATAGCCCGCTGCGCCACCGCCGAGGCGATGAAATTGAGCGGGTCGCCGGCATCGACGATGTTCTGCACGTCGCGGAAATACTGCGCGTACAACGACGTGCCCGGCAGCAGCCCCTGGCCCTGCAGGCCCGCGTTGATACGCGGTCCGAACGTCGGCGAATCGCGCAGCAATGCCGCGACCCCGCCACCCGGAACCGAGAGCGCCATGGTGCGTGTCAACGCCGGATTCGGCAGCACCGAGCCGTACGAGACGCCCACGATCGAACCCAGCGATTGCGAGATGAACGCGATACGCGTGCCGTCGATGTCGACGGTGTTCGGGTCGCCGTCGAGATCGAGCGCCGGCAGCGCGCGCGTCAGCGCCAGCAGATTGACCACGCCCTGGCGCAGGTTGTCGCGGCTCGCCAGCGGATACGGAAGGTTGATGAAGCTGGTACCGGTCGAGTCGATGACACCGTCGGCACCGGAAGCGCCGGTCGCATTCACCACGAGGTCCAGGTTGAAGGTCTGTTCGTTGGGTGCCTGGTACAGCGGGCTCGCGGTTGCAGTGATGCCGTGCATGGGCAGATCAACCGCCGCGACCGCCCAGCCCGCCTGCGCAAATGCACCGGCGAGCGCGAACGCATCGCTGCGATCGCGGGTGATGCCGTGCTGGAAGATCACCACCGGCCAGCCGAGCGCCGGCTTCACGCCCGCCGCGCCGGCGTTGGCATTGGGAACCGTGACCAGCAGCGGGATCGGCTTGTCTGCGTTCTTGAGAGGAATCGGATTGAAGCGCGTGAGATTGCGTTCGTTGGCCGGATCGGTGAGAGGCGCAGGCGGAGCTGCGGCTGCCACCCAGGCCTTGCGCAGCACCGAGGCATCCGTGCTGATGAGGCCAGGCGCGGCAACCGCCGGAATCGGCGAGTAGTAAGGCACGGTCACCGTACCGAAGCGCGCATTCGCAATGGGCGGCAACGCGGGGTTGATCAGGTTCAGCGGGATGCCGGGAGCGGCGTTGACGGCGATTGCCGGCACCGGCGCGGCCGGATTGAAGATCGTCAGACCCAGAGCCCGCAAGGTGTCGCGCGTCGCGACCGTCGTGAAGTGGAACGACACGATGACGTTGGCCGGATTCAGCGCGAGCGGACCCAGTGCCGGATTTGCCGCGACGGCCAGGTGCGAGTACGTGAAGCCGCAGGCGCCTTGCATGGGCGCGTTCGGCAGCGCGGCGCAGTTCGCCGGGTTTGGCGTCACGCCGAGCGTCGTCTTGATCGTGGCGTAGTCGGTGTCCGCGGTGGCCGCGGCGCCGCCCGCCATCTGGATGCCATCGGTCAGCAATACGAGATACCCGGTGCCGTCCGGCAGAGGATCTGTCGGCAGGGCCGGTCCCGCGGACGGCACCAGCGGCTTCAGCGGCTGAATCTCGAGAATGGTGACGCCGACGCCGGTATCCGTGGCGACGTTGGCGGTGAAGTCGGTGCCGTACGTGAGCGGCGCCGTGAAGCCGATGACTGCCTTGTTAGTGTTGCTGATCCTGACCTGGTAGACCCGAATGTTGGCGGCGCTGAATGAGGCCGGATTGAGCGCTCCGCCGAAACGAATGCGGATCGGCGCCGTGGTCGACCATCCATCGAGTGCGTTCAACCCCAACTGGTTCGGAATGAGGCCGTTCGCCGGCTGGATGTTGATCGTGCCGTCCGTCGTGCCCGAGAAGTAAAGGTCGTTGGGGAACGGGAAGATGCCCTGGGCGGGCTGGAACAACGCCGCGGTCGCCGCGGGTGCGGGGGCGGCGCCGCCTGGATTGAGATTCCCGCTGGTCGGATCGGTGGGATTCACGTCGGGCGAGTTTCCCGTGGAGCTCGAACAGCCGGCGGCCGTGAGTGCGGCCACGAGTACAACTGCGGCTGCGGATAGCCTCTTCATGAGTTCGCTCCTCGGAAATCTGTTTCGGAAGTTCAATTCAGTCGCATTCCCTCGCCGTGCAGAACGATGCGCCGAACTTGTCGTATTGGGGCGGTAGCGTACGCTTGGGCCCCAAAAGGTGGCAAGCCACGCGGATGCGGTCGCAATCTTTGGCGAAGGCAAAAAACAGCGGAAAAAAACGCCCGCCGGCGCGCGCGCGTGATGCGGATCGTGGTGCGCACACCGCGCGTGCGGGCTTGCGGACCTTGCGCATCATCGGCGGCCGCCATCGCGGCAGAAAGCTGCGATTCCCCGAGGGAGTCGACATCCGCCCGACACCGGATCGTGTGCGGGAAACCCTGTTCAACTGGCTGCAGCAACGCACCCCCGATGCGCGTGTGCTCGACCTGTTCGCGGGCAGTGGCGCGCTCGGACTCGAAGCTCTTTCGCGCGGCGCGGCGCGCGTCACTTTCGTCGAGCAGGATCGGCGCGCCGCCGCGGCGATCGATGCGCTGGCGCAGGAATGGCAGGAGGCCGCGGCGTCGGTGGTTTGCGCGGAGGCACTTGGCTGGCTGAGTCAGGCAGACGATGCAGGACCGTTCGACATCGTGTTTCTCGACCCGCCGTACGAATCGGAACTGTTGTCCGCGGCCGCCGCAGCGCTCGTGAAGAGCGGCAAGCTCGCGCCCGACGCGCGCGTTTATCTCGAAAGCCGCGCGCGCGCTGCGATGCCCGCGCTCCCGGACGGCTGGCAACGCCTTCGCGACGGCCGGGCTGGCGAGGTCGGGTATCATCTGTTCGCCACATGAAACGCAGCGCCGTCTATCCAGGAACATTCGACCCGATCACCAATGGCCACCAGGACCTGGTGCGCCGCGCGGCGTCGGTGTTCGACCGCGTGATCGTCGCAATCGCATCGAACCCTAACAAGACACCGATGTTTCCGCTCGAGCAGCGCATCGCACTCGCCAAGCAGGTGCTGGCCGACATTCCCGGCGTGGAAGTCATGGGTTACTCCGGGCTCACCGTGGATTTCGCGCGCGCGCAGGGTGTGCAGATTGTGGTGCGCGGTCTGCGCGCGATGTCCGATTTCGAGTTCGAGTTCCAGCTTGCGAACATGAGCCGGCACCTTTCGCGTGACCTCGAGACCGTATTCCTCACGCCGCAGGAGCAGTTCACGTTCATCTCCTCGACGCTGGTGCGCGAGATTGCGATCCTGGGCGGCGACGTCAAGGAATTCGTTCATCCGGTGGTGGCGGCTGAACTCAAAAAGATGAAGCGAGTCTGATCGGGATGAAAAAAGACGCCACCCGATACGCACACGCGTTCGTCCTTTTCGTAGCCCTCGTTTTCGTCCTGCCGCTGCGGGCGGCGGCGCCCGACACCAGGATTCCGGCCGCGGGTCCGGGCCACGCGGGAATCGCCAGCGCCTATCCACTCGCGAGCGATGCCGGCAAGGAAATTCTCGCGAAAGGCGGCAATGCCTTCGACGCGGCGGTGGCGGTCGCGGCCGCCCTTGCGGTCGTCGAGCCGTGTTGTTCCGGTCTGGGCGGCGGTGGGTTCTTCCTGCTGCGCCGTTCCAGTGACGGCTACGAGACCATGATCGACCTGCGCGAGATGGCGCCTGGCGCCGCCACGCGCGACATGTATCTCGACAAGGACGGCAATCCCGTCGCGAGCCTGTCGCGCGATTCCGCGCTCGCCGCGGGAATTCCCGGAGAGCCGGCTGGCCTTGCGTACATGGCGAAGAAATTCGGCAAGTTGCCGCTGTCGGTGAGCATGGCGCCCGCCATCAAGCTCGCGCGCGACGGCTTTCCTCTCTACGAGCGCTTGCGCGGCGCGGTTACCTTCAAGAAGGATGCCTTCTTGAAGACGCCCGACGCTGCGCGCGTTTATCTCGTGAACGGCGAAGTGCCCGCGCTCGGCTACCTCATCAAGCAGCCGGATCTCGCGTCGAGCCTCGAGCTGCTGGCCACCAAGGGCGCCGACGGCTACTACAAGGGCGCATTCGCGAAAAAGCTCGTCGCCGGCGTGCAGCAGCTCGGCGGCAACTGGACCGAAGCGGACCTCGCCAACTACAAAGTGGTCGAACGCGCACCCGTGGTCGGTCATTACCGCGGTGCGCGCATCGTGTCGGGTTCGCCACCGGCCTCGGGGGGCGTCGCGTTGATCGACGCGCTGAACATCCTCGACGGCTTCGATCTCGACAAGGTCGACAGCGTGACGCGCACGCACCTCATCGTCGAAGCCATGCGCCGCGTGCATCGCGATCGCGCCGTGTATCTCGGTGACCCCGACTTCGTCGACGTGCCGGTCGCGCGCCTCATCAACGAGTACTACGCGGCCGGACAACGCGCCTCCATCCGCATGGATCAGGCCACGCCGAGCTCTTCGTTGCCCGGCGTCGATGCCGCCCCGGCCGGCACCCAAACTACTCATTTTTCCGTGCTCGACAAGCAGGGCAACATGGTGGCCGCCACCATCACGCTCAACTTCTTCTTCGGTTCCGGCCTGATGGTCCCCGGCACCGGCATTCTGCTGAACAACCAGATGGACGACTTCTCCGCGAAGCCGGGCGTCCCGAACGGTTTCCAGCTGATCGGCGCCGATGCCAATGCCATCGCGCCCGGGAAGCGCCCGCTGTCGTCGTCGACGCCGACGTTCATCGAGGGGCCCAAGGGCCTCATGATCATCGGGTCACCCGGCGGCAGCCGCATTCCGGGCATGGTCATTCTCGGCACGCTCAACTTCATGGATGGCAAGAATGCGCAGGAGATCGTGGGCGCGCCGCGTTTCCACCATCAGTTCTCGCCCGACGTCATCGAGTTCGAGCCCGGCGCACTCTCCGCCGACGAGCGCGCTCAGCTCGAGGCGCGCGGCCACACGCTGAAAGAGGGCTCGCGCAAGTGGGGCAACACGCAAGTCGTCACCTGGGACTACAAGACCGGGAAGGTCGAGGCTGCTTCTGACCCACGCGGCGTCGGTGAGGGAATGGTCTACTGACTTTCCTGCCCGGCGCCGGCCTCACCGGTAGATCGTGCTGTCCGCGTATCGCGCGCGAATCTTCCCGTCGCGAATGAAGTCGACCATCAGCGGTAGATAGGTTGCGGGCTGGCGCGTCGACAGCCGCTCGCCGGCGGCGTCCGTTTCATACTCGTACATGCCGTGTTCGGCGCGTGGGTAGACCACGGTCGCGATGGGACGACCGGCGCGCATGAGGCCGCGCAGGCGGCTGACGGTGCGCGCCGGCGGCGCGTCGATGTCGTCCGCGCCGAGTATCCACAGTTGCGGCGTGTCGAGCGTCCGCAGTACCGGCATGGGGTCGTAGTGCGGCAGGATGCCGGCGAACATCGCCGGCCCCTGTTCTCGCAGGACTTCGCGGGGTTGCGTCAGGATGACCTGCGTGAGATTTCCGCGCACGTACCTGAACCACGGCGCGGAAGCGTAGCGGGCGCGCACGGCATCGAAATCCTCGTAGCCGCCCTGGAAGTTGCGGAGCGCGATATTCTGCGCCGCGCGCGCGATCTCGAGTGCTTTCGGGATGTCGTCGCCCCCGAACCCATGGCGGGTGAGATCGAGCGTCACCGTTTCGTCGTCCTCGTCGAACGGAGATACCGCCAGTCCATAGCCGACCACGACGAAATCGACGTGAGTGAGCGTGGCCGCGAGCGGCGCAACCCAGCCACCCTGGCTGGTGCCCTGGAATCCGATCCTGCCGGCTCGCGCGCCCGCCAGTCGCTGCGCCTCTTTCACCGCCGACGCGGCGTCGGCCGCGAGCACGTGGTAGTCGTGCGTGAACGTTCCCGCGGATGCGCCGGTGCCGCGCTTGTCGTATACGAACGCGCCGATGCCTTCCGCGGGCAGCTGGCGCTGCAGGGCGTAGAACTCTCGCGCGGAGCTCGATTCGGAACCGTGGACCAGCACGACGATCGGATAGCGCTGCACGCCTCGAGGCTCGATGAGCCGGCCCGACAGTGACACGCCACCGCTCTGGAAATTCGTCTCGCGCGTCTCGAACACAACGCGTCGCCCGGCAATTCCATCGACGCTGATCCCTCCGGAAGAACAATCCGAGAAGGAAATGCGATGTCCGTCGAGACGGTCCGTCCAGCCGAGCTTGCTCGTAAGCGTTCCATCAGCGCCGGGAACGAGTTCGCCGCTCGTACCATCGCGCCGTCGCCAGCGCAGCGAAGTCCCGGAGGAGGCGCCGATGTCGATGCCGGTGCGGTCGCGCAAGCGATAGAACCCGATCCGGCAGTCCTGCTCAGCCGCCGGCGCCAATTGCGCGCATGCCAGCGCCACCACGGGAATCCATCCGCGAACGAAAATCCGCACGAGTCACCTTCAATGAGGACGATGTCCCGTTCAGACCCCGCAGCTTAATTTTGGGTTGCACGCCTCGCCCGCTTCGTTTTCTTTGCCGCGCCTTTCTTCGCCGACTTCTTCTTCGGCTTCTGCTTCACGAGCTTGATGCGCGTCGGTGTCGCGGGCGCGGGTAGTTTGCCCGCGCGATGCAGATCCACCGCGCGCCACAGGTACCACGCGGCCACCGAGCGAAACGGCGCCCAGCGCGCGCCGAACTCCGCCAGCGCGCGCTGCGTCGGCATGCCGCGCAGACCGTAGGCCAGACGAAATCCGTTGCGCACGCCGAAATCGTCGATGGGAAGTACGTCCGGCCGGCCGAGCCGTGACATCAGCATCATCTCGACGGTCCAGCGGCCGATGCCACGCACCTGCGTGAGGCGCTCGATGATCTCGTCATCCGCCAGCGTATGCAGGATTTCGGAGGGCGGCACCACGCCCGAGAGCGTCTTCGCTGCGAGATCCTTGATGCTGGCGATCTTGGCGAACGACAGGCCGACGGCGCGCAACTTGTCGTCCGGTGTTTCCAGCACCAGCTCCGCTTCGAGCAGCGCGGTCGCCTTTCCATCGACCGCGTACAGGCCGACGACGCGTCCGAAGATGCTTTCCGCCGCGATGCCGTTCAATTGCTGGTGGGCGATCGCGCGTGCCAGCGAATGAAACGGCGAGTGTTGCGCGCTCGTGGTGTGGGTGAACTTGCCCGCGGCGCGAATCAGGTTCGCAAGAATCGGATCGACTTTCGCGAGCCGGCGTCTGAAGGACGCGAGCTCGTTCGCGCTGCACATCGAGGCGGGAGTGTTCATGCGCCGATTCTAATCGGCGCGCTCACTTCTGGCAGTTCGAACACCAGTAAGTGGAGCGCTGACCCTGTGTGAATTGTTTGATGGGCTTGCCGCACACGCGGCAGGGCGCGCCGTCGCGTTCATATACATAGAGCCTCTGGCGGAAGTAGCCCGGATTGCCATCCGCGCCGACGTAATCGCGCAGCGTGGTGCCGCCGGCCTTCACGGCCATTGCGAGCGTCGCCTTGATGGCGCGCGCGAGCTTTCCGCATTCGGCGCGGCTCAACGAATGGGCCTGGCGCCGCGGCCGGATGCGCGCGCGGAACAGCGCCTCGCTCGCGTAGATGTTGCCCACTCCCACCACGAGCTTCGCGTTCATGATGAGCTGCTTGATCGCCACCTTGCGCCGGCGCGTGATCTTCCATAGATAGTCCGCATCGAAGCCGTCTTCCAGCGGCTCTGGTGCGAGCCCGTCGAGCAGTGGATGCAGCGCCGGATCGCCGGCGGTGAACAACAAACTACCGAAACGGCGCGGATCGTTGAAACGCAGCGTCTGCCCGGAGTCGAGCTCGATGTCGACGTGATCGTGCGCGATGCGCGGAGTCGCCACCGGCAGCACGCGCAGGCTGCCCGACATGCCGAGATGCAGGATCAAAGTGCCCGCATCGGTCTCGAGCAGCAGGTACTTGGCGCGGCGGCCGGCACGGCGAATCGCGCTGCCGGCAACCGTTGCGGCGAGCTTCAGGTCGACCGGCCAGCGCAGACGACGCTCGTGCACGACGAGCCGATGTATGCGTCGTCCTACGACGTGTGGCTCGATGCCGCGGCGGGTTGTTTCGACTT
The DNA here is from genome assembly GCA_035286365.1 of Steroidobacteraceae bacterium. Lineage (GTDB taxonomy): Bacteria > Pseudomonadota > Gammaproteobacteria > Steroidobacterales > Steroidobacteraceae > CADEED01. Next base: position 3,815 of record DATHJZ010000186.1, on the reverse strand, counting down.
CTGGAAGTTCTGGCACGGGTTGGCGTTCGACCGTTGCGGCTCGGCGCTGGTTTCGCACGGTCCGCCGAATGGACTGCAACGTTTTGCGCGACTCAGGCGTCTAATCAAGCACGAACGATTGTGGGTGGCGGCCGGACCCTCCTGCAAAGAGAACCCGTGCGAAGCTCGTAACCCCGAGCGAAACACAGCCTGCCGCCACCCCAACTTCGGACTGCTGTCAAAGTCGGCCGCGATACTTTACCAGCCGCCCGAACCACAATCGTTTACTTGTCTGTGGAGTGAGCAAAGAAAAAGGCCCTGCCAGTCTGCCGGCAGGGCCTTTTTCGTATTCGAAGTCCGAAGATCGGTTACTTGATCTTCGTTTCCTTGTAATCGACATGCTTGCGCACGACCGGGTCGTACTTCTTCACGTTCATCTTGTCGGGGTGCAAGCGCTTGTTCTTGGTCGCGACGTAGAAATGGCCGGTGCCTGCGGTCGACAGCAGTTTTACTTTTTCACGCATGGCTCAGACCTTCTTCCCTTTGGCGCGCAGACCCGCGATCACGGAGTCGATGCCGTTCTTTTCGATGGTGCGCAGTCCGCGCGTCGAAACACGCAAGGACACCCAGCGGCGCTCACCCTCGAGCCAGAAGCGCTGGGTGTGCAGATTGGGCAGGAAGCGGCGGCGCTTCTTGTTATTGGCGTGGGAGACGCGATTGCCGACCGCAACGCTCTTGCCCGTGACTTCGCAGACGCGGCTCATAAATATTCCAGAGAATCAGTAAGTTAACTATCAGACGACCGCATTGCGGCCGTCGAAAGGGCGGTCTTTATACCAGCCGCCATCTGGCACGGCAACTTCGGCGGGTTATCCCGTGCGCCAGGGCATCAAAGCAGGCCGCGCTCCGCGAACGACAGGCAGCTGTTGTCGCCCACGATGAGGTGATCCAGGACGCGGATGTCGACCAGCGCCAGCGCATCCCGCAACCGGCGCGTGATCAGTTCATCGGCCTGGCTGGCTTCCGCCACTCCCGAGGGGTGGTTGTGCGCAAAGATTAGCGCGGCCGCGTTGTACTGCAGCGCCTGGCGGACGATTTCGCGCGGATGCACGCTGGCGCCGTCGATGGTGCCGCGGAACACCTCTTCGAAGTGAATGAGCCGGTGGCGGTTGTCGAGATGCAGGCAACAGAACACTTCATAAGGGCGGTCGCGCAGTTGTGCGGTGAGGAACTGGCGTGTGGCGGCCGGTGCGTTCATCGCAGGACCCGCGCGCAGCGCCTCGCAGTAATGGCGGCGCGCGAGCTCGAGCGCGGCCATGAGCGTGGCGTAGCGCGCGGGGCCCAGTCCACGGCGCGCGAGCAGCGCCTGGGGATCTGCGGTCAGCATGCGGCGCAGACTGCCGCCGAAGTGCTGCAGCATCTGGCGGGCTATGTCCAATGCGTTGGCACCGGCCGTACCGGTGCCGAGTACCACGGCGAGCAGCTCGGCATCGGACAGCGTCTGGGCGCCGCGCTCGATCAGGCGCTCCCGCGGGCGCTCACCGCGTGGCCACGCATTGATGTTGCCGGGTTTTCCTTCGCCCATAACCTGCTGATCCATAGGGCAATCATGGGCCCGGGAGAGCCCGCACACGCAGCCGCCAATGGGGCGCGAATCGCTAATAACTGCAGGGACTAGTTGCGAAACGATTGTGACTGGCGCGCGCCGCGCGAGCCTGCCGATAATGCCGGCCCATGCACGGCAAACACGTATTGCTCGGCGTCACCGGCGGCATCGCTGCGTACAAGAGCCCCGATCTCGTCCGTCGCCTGCGCGAGCAGGGCGCCGAAGTGCAGGTCGTGCTCACGGCGGGCGCGCGCGAGTTCGTCACACCGATGACTTTCCAGGCGGTTTCGGGCCGCGAGGTGCGCAGCGACCTGTGGGACCCGGAAGCCGAAAAGGCGATGTCGCACATCGAGCTCGCCCGCTGGGCGGATTTCGTGATCATCGCGCCGGCCACCGCGGATTTTCTGGCGCGACTAGCTACCGGCCAGGCCGACGACCTCCTGACGACGCTGTGCCTCGCGACCAGCGCGCCGATCGCGCTGGCGCCCGCGATGAACCGCCTCATGTGGTCCAACGCGGCCACGCAGGCGAATGTCGCCACGCTCACGGCGCGCGGCATCCACGTCTGGGGTCCGGGCGAGGGCGACCAGGCCTGCGGCGAAGTGGGCGCGGGCCGCATGCTGGAACCGACCCAGCTGGCTGGCTACGTTGCGAACGCGATCGCGCCTACGGGGCCGCTGGCGGGCAAGCGCGTGCTGCTCACCGCGGGCCCTACGCGCGAGCGCATCGATCCCGTGCGTTTCATCAGTAATCGCAGTTCCGGAAAGATGGGCTTCGCCGTGGCCGCCGCTGCGCGAGAAGCGGGCGCGGACGTCACCATCATCAGCGGCCCGGTGAGCATTGCCACGCCGCCGGGCATCAGGCGCATCGATGTCGAAAGCGCCGCCGACATGCTCAACGCCGTGATGAAGAACATCGAAGGCGTGGATATTTTCGTCGCCACCGCCGCGGTCGCCGACTATCGGCCGGCGTCTCCGGTGGAATGCAAGATCAAGAAAACATCAGAGTCCATGGATCTGAAAATGGAGCGCACCGTCGATATTCTTGCCACGGTCGCGGCTCGGCCCGGGGCGGCGCGTCCCTTCGTGGTCGGTTTCGCGGCAGAGACCGATTCCGTGGAACAATACGCGCGCCAGAAACTCCTCAAGAAGAATCTCGACATGATCGCTGCGAACGAAGTCGGACACGACAAAGTGTTCGAGAAAGACGACAACGCCCTGCTGGTGCTGTGGCGCGATGGCCGACGCGAATTGCCGCACGCGCCCAAGGTGGCCCTGGCGCGCGACCTGGTCGCCCTGATCGCCGAGCTATATGCGGTGCGCAAGTCCGTGCGCCTGACCAGCGTGTCGGCATGAACGCGGTGGCTTCGCCCCAGGTTTCGCATGCGGGCGCGGATCGCGCATTGAAAGTACGTATTCTCGATGCGCGCATCGGCCGGGAGTTTCCGCTGCCGGCCTACGCCACCGGCGGGTCCGCGGGTCTCGACCTGCGCGCCTGCGTCGAGGCGCCGTTGACTCTTGCGGCGGGCAAGGCCGAGCTGATTCCGACCGGCCTCGCCATACATCTCGACGATCCGGGTCTCGCGGCCGTGATCCTGCCGCGCTCGGGCCTCGGCCACAAACACGGCGTGGTGCTCGGCAATCTGGTCGGCCTCATCGATTCCGATTACCAGGGGCAGCTCATGGTGTCGTGCTGGAATCGCAGCGCCGCGGATTTCATCGTGCAGCCGGGCGAACGCATCGCGCAGATGGTGATCGTGCCAGTGGTGCAGGTGCGGCTCGAGGTGGTGGATGATTTTGCCGCGAGCTCGCGCGGCGCCGGTGGCTTCGGCCACACCGGCACTCGTTAGATTTGCCGCGCTGCCCGCGGACCCAACTACTTCTTCTTGGTGCGGTTCGCTTCGTCGAGGCGGGCGGCGGCCGAGGTGCGCAGTTCCTTGAACCGCTTGATGTCAACGTCGTAGGAATCGACCACGTTCTGCAATTCGCTGCGGCGCTGCGCCAGCGCCGAGTTCTGTGTCCGCAATTCGCTCAATGCGCGCACCATTTCTTCGGCGAGATCGTCCGGCATGCGGCGCGCCTCCGGCTTCTTGTTGTAGGGCGCAAACAGCAGGGCGCGCTGCTTCAATCCGTCGACCCGCGAATTCAGGCCCGAGATGTAGGCTTGCGCCGCGGAGATCTGGCCATTGATCTGATCGAGGCGCGTGTCACGCACGTTTTCGATCTCCTTC
>DATHJZ010000185.1:0-46136 GCA_035286365.1 Steroidobacteraceae bacterium | reverse complement strand
TTGTTGTAGGGCGCAAACAGCAGGGCGCGCTGCTTCAATCCGTCGACCCGCGAATTCAGGCCCGAGATGTAGGCTTGCGCCGCGGAGATCTGGCCATTGATCTGATCGAGGCGCGTGTCACGCACGTTTTCGATCTCCTTCACCGACGGGTAGGTGGAGATCAGGAACATGTCGTGCTGTCTGCGCCGCGCCTCTTCCTTTTGTTTGGCGGCGTACGCGGCGGCTTCAACCGGAGACATTTCCGCCTGGTGCTTCTGCACCTCGAGACCCTGCGAATTCAACACGCGTGATTCGCGCTGGGAATACTCGGACGGAATGCTGTCGCCATAGTGGATGACGCCTTTGTCATCCACCCACTTGTAGGTCTGCTTGGTCTTCTCCTGCGCATGCACGGCCGGGCTCAGCATGAGGCCGGCCAACACGGTCGCCAGGAAGGGAATGGCATTGCGCATGCGCGACATTCTGCCCCAGCTCAACTGCCCGGGGATACCGGCAGAACGCCCCAACTCTGCTGATAAGCACGCAAAGCGGCGAACTGTTCGCGAGAAATGCGAACTGCATCACCCGGTTCCTTTGCAAGGGTTTCGATGAGATCGGCCAGGGTCAGGATGCTGACGCAGCGCAAACCGAACTGTGCAGTCACTTCCTGAACGGCCGATTGGGTTCCCTGTCCGCGCTCCTGCCTATCCAGTGCGAGCGCCACGCCGGAAGGAGTGGCGCCCGCCGCGCGAATGATTTCGACCGATTCTCGAATCGCCGTGCCCGCGGTGATCACGTCGTCGATGATGACCACGCGGCCCGCAAGTGGCGCGCCCACGATGTTGCCGCCTTCGCCGTGATCCTTGGCCTCCTTGCGATTGAACGCCCAGGGCACGCTGCGATGGTGATGCTCCGCGAGCGCCACCGCCGTGGCGGTCGCGAGCGGTATGCCCTTGTAGGCAGGGCCGAACAACATGTCGAACTCGAGGCCGGAACGCGTCAACGCCGCGGCGTAACACTGGCCGAGTACTGCAATGGCCTCACCGTCATTGAACAGCCCGGCGTTGAAGAAATACGGACTGTCGCGCCCGGACTTGAGCTTGAAATTCCCGAAGCGCAACGCAGTGCGCGACATGGCGAGGTCGATGAAGGTTCGCTGATATTCCTGCACGTGCGTCGTGTTCCGTATGATGCGGCGGTGCGAATGATACCGAACGATGGCGCCTGAAACGCCCGCAAAACGCAGTTGGCGTCAGGCGCTGCTCGTCTACATGGAGCGCCCGGTTCTGTCGATGCTGTTCCTCGGCTTCTCGGCCGGGTTGCCTTTCTATCTGGTCTTCTCGACCTTGTCCGCGTGGCTGCGGACCGCGCACATCGAGCGCGCCACGATCGGAATGCTGTCCTGGGTCGGGCTCTGCTACTCCTTCAAATTCCTGTGGGCGCCGATCGTCGACCGTGTCGGGCTGCCGGTGCTCGACAAGCTGCTCGGCCGCCGCCGTTCCTGGATGCTGGTGGCGCAGATCGGAGTCGCGATCTGCCTGTTCAATGTCGCACTCAGCGATCCCACGCAGGGTGTGACGCACATCGCCGTGTTTGCGCTCGGCGTCGCATTCTTCGCCGCCACCCAGGACATCGCGCTCGACGCCTGGCGCGTCGAGTCCGCTCCCGCTGACAAACAAGGTGCCATGGCGGCTGCCTACCAGATCGGGTATCGCAGCGGACTGATGGTGGCCTCGGCCGGCGCGCTGGTCATCGCCGGCGAGTCGGGATTTCGCGTGAGTTACATGACGATGGCGGCTCTCATGGGCATCGGCATCATCACGACCTTCCTGATACTGGAGCCGGTGCGCGTGATCGCGGAGTCATCCGAACAGCGCGAGCATCGGATGGTCGATTGGCTGGCGGCACGCGCGCACTGGCCGCGCTGGATGCAATCGGCAGGCGCCTGGTTCATGGGTGCCGTCGTTGGCCCGATCGTCGACTTCTTCGGGCGCTATGGCCTCGGTCTCGGTCTGCTGATATTCGCGTTCATCGCGTCGTACCGGCTCACGGACTACGTGTCCGGCACCATGGCCAACACCTTTTATATAGACATCGGCTATTCGGTCGCGGAAGTCGGGGTTATCGCGAAATTCTTCGGCTGGCCGTCGACGCTCGTGGGCGCCGTGGTCGGCGGAATCCTGGTGGCGAAAATTGGGCGCGTGCGCGGGTTGTTGTTAGGCAGTGTGCTGGTGATTGTCTCCAACGTTTTCTACGCGACCTATGGCGCGTACGCCTGCCATCTGCCGCTCGAGTGCGCGCAGAACGGAGTGTTCTCCTTCTGGGTGAGCCACGTCGACGCGCGTGGGCCGGCCACCGATCTCGGGTTGTCGTTCATCGTCGGCTTCGACAATCTCGCGCTCGGCATGCACGGGACCGCGCTGATCGCGTTCATGTCGAGCCTGACCAGCGCAAAATACACCGCCACGCAGTACGCCGTGTTGTCGTCGTTGTATTCGCTGCCCGGCAAACTGCTGATGGGCACGTCCGGCTTCATGGTCGACGCACTCGGATATGGCGATTTTTTCCTGTACACCGCCTCATTGAGCATTCCAGGACTCCTGCTGCTGCTATGGCTGTCGCGCCGTGACATCGCCGCCGCGAGAGATTGATACCACCCGGGTGCTGTGCTCGTTGCGCGAGCTCGACGAAACCGGTAGCCGCGGTTTTGCGATCGGGGAGGGCGACTGGCCGCTGCGCGGTTTCATCGTGCGCACGGCGAACGGCATCGCCGCCTACGTGAACACCTGCCCGCACGCCGGCCATCCGCTCAACTTCCGGCCCCACAGGTTTCTGACCCCGGATTGCAACCTGATCATGTGCGCCTCGCACGGCGCGCTGTTCGCGCGCGACAACGGCCTGTGCATCGCGGGTCCGTGTCCCGGGCAGTCGCTCACGCCGGTGCCGATCGAGGTGCTGGGGCAATACGTGCTGCTGGCCGAGGGGGTCGATCCCCAGGCGCTGGCAAATGCTTTGTGAAACCTGGGCGCTGAAACGGCGCCCCTAACTATCAGGCGAAGGCTACTCGAACAGATCGAGTCCTTCGAGCTTGCTGGCACTCTGGCGCCGTTCGTCGTCGTTGCTGCCGAGCGTGCCGCGGCTCTCGTCTTCCTCGGGATCGACATCGACCGAGCCGGTCCAGTCTTCGGGGGCTTCGATTTCTTCGAGGGCGCCGGTTTCTTTTTCGGCGTTCCAGTCTTCGAGATCCATCTCTTCAACCGTACCGTCGAAGTACTGCAGCTCGATGGTGCCATCGTCTTCGTCGAAGGCGACCACCTCGAACGACTCGCTTCCTTGAATGCGATACCAGTTGCCGATGGTGGGTTTCATCGAATCCCTCCGAATCGCGTTGCTGCTATGCTGCCCGGGCTTTTCCTTGAGTCGACTTCATGTTGCTCCGGAAAAGTGACACTTACAAGAACGAATTTCTGGCGCAAAGCATCATGCTCGAACAGGCCCTGAAGTTTTTCATCGTGTTCTTCGTCGTGGTCGAGCCGATCTCGCTGATTCCGGTGTTCTCCGGACTCACCGGTGGCGCGAGCACGAGCTACAAACACAAGATGGCCCTCAAGTCGGTGTTAGTTGCAAGCGGAATACTTCTGCTGTTCGCACTGGTTGGCGCCGGCTTTCTGTCGGCGCTGGGAATTTCCATCGACTCGTTCAGGATATTTGGCGGACTGTTGCTTTTCCTCATCGCGCTCGAGATGGTCTTCGCCCGTGAATCGGGCACGCGCACCTCGAGTGACGAGAAGGTAGAGAGCAAAAAGCGCGCGGACATTTCGGTTTTCCCTCTTGCATTCCCCTTCATGGCCGGTCCTGGTGCGTTGACGACGCTGCTGCTCTGGTTTGGGCCGATTCCGGTGACGCAGCATCCCGTGCAGTTCCTGGTGATGTTCGCGTGCGCGTTGGTGGTGCTCGCCTGTTGCTTGTTCGCCATGTGGGTCGCGGCGCCGCTCATGCGCGTCATCGGGGTCACGGGCACGAACGTCGCGAACCGCTTGTTCGGCGTGGTGCTCGGCGCGCTCGCGGTCCAGTTTGTCGTCGACGGCCTACGCGCCAGCTTCGCGAGTCTGTGACGGGCATCGCGTGGGGCGGGCGCCGATCCTCAATCTGCTGGCAACGCTCGCGTGCTTCGCGGTGGCGCAGCCCGCCCGTGCAGCGTGCCCACCACCGGGCAATGATCGCGCTTCCGTTGCGGCGCTGAAGACCTCGGGTTTCGAGATTGCCGACGACGCGCGGCGCCAGGTGCTCGCGCTCGCGCTGCTGCCCTGCCTTGCCGATGCCGACCCGCAATTGCGCGACGGAATCGCGTTCGAGGCTTACTACACCTGGCTGCGCGCGGATCGGCTCGACGTTCGCACGCGGACGCAGCTGCTCGAGCGACTCAGCGCCATGATCGAGCCTGGACAGGCTGACCGCGACGGATTTCGTCAGCCATTCGCGGCGCTCGTGTTGTCTGAAGTCGCCCGCACCGATCGGCTGACGCCATGGCTCACGCCTGCGCAGCGTGCCGCATTGGTCACGCAGGCGACGCGGTACCTGACATCCGTGCGCGACTATCGAGGATTCGATCCGCAGGAAGGCTGGCGCCATGGCGTGGCGCATGGCGCAGACCTGGTTCTGCAGCTCGCGATGAATCCAGCCGTGGATCGCGCCGGGCTCGACCGCCTGTTGAGCGCTGTCGCCGCCCAGGTCGCGCCGCCCGGCGATCATTCGTATATAGACGGCGAATCCGAGCGCCTCGCGCGCGCGGTGCTGTTCGCCGCGCAACGCGGCCTGCTTACGGCGAACGGCTGGGAGCAGTGGCTGCGCAACCTGGCCGCGCCGCCAGCGTTGGCCAACCAAGCGGATGCGTATCGCACCCGCGCCGGACTCGCCAGGCATCACAACCTGAACGCATTCCTCTACGCGCTATATGTGAATGCTCGCGAGAGTGGCGATGCGAACATGCAGGTACTGGTGCCCGGTCTGCAGACCGTCTTCAAGACGCAGTAGTCAGGCGCCTCGCTCGAAGCTCAAGTCCCATACCCCATGACCGAGCCGCGCGCCGCGCTTCTCGAATCGCGTGGGCGCGCGGTCATCGGGGCGCGGCATCCAGTCGCCGGTGGGTGACAGGTTCTTGAACAGCGGCGTCGCCGCGCCCAGGACTTCCAGCATCTGCCGCGCGTACTCTTCCCAGTCGGTAGCTAGTTTGAATACGCCGCCCGGACGCATCCGCGAGGCGATGAGCTCCACGAGCGGCGGCTGGATCAGCCGCCGCTTGTGATGGCGCTTCTTGTGCCAGGGATCGGGAAACAGCACCAGCACTTCATCGAGCGATGCCGGCGCGATCTGTTCGCGCAACACCTCGACCGCGTCGTGCGTGCTGACGCGCACATTCGCGAGGTTGTCTGTGGCGGCCAGCAGGAGCAGATGGCCGACGCCCGGGCGATGGACCTCGACACCGAAATAGTCGCGCCCGGGATGCGCGCCGGCGAGCGCCGCCAGGTGTTCGCCGTTGCCGAATCCGATCTCGAGCGTGCGCGGTGCGGCGCGTCCGAATAATTCATCCAGCGACAACGGCTGCGCCGCGAACTCCACCCCGTAACGGGGCCAGAGTTCTTCGAGCGCGCGCGCCTGCGCGACGGTCATTCGGCCCGCGCGCATCACGAAACTGCGGATCGGGCGATTGCGAAGTTCGTTCATTCAGGGTCGCGGAGAGACTCGTAGGCGGTGGCGAAAGCGCGCGCGGCATTATCGAGGGCCGCCTCCCAGTGCGTGGCGGAATCGCTGTCGGCCCCGTCGGTGATGTATTTCACGCAGCCGAAGCGCGCGTTTTCGCAGAGGCACACCCGCGCGAGTGCGAACGCTTCCATGTCCACCACATCGCCGCCGACTTCATGCCGGTGCGTGGCGAAAGAATCGGCAGTGGAACACAGCACCGACTGCAGGTGTACGAATACGGGCGGGAACTCGATGATCGCAGGTGTAGCATCGAAGGGCGTGACTCCGGGTGCGAACCCGAGCCCGCTCACATCCATGTCGCGCTGCGCGAAACGGGTGGCGGCCACCAGGCTGTGTGCGCGGATGCTGCGGCTGCCGGCGGTGCCCATGTTCACGACCAGTGGCAGCGTCGCGCCGGAACAGCGGATTTCGGCGAGTTTGCGTGCCAGCGTGAGCGCGGCGTTTACCTTACCGACGCCGGTGTACAGCGGCTGCGCGCCGGCGCGCTCCAACAGGCCGCGCGATTCCTGCGGCAGCGCCATGACGATCAAAATCTTTGACTGGGACATGCGGTTTGGTTGAGAAGCGCTTCGTGGCTCGGCTATTCTCGCCTCCCCGCGCGGGTGTAGTTCAATGGTAGAACTGTAGCTTCCCAAGCTACTAACGTGGGTTCGATTCCCATCACCCGCTCCATTCAGATTGCGCTGTCCCCTTCCGCCTCCATATCGGTAAGCCGGCGCTATGGCAGCCGCTGCTCCTTACTCATTCGCTCAGAGGCCGTCCATGGTTGCAAAGTCGATCCTCGACCTGGTTCGCGTCACCCAGGAAACCGACGCCCGGGGCGCGCTCGACAATGCACGTGATCTCGCACGTCATGCGGAAGGCTTGGGCTATCGCCGCATCTGGGTCGCCGAACATCACAACTTTCCCGGAATCGCCAGCGCAGCGACGTCACTCGTCATCGCGCACATCGCTGCCGGAACAAAGAGCATTCGAGTCGGCGCGGGCGGCATCATGCTGCCGAATCACGCGCCGCTGGTCATCGCGGAACAGTTCGGCACGCTGGCGCGCCTGTTCCCCGACCGCATCGACCTGGGGCTCGGCCGCGCTCCGGGAACGGATCAACTCACCGTCCAGGCGCTGCGTACCTCGCCTGCTGCGGCAGAAGCTTTTCCGCAGGACGTGCTCGAATTGCAGGCGTACTTCGAGCCGGTCGAACCGGGCCAGCGCATCCAGGCAGTGCCGGCGGCGGGAACACGAGTGCCATTGTGGATTCTGGGTTCGAGCACTTTCGGCGCGATGCTGGCAGCGGAGCTCGGGCTGCCGTATTCATTCGCGTCGCATTTCGCGCCCCAGCAACTGATGTCCGCGTTGCAGATTTATCGCAGCCGCTTCAAGCCCTCGAGGCAACTCGACCAACCATACGTCATGGTCGGCGTGAACATCATCGCCGCCGAGACCGACGCGGCGGCCCGCAGGCTGTTTACAACCCAGCAGATGTCGTTCACGGACATGTTCCGCGGCGCCCGTGGTCTCAGCCAGCCGCCGATCGATGACATTGAGAGTTACTGGTCTCCAATGGAGAAGGCGCAGGCGATTCTGATGCTTGCACGCTCTATCGTCGGATCTCCACACGCCGTACGTGCAGGCATCGACTCGCTCGTGGCCGAAACCGCCGCCGACGAATTGATCATCGTCTCCGATATCTATGAACACGCTGCGCGGCTGCGTTCCTTTGAGCTGATCGCAGCGGCGTAGCGCGATTCGGTACCCGTGGCCGAACGCCAGCGGATTCATTAGCATGCCTCCCCGCAAATCGAAATCGAGAGGGATCCTCAATGAAGCTCAAAACCCTATTCGCCGGCATTGCGCTCGGAGCGCTCGCCACCGCCACCAGCGTCAGTTTCGCGGCCACCGACAAGAAGAGCGTGGCGGCCATCGAATCCGCCGTCGCCGGCAGCTGGCGCAGCGCCGATTCCAAGGAACGCGATGCGTTCCGCCATCCCGTCGACGCGCTCGAGTTCTGGGGCCTGAAGCCCGGCGCCACGATCCTCGAAATCCAGCCCGGTGGCGGCTGGTGGACGGAAATTCTCGCGCCGTATGCGCGCGCCAACAAGGGCGAGTTCTACGCGACCGCCGCGGATCTGGCGGACCCGGCTCTTTCTGAAGGAGCGAAAAAGGGCCGCGCGGATTTCGCCGCGAAGTACGCCGACGCCGCGGTATACGGCAAGGTGAATCTCGTGAACTGGGGCGCGAAGGCCGCGCCGCTGCCGGCCAACAAATTCGACTTCGTGATGCTGACGCGCGGCTTCCACGGCTGGGTTCGCGGGGGTTCGGTCGAAAAGAATCTCGCGAACGTATTCCAGGCTACCAAGCCGGGCGGCGTGCTTGCGATCGAACAGCATCGCGCCAAGCCGGACCAGGATCCTTCGGTGTGGAACGGCTACATACCGGAGAAGACCGTGATCGATGCCGCGACGAAGGCGGGCTTCAAGCTCGACGGCAAGTCCGAGATCAACGCGAACCCGAAGGACACGAAGGATCATCCGTTCGGCGTGTGGACGCTGCCGCCGACACGCCAGTCCTCCGAGGACGACAAGCCGGTCGATCCTGCATTCGACCGCGGCAAGTACGATGCGATCGGCGAATCCGACCGCATGACGCTGCGCTTCGTAAAGCCCAAGAAGTAAACAAGAAGTAATCGATGAAGCAGATCGGCGGCATTCTCCTCAAGGGCCTGGTGACCATCCTGCCCATCGGCCTGACCGTGTACTTCGTGTACTGGCTGGGCGTCACCACCGAGAGTCTGCTGTCGAAGCCGATCAAGCTGGTCGTCGGGGATAACTACTGGCCGGGCATGGGCCTGGTCACCGGCTTCGTCATCCTGTTCGTGGTCGGGCTCGCGGTGAACGCATTCGTCGTGCGCCGCGTGCTCGGCCTGGGCGAGGACCTGTTGCTGCGCGTGCCGGTGGTCAAGACGGTATACAGCGCCATCCGCGACATGACGCGGCTGGTCAACACCGACAAGAAGAAGGGCGATCTCGACCGCGTGGTCACACTCGACTACGGGCCGGGCATGCTCATCGGCTTCGTGACGCAGGAACACGCCAACAAGATCGGCATCGGCGGCGGCGACGATCTCGTCGCCGTCTATCTACCCATGAGCTACCAGATCGGCGGCTATACGCTGTACGTGTCGCGCAGCAAGGTGCACGAAACCGACCTGTCGGTGGAGCAGGCGATGCGGATCGTGCTGACGGGCGGCGTGCGCGGCAAGTGAGCGACTTCGCTAACCGCCGGCCTTCTTCACGTCGGTAAAGCCAAGCTTCTTGAGTTCCTCGACCAGGCGCTCGCGATGATCGCCCTGGATTTCGATGACGCCGTTTTTCACCGTACCGCCGGTGCCGCATTTCTTCTTGAGCGTGCTGCAGATTGCTTCGAGTTGCGGCCCGGGCAGCGGTACGCCATGAATGGCGCTGACGCCCTTGCCGCCGCGATGCGCGGTTTCCTTCCAGATGCGGATGACCGGTGGTTTGTTTGGCGTGCCGGGCTTCATTGGCGGCTCGCCGCGATGCTCGACGCCAGAGCTTCCAGCGTCTCCCAGCGCGCCAGGCCGGCGGCAATCAGCGCTTCGATCTGCGTTGCGCGCTCGCGATCGCGGCGCATCTGCTCGGCGCCCACGCGGTGATAGTCGGGCTCGCACAGTCGCTGGGTCAGCGCGAGCTGTTCGGCTTCGAGTTTCTCGAGGTCGCCCGGCAGCGAGTCGAGCTCACGCTGCTCCTTGAAACTGAGTTTGCGTTTGTTCGCAGCCGGCGCAGGGCGCTCCGCCGTCGTTGGTGCCGGGGCAATGCGCGTGGCATTCGTGGCGCGCGGTAACGATCGCTGCCGCAGCCAGTCACTGTAGCCGCCGACATACTCATGCCATTGCCCCTTGCCCGCCGACGCGATGGTCTGGGTCACGACATTGTCGAGAAAGGAGCGATCGTGGCTCACCAGCAGCAACGTGCCCGTGTAGTCGACCAGCATCGTTTCGAGCAGCTCGAGCGAATCGATGTCGAGGTCGTTGGTGGGCTCGTCCAGCACCAGCATGTTCGCGGGGCGCGCGAACAGGCGCGCGAGCAACAGGCGATTGCGCTCGCCACCTGACAACATGCGGATCGGCGCGTTGGCGCGCCGGCTGTCGAACAGGAAATCGTTGAGGTAGCTCGAGATGTGTTTGCGGCTCTCGCCGATCTCGACCCAGTCGGAACCCGGGTTGACGGTGTCCGCGAGCGTGCGTTCGGGATCGAGCTGCTCGCGCAGCTGGTCGAAGTACGCCACCTGCAGATTGGTGCCACGTTTGATGCGGCCGCGGTCTGGATCGAGCGTGCCGACGATCAGCTTGATCATCGTGGTCTTGCCGGCGCCGTTCGGCCCTAACAACCCGACGCGATCGCCGCGCATGACGCGCAATGACACGTCGTCGAGGATGCGGCGGTCGCCGAAACTCTTGGAGACGTTTTCGAATTCGGCGACCAGCTTGCCCGAGCGCTCGCCGGTGTCCACGTTGAGGCGCACGCTGCCGATGCGCTCGCGCCGCGCCGCGCGTTCCTCGCGCAGGTGCTCCAGGCGCTTCACCCGGCCTTCATTGCGCGTGCGGCGCGCTTCGACGCCCTTGCGGATCCAGACTTCTTCCTGGGCCCAGAATTTCTCGAAGCGGCGCCGCGCCAGGTCCTCGGCGAGATCGATCTCCGCCTTGCGTTCTTCGTACACGCTGTAGTTGCCAGGGAAGGTGCGCAGCTGGCCGCGATCGAGCTCGGCAATGCGCGTGGCCACCTGGTCGAGAAAGCGCCGGTCATGCGTGATCACGATGCAGGTCACGTTCTTCTGCAGCAGTTCTTCGAGCGTCTCTATGCCGTCGACATCGAGATGGTTGGTGGGCTCGTCGAGCAGCATGAGCTCGGGATCGAGCGCAAACGCCAAAGCCAGCGCCGCGCGTTTGCGTTCGCCGCCCGACATGGATGCGGGGCTCGCTTCCTCGTTCACCTCGAAGCGGTGCAGGAATTCCGTGAGCCGCGCCTCGGTCGCGTAGCGGCGGCGGTCGTCGTGCATGTCGTCGAACTTCCCATGCAGCAGCAACGACTCGCGCACGGTTTGGGCCTGCGGCAGCACGGGTTCCTGTTCGACGCTGACGAGCGTCAGACCGGGCTTGCGCTGCACCTCGCCGTCATCGAGTGCGAGCCGGCCTGCGAGCACGGCTAACAAGGAGGATTTCCCGGTGCCGTTGCGCCCGATGAGACCGATGCGTTCGCCTTCCTGCACCGCAAGCGCGGCGCCATCGAGCAGCGGCGTGAGGCCGAACGCGAGTTCGGCATCCTTGATGGCGATCAGCGTCACAACGGATTCTGCAGTTCGAGCCAGATCCACTCGGTGGCGTCGTGCACGTTCGCGCCGCGCCCGCCGGTGGCGGGGAAATTGTTGTCGTTCACGATCACCACGTGTTTCCGGTCCAGCACCTGGATCGACTCGGTCGTGAGATACGGGAAGCGGAAGGCTGCGCCGGGTTGCGCAACCTGCGCGAGACCACGCGCATTGCCGATCGACAGCAGATCGATCACGAGTTTCTTCGGCAACGGCTTGCCGGGCAGCGCCTTATCGAGATCGATCGAATAGACACGCTTCGCCTTCGCGGCGTCGCCTTCGAGATCGTCACGTTCGATCACGACGAAGCGATTGCCGTCGATGCGCGACAGGTCGGTTACGGAAACGGTGTCTGCGTCCAGCTCATATATAAGAGTGAACGGCAGCCACCTGCCGGCAACGGTGTCATAACGCTGCATGCGCAGGTACCTGGACGGATCGCCGGCCACCGGCCCTTCGAGGATCGTCACGAGCGTCTTGTTGTCACCCGCGAGATCCATGGCCTCGAAGCCACGCGAGTGTGCGATGCGCGCTTCCTCGGCACGCGCGACGACCAGCGGATGATCGGGGGAATGCGCGCCATCCGGCAATTCCACCGGCGGTGCCAGCAATTCGCCGTCCTGCGAGAAGTGCAGCAGCCAGGGACCGAATTCGTCGCCGGTCCAGAAGGTGTCGTCGGGCATCGCGACGAGCGACTCCGGATCCGCGTCCGCACCGGTCAACTGCCGCTCCGGCTCGCTCTCGTCGGCGAGGCGAAACGGGAAGAACTTCGCGGGGTCTGACAATTCAATGACCGCCTGCAGCGCGTTGCGTGAATCGGTGCCGGCTTCGGTGCGCGGCCGCACGTCGAATAGATAGATGCACAGGCGGTAGTCGGGGCTGTTCCACCTGGCGCCGAAGCCGTTGTCGGAGAGCGCCCACCATGCGCCGGCCGTAGGGCCTGGCTTGATGGAACTCACGCCCTGCACCGGCTGCGATGCAAAGCGCGCGGCGGCCCCACGCCGTCCCGCGCCGTCGAACTGACCGGACGGCGGTCCGTCGCGGAACGCGTCGGGCGGCATGACGATGACGCCGATGAGCTCGACCGGCGGCGGTGGTGGCGGCGGCGGCGGCGGTTTGGGCTTTGAGGCTGGTTTCTTTTTTGAAGTGCCCGCCTTGGTCCTGGAAGGAGCGGGTTTCGCGCCTGCCGGCGTTGGCTTCTTCAGCGCGGTGGCGGGTTTCTTGTCCGCAGTAGTAGGGGCGTTGGCGGCGGCGGCGATCGTGCACGCGAACGCCAGTGTGCACGCCGCGGCAAGTGCCGCGGCCACCGGAAAGGCGCGCGATCGGAAAGCAAGCATGGCGGCGATTCTACGCGCCGCAGCTCACTGCCTCACTATTAGAAACGCGTCTCCATCGTCAAACGCAAGGTGCGCGGCTCCACCGGGTGGAAATGGCGGTCTTCGACCGGCGCGGCCTCGCCCGGCAGCTGGCTCTCGTAGAAATAGGTGATGTCGTTGTCGTTCGAATCGAACAGGTTGTAGGCCGCGAGCGAGACCGAGAACCGCTTGCCGAAATGCCGCCCGACTTCGAGATTCACGAGGGTGGTCGGATCGGAGCGCACGCTGTCGTCTTCGATCAGCGGCGCTTTGCCGAAGTGTCGAAAGCGCGCGCCGCCAAACCAGCCACTCGGGTGCTGGACCGCGACGCCCACCGAGGCAACGTTCTCGACCGCATTGGGAATGAAGTCCCCGGCCGCATCGAATTCGCTGAAACGCCCGTGCGACCAGGCGAGATCAGCGTCGAGCGTCAGCCACTGCCGCGGTGTGACGTACACACCGACTTCGACGCCGCGCCGTTCCGTGGCGCGACTGGCTTCGGTTGCACCGGCATCGCCCACGTACAGCAGTTCGGAATCGAGGTCCAGCATCCACGCGGTGACGGCGAGTTGCGTGTACGGCAGGATTGCCGTGCGCACGCCGATCTCGGCGCCGGTGGCGCGCACCATCGGGTTCACGCGATCCGCGGCGGTGATGCCGTCGGTCGGATCGACGCGAATGGTCGTGCCGCGCGCATCGTTCTCATGAAAGCCACGGCCGGCGTTTACGAACAGTTCCGTTTCAGCCCAGGGTCCAAACACCAGCGACAGCTTCGGGCTGGTGATGCTGTCTTGCGCGCTGCCGCTGTTGAGCGTGAGGTCGCTGTCGACGTTGAAGTCGGCGCGATCGTGACGCAGGCCCGCAATCACACGCAGCCAGTTCGTCGCCTGCAGCTGCTGCTCGACGTAGAAGCCCAGGCCCAGGCGTTCGACGGCGTCTTGGCGAATGGTTTTGAGGCGCAAGCGGTCTTCGGTGAGGTACAGACCGACGCGGCCGATGTCGTCGTAGCGCGATTCGATACCGAAGCGCAGTTGCCCCGACATGCCGGCGAAATCAGTCTCACGGCCGATCTCAGCGTGCAGGCCGTATGCCTTGCGGTCGTCGAACTGCTCGAACTGGTCACCATCGGGACCAGTCAAGGCATAGGTGAAGTTGGAGAACAGATCGAGTTGATAGTCGAGCGCGTAGGCATTGGCGGTGAGATTCCACTCGCCGAGCGGTTTTGCAATGTCGAACGACAGCGCGTAGCGATGCGATTCGCCGCCGTCGCTGCCGTCGATGAAGCCGAAGCGGTCCAACAACCCGGATGTGACGGCGCGCTCGGGAATCTGATCGGTGGATTTCCACCGGCCATCATAAGCAGAGGCCGTGACCGCGTAGCCGTCGCGACGCTCGCCGTGCGAATACTTGACCAATGCGTTCACGCGGCGCAGATCTTCTTTCAGATCCCACGGGCCGTCGGTGGCGCTGTAATCGAGGCCGAACAGCAGGTCGCCGCCGGCGAGCCCGGCCGACCCGGCTAACAACCCGCGCGCGTAGGAATCCTCGCCCACGGTCAGCGAGAGCAGGGTGTCGTCCAGCTTGTGGCGATAGCGCAGGTCCACCGCACCGGCTGCGGAGAAGTTGCCTTCGTCGGCGTAGTAAGTGCCCTTCTTGTATTCGATGCGGTCGAGCAGTTCCGGGATCACGAAGTTGATGTCGGTGTATCCCTGGCCGTGGCCGTGCGTGTGCATGTTGACGGGGATGCCGTCGACACTGGTCGCAAGGTCGGTGCCGTGGTCCAGGTTGAAGCCGCGCAGGAAGTATTGATTCGCCTTGCCGTCGCCGCTGTGCTGTGTGACCACGAGGCCGGGTACCGTCTCCAGCAATTCACCGGTACGCAGCACCGGGCGCGTCTCGAGCTGCGCGCGAGTCACCGTGCCTTGGCTTGAGGATTCCACCTTGCCGATCAATTTGTGACGTTTTGCCGTCACGACGACTTCGTCCAGGTCGTCAGTGGGCACACCGGCGGCGAAGGCGGACGACGAGACGAGACCGAGCGCGATTACGCCCAGGCGAAGGCCAAGGTGTTTCATTTCCAATCCCCGAAGGAGTGCGGAAGACTACAACGCAATTCGTTGCGTTTGCGTTACTCGGCGGTTCTACGTGCGGGTGGCGTGTCCGGATGCACAGGGTTGAATGACACGGAAATCCAGCAGCTCGACGTCGTTACACCGGTAATGCGGCTTGCATTCTTCATCGCTGCAAAGGTCGGTAGAAAGATACTTTTTGTTATCGTCACAGAACACAGTGACCACATTGGAGTCGTCGCCTTGTTCGTGGGCGATCTCGAGCGCACCCAGCAGGTTGGCGCCGGAGCTGATGCCCACCGCGATGCCGAGCTCGCTCGCCAGGCGCTGCGACATCACGATCGCGTCGCCGTCCCAGATGTCGAGGATCCGGTCCAGCTCGCCTAACTTCACGATGGACGGCACGAATTCGTCGCTGATGCCCTGAATGCGGTGCCGGCCGACCTTGTGGCCGGTGCGCAGCGTGGGTGAGTTCGCAGGCTCGAGCGGGTGCGCCGCGACCTTGCCGAACCGCTCACGCAGATGGCGTGCCACGCCCATGACCGTCCCGCCGGTGCCGACGCCGGCAACGAAGGCGCTGGGCACGCGCTCGAGTGTCGCCAGCTGCGCCGTGATCTCGGGGCCGGTGGTTTCGTAATGCGCCTGCACATTGGCGGCGTTGTCGAACTGCTGCGGCCGAAAAACCCGGCCGGACTCACGCGCGAACTCGTCGGCCATGCGGATCGAACCCAGGAAACCGCCCAGTTCCGCCGAGACGGGAATCACTGCGGCGCCGAGGCTTTGAATCACGAGCACGCGCTCGCGGCTCATCCAGTCCGGCATATAGATGCGCACGGGGTGGCCCAATGCGCGGCCGATCGCGGCAAAAGAAATACCCGTGTTGCCGCTGGTCGCTTCGGCGATCACGTCGCCAGGCGCGATCTCACCACTCAGGTAGGCGCGCTGCAGGATGTACAGCGCCATGCGGTCCTTGATGCTGCCGGTGAAGTTGTACGCCTCGTGCTTGGCGTAGATGCGCTGCTCGCGGCCGCGATAACGGCAGTGGATTTCGAGCAGCGGCGTCCCGCCGATGAGACGGCTCAGGGCGGTGAGCTTTTGGGACGGGACCTGCGACATGCCGGGGGGAATATAGCGGTACGCAGCGCCTGCGTCCTTGGATGCGGCTAAAAAAATAAACCTGGCGGATGCGTGATGCGTGCATCCGTCCCGCGAGCGCCGCGTAGTCCCAGCCGTACTCATCAACAACGCTCTCACTCCAGCAAGGGGACGAACATGTCATCGAGAAAATCCTGCCTGGTGGCAGCCGCGGTCGCCGCAGCGCTGCCATTCGCCGCAGTCGGATCGAGCCATCGCGAAGCGCCGAACATCACGCGCATGCCGGGGGAAGATTCGACCGACTTCTATCTTTTCAACAGCTACGAGCCCGGCCGGGACGGTTACGTCACGCTGCTCGCCAACTACATTCCGCTGCAGCAGCCCTACGGTGGACCTAACTATTTCGCCATGGACCCTTCGGCCCTGTACGAGATCCACGTCGACAATGACGGTGACGCGGTGGAGAACCTGACGTTCCAGTTCCGCTTCACCAACCGCCTCGGCAACGACAACCGCGGCAAGAAGCTCGACATCGCCGGGGCGCAGGTTGCGGTGCCGCTCAAGAACATCGCTCCCGTGAGCGCGGCCGACACCACCGGCCTCAACTTTCGCGAGAGCTACGAAGTCACGGTAGTGCGCGGCGATCGCCGCCGCGGCAACTCGTCTCAGGTCACCGGTGCCGGTGGCGGCACGATCTTCGGCAAGCCATACGACTTCGTGGGCACGAAGACCTTTGGCAGCGTCGCCGGCTACCAGGCGTACGCGAACTCCTTCATCTACACGGTGAACTTTCCGGGCTGCAACATGCCGGGACGCGTGTTCGTCGGTCAGCGCAAGGAAGGCTTTGCGGTGAACCTCGGCCGCGTGTTCGACCTGGTGAACCTCATTCCGGTGGAAGGCGACTCCGCTCCCGGCGCCGGCGACGGCCAGGGCTTCCCCGGTGGCATCACGCAGTCGAAGGCTAACAACCAGGTCGACAACGCCAACATCACGACGATTGCGCTCGAGCTCCACAAGAACTGCCTGGTGGGTTCCGGCAACGGCGTGATCGGCGGCTGGACCAGCGCAAGCTTGCGCCAGGCCCGCCTGCTGAATCCGCTGCCGACCTTCTCGCGTCCCGACGTGGAAGGCGGTCCGTGGGTGCAGGTTTCGCGTCTCGGCATGCCGCTGGTCAACGAACTGGTGATCGGCCTGCCCGACAAGGACCGCTTCAGCGCCAGCGAACCGAAGTTCGACGGCCAGTTCGGCACCTACGTGACGAACCCGACCTTGCCGGCGTTGCTGGATGCGCTGTTCCGCGTGCCGGTCAACCAGACGCTGGGCACGACCTTCACGAACATCGCGCCTAACAACATCCCGCGCAAGGATCTCGCGACCGCGTTCCTGACGGGTTTCGAAGGCGTCAACCAGATGTCGAAGGTGACGCCGTCCGAAATGACGCGTCTCAACACCGGCATCGCAGCCGCTCCCGCCGCCATGCAGAGCACCTTCGGCGTGGCCGGTGGCGACCTCGCCGGCTTCCCGAACGGCCGCCGGCCGGGCGACGACACGGTGGACATCGCGCTGCGCGTAGTAATGGGCGCCCTGTGTTACCCGATCAAGATCGGCAACGACATGGTCGATCTCAAGTTGTGCAAGACCGAGAACGCGCCGGTCGGCTTCGCGCCGTTCACGGACGGCGCGCCGGTGTCGGCCGCGGACTTCGATACGACGTTCCCATACCTGACCACACCGCTGCCGGGCGCGGGAGGCTGAGATGCACACTCACAAGAGATCGCTTGTGTTGCTTGCCGCCACGACACTCGTCGTGGCGGCCTGCAGCAGCTCGAACGACCGCGACCCACGGCCTCCCGGCGCGATGGTCAATCAACCGCCGACCATTTCGGCGATTGCCGACCAGACGAGCGACCAGGACACGGTGGTCGGGCCCATCGAGTTCACCCTCGCGGATCCCGAGTCGGCGGCCACCGAGCTCAACGTGAAGGTCATTCCGGACAACGCGGGCTTGTTTCCCGCCGATGGACTGGTGTTGTCGGGAACGGGCGCGACGCGCTCGATCACGCTGATGCCGTACGAGGCGGCCACGGGCACGACGACGATCGAGTTGTACGTGACCGACCCGCAGAGCTCTGCGGTGTCACGCACGTTCAAAGTGGCGGTCAACGCGAAGAACGCCTCGGTGCGTGACGTTGCCCTCAGCACGTTCGCGAAGGGCGAGACGGATGACCCGACGACAGTCAACGGGTTCACGTTCGCGCAGGACGCCGACGATCCGGCGAGTTTCCAGGCGTTGATCCCGCCGGATGCGCCATGATCGGGGCTCCAGCACGCCTGCTGGCGATGCTGGCGTTCGCCGCCGCGACGCAAGTCGCGACGGCGGGCGATCGTTTCGTACCGGACGATCCGTCCTTCGTGGTGGCCAATATCCGGCAGGTGATGCCGGACGAGAACCTGCGCGCACGGTTGAGCAACTGGCGGGCGGAGCCGGCCGCGGAGGCGCCGGCGGTGGCGCTGGCCGATGCACTGCTCGAACGCGCCCGCACCTTGCGCGAGCCCTCGTATGTCGGGCGCGCCGAGGCGGTGCTCGCCCCGGTAGTTAGCAAGGCCGGCGCCGGCGCGGCGGCGCGACGGCTGTACGCCGAGACCCTGCAATATCGACATGATTTCGGCGCCGCCGAGGCGCTGCTCGATCAGATCCTGCAGGTGGCGCCGCGTGACGCGGCGGCGCGCACCCAGCGCGCTTCGGTGCGCCTCGTGCGCGGCGACTTTGCGGGCGCGCGCGGCGACTGCGCGCAGCTCGTGACCGCCGGGGGCGGCGATTCAGTCGTTGGAATGGCCTGCCTGGCGGAGGCGTATGCCGGTTCCGGCCAGTTCGAGCAGGCACAGACTCTGCTGCAGACTTTTCCGGTCAACCCTGCTTCCCAACCCGCGGCGCACGCCTATCTGCTCACGGTGCGCGCCGAGTTGCGCGAGCGCGCCCACGATTTGAACGGCGCCATCGCCGACTACGGCGTGGCTCTGCGGCTCGCGCCGCGCGACGATTCCATCCGCGCCGCGCTGGCCGATGCGCTGGCAGCGCGCGGCAATGCGCATGATGCCGGCGCGTTGCTCGACGTCGAACGTCCGAGCCTCGCGCTACTGGTCAGGCACGCGTTGCTGGCCGAAGGTGCGCAACGCACGGCACTGCGTCAACGCGCCGCCGCCTGGCTCGCGCTCGAAGCGGCCCGCGGCGACGCCGTGCACAACCGCGAGGCCGCGATGCTGGCGCTCGGCGCGGGCGACGCCCGCGTGGCGCTCGCGGCCGCGCAGGCCAATTTCGCCGTACAAAAAGAGCTGCCCGACGTGCGCGTGCTGGCGCGCGCCGCGGTGGCCGCGCAAGACGTGGCTGCGCAGGAAGGGCTGCGCGCCTGGCTGCGCAGCACGGGCTTCACCGATGCCGTGGCGGAAAGCATTCTTTCCGGCGCGTCGCGCGGCTAGAGTGTGCGCGTGAAACGCTTCGGTCTAACAGTCCTGCTGTGCATCGGCGCACTGGTCGGCGACCCGGCAGGCGCGCATTCCACCAGCACCAGCTTCGTACTGCTGGACGTGCCGCGCGCAGGCCCGGTCGGCGTGCGTTGGGACCTGTCGCTGCACGACATCGTCTGGTCCGTGTTCATCGATCGCGACTTCGACGGGGCCGTCACCTGGCAGGAAGTGGATGCCGCCCGCGTGACGATCTCCGCCGCCGTGCTCGGGCAGATCGCCGTGCAACGCGGCGGCGAGTCCTGCGCGCTGCGCGTGCAGGACCTGGCACTGGCGCAGCGGGTCGAACAGAATTTCCTATCGGTCGCGATGCTCGCCGACTGTCCGCGCTCAGGTTTGTTAGGCGTGAGCGGCGGATTGTTCATGAGCGGCGATGCCTCGCAACGCGTATTGCTGAGCGCGACGCGCGGTACGGAGAAGCTCGCGGGCGTGATCAGCCCCGGAACGCCGCAGTGGAGCGAACCCGAGCGGGTTTCAGCCTGGGCGAGTTTCGCGCGCTTCGTCGGCGAAGGCATCTGGCACGTGGCGATCGGTTACGACCACATCGCCTTCGTGTTGTTGTTGTTGCTGCCGTCGGTTCTGCGGCCGGTGGATGGCAAGTGGCAGGGACAGCCGCGGTTCACCCAGGTGGCGCGCGACATCGTGACCATCGTCACCGCGTTCACCATCGCACACTCGACCACGCTCGCACTGGCCGTGACGGGTACCGTGCACTTGCCGACGCAGCCGATCGAAGTCGCCATCGCGGCGTCGATCGCCGTGGCGGCGGGCATCAATCTGCTGCCGCGCCTGTCGCGGCTGCGCCTGCCGCTGGCGTTCGGCTTCGGGTTCGTGCACGGATTCGGCTTCGCCAATGCGCTCGGCGAGATCGATGCCGCCGGCACGTCACTGTTGCCGCTGCTGGCAGGATTCAACATCGGGGTGGAGATCGCGCAGCTTTCGATCGTCACGCTGGTATTGCCGCTGATATTCGCAGCGCGCGGGACGCGCTGGTATGCAGGCGGCGTGCTGCCGTTGGGATCGTGCGCACTCGGCGCCGCGGGCGTCGTCTGGTTGCTGCAGCGGATATAAATCTGTCCCCGATTCCTGCAACTCCCCGTTTCCCTAGCGCTTCTTTATTATCTTGCGACCCGAGGCCGTGAGAATCCCCGAATACCCGTAGATATTGTTCCCGCGGCACGGAATTACCTGCGCATCGATGGTCGACGGCGCGAAACCGTTCTCCAGCATTGCCTCGTGCATGTCGTCGATCGTGAGGTTCGACCCCGGGAACATGCGGTCCCCGCACTTGTACGCCTTGCACTGATGCAACGCGTGGATGATGAACGTGCCGCCCGGCTGCAGCATCGAGGTCACGTTGCGCATGCAGCGGCGCCACACCGCCCGATCGCTCGAGATCGCGTCGATGCAGAAGCCGGTGATGATGAGATCGTAGAAACCTTCGCGCGTCGGGCCGAGCGGCTGGCGCAGGCGCGCGTCGCTCACGTACAGGCCGCGCACCACCTTGCGGGTCAGCTGCTCGCGCCGGATCACGCGCGCGATGTTGGGCCGCGCATGTCCTTCGCAGGCGAGCACGTACTTCGTGAAGCGTTTCCATTCGGGAGCGCTCGCATCCGCTAACAACCACTCACGCGCCTCGGAGAGGTTGTCGGCGAGCCAGTCCGCCATGTCGATGCGGAACGCATACTTCGACGCGGCGATCGCGCGATGCAGCGTCGGGCCGCAGCCGTATTCGAGTCCGCGGCCGAAACGCGCGCGCGCCGCGCGCAGTACCTCGATCTGATAGGCGAGCACTGCTTGCTCGTCGGGGAGTACAACCTCGCTGTAATACGTCTGAAAGTAGTCGCGGGCCTTCCACTCGGAGTAATCCGCGACCAAGGGGTTTCTCGTCGTGCTGGCGTCTACCACTGTGTCGTCCCCGCTAGTCCATTAGTTATTCGAATTAGGTTTTGTCAAAACCTTATGTCAGAGAATACTTACAGCTAGAGTCGGGCAATAGCCGTACGACCCTTACTAGAAGCCCTATTCCGACGGCCCGAATTGCGCGAAAACGCGCAGAATCGCGGCAAATCCGCAGGCCCGAGGCTCGAATCGTGGAAATCTGGAGGGTGGATCAAAGTGCGTCGGCGCAACGCAGGTAACAATAATCGGTCATGAATGCCCGTCCCGAATCCGCTCCGCCCGAGGGCGCCGCGCAATTGCCCGCCGAATCGCGTTCGGCGCTGGAATTGGCGCAGGCAGCCGTCTGGGACTGGCAGCTCGCGGCCGATCGTTTTGAGATCGACGCAGCCTGGGTGCGAGCATTCGGCATCGACGTCGCGGCGACTCCGCTGTCCATTGCCGAATGGAAGCGCCGCATTCATCCCGACGACGTCGGCGCGTTCAATGCCGCGGCCGATTCCTGCCATCACGGCGGCGATCGCTTCGAGTGCGAATACAGGTTGTTAGCCGCGGGGCACCGCTGGCTGTGGGTGCTGCATCGTGGCCGCGTCGTGCAACGCGAGCGCGACGGCGCGGCGGCGCGCATCACCGGATTGTTGCTGGACATCGACCGCCGCAAGAGCGAGGAAGTAGCGCGCAGCGACAGCGAGTCGCGCCTCGCTACCGCGCTGTGGGGCGCGCGCGCCGCGTTCTGGCAGTGGCACGTGCCCAGCAATGCGCGCACCGCGAGTCCGCTGTGGCTGGCCATGACGGGCTACTCGCGCGCGCAGTGGGACGCGATGCCGAACCCGTGGTTCAGCAACCTGCATCCAGAGGATCGTGAGCGCGTCGATCGGCAGCTGCAGAGCCACGCGCAGGGCGAGCGGGATTCCGTCGAATTCGAATACCGCTTCCAGAGCGCGACTGGTGAATTCCGCTGGATGCAGGATCGCGGCCGCGCAGTCGAGTGGGATCTTGCGGGCCGGCCGGTGCTGGTCATCGGCGTCACGCTCGATATCGACGGCGCCAAGCGCGCCGAGGCCCACCTCTCTTCGAGCGAACACATGCTCGAGACCGCGGCCTGGGGTGCGGGCGTGGGCTTGTGGGAAGCCAACTTCATCACCGACACCACGCGCTGGTTCAACGACTGGTGTGCGCGTCACGACATCGATCCCTGCGACGGCGGCGCACACGTGACGCGCTGGGACGAAAACCTGCATCCGGACGAAGGCCCGGAAGCCACGCGCCGCTTCTCCGAGCACGTGGCGGGCAAGGCCGACTACTACGACGCCGAATACCGCATACGCACGCGCAGCGGCACCTGGCGCTGGGTTTTCGAACGCGGCCGCGTGGTCGAGCGCGATTCGGCCGGCAAGGCGGTGCGCATGCTCGGCGTGTGCATGGACCTCGATGAAACCAAGGTTGCCGAGCGGCGCGCCAACGCGCGCAACGAACGCGTCGAGACGGCGCTCCAGCTAACTACTGCCGGCGTGTGGGACTGGGACGTCGAGAACGGCATCACGCACAATACCGATGGCTACTACCGCGTGTTCGGCGTGGATCCGGTCTTTGGCCGCGCCAATCACATGAATTGGCGGCAACTGCTCGGCACCGACCCCGACGAGGAGATCGACGAATTCCGGCGACGCCTGCAGCGCGTGGAGCCCGGTACGCCGATGCTCGAGACCGAGTATCGATTCCGGCACACCGACGGCAGTTGGCACTGGGCACTCGATCGCGCGTACGTCGTGGAGCGTTCCCCGGACGGAGCCACGCGCCGCGTACTCGGCCTGGTGGTCGACATCACGGCGCGCAAGATTCGCGAGACCGCGCTCTCGGCCAGCGACCAGCGCTTCCGCGCCGCGGCGCGCGAAATGCGCGGCGTCGTCTACGAAATCGACGCCGAGACCGGCATCGCCACGCGCGACGGCG
This sequence comes from Steroidobacteraceae bacterium, assembly GCA_035286365.1. Classification (GTDB taxonomy): domain Bacteria; phylum Pseudomonadota; class Gammaproteobacteria; order Steroidobacterales; family Steroidobacteraceae; genus CADEED01. The sequence continues at coordinate 23,122 of DATHJZ010000185.1, read as the reverse complement.
TCGATCGCGTGCTCGGTTACGCGCCCGGTGAGATTGGCGACCACACTTCCGGATGGCTCGCGCTGGTGCATCCGGACGATCGATACCTGATCGGGCGCCGCAGCCCCGGCACCGATCCGGACAATCAGCCGACGGCCATTTCCTATCGCATCCGTCACAAGGACGGTCACTTCGTCACGCTGCTCGACTCGCCCTGCTACGTGAAGGATGCCGCGGGCAAGGTGATTCGCATCGTCGGCATGGGCATCGACATCAGCGAACAGGCACGCGCGCAGGAGGCGTTGCGCGCCTCGCAGGAAATGTTGCAGCTGGTCGCCGCGGGTACCGGCGACTGGCTGATCCTGGTCGATACCGAGCGCCGCGTGCAGTTCATCAATCGCGGTATCCGCTCGCATTCGCGCGAAAGCATCATCGGCCTGCGGCTGGACGAAATCGCCGTGGCCGAAGACCGGCCCACGATTCTCGCGGCACTCACGCAGGTTCTGCAGACCGGTGACCCGGTCGATCTGCAGCTGGCGAGCACGGGCGCGCAGGATGGCGGCCGCTACTTCGATTCGCGCATCCGCGCGTTGCGCGCGCCGGGCGGCATCAACGGCGCGGTGATCAACATCACCGAGATCACCGATCGCCACGCAGCGATGCATCTGCGCGAAACGCAGGCGCGCATGTTCGAGCTGCTGCACGAAGGTGTGGTCGTCATCGACATCAACAACATGATTCGTATGGTAAACCCGGCGTTCGAGCGCATGTTCGGCTTCACCGCAGGCTCAGCGGTCGATACCTCGATCGACGATCTGATCGCGCAGGCGCCGGGCCTGCGCCGCGACCGGCTCGATCAGCAGTTGTTAGGTTTGATGAGCGATCCGCCGGGCGCGGCGCCAGTGGAGTTCAAGTGCCGGCGCCGCGACGGTTCGACCTTCGACGCCGCCTGCGTGGCGACGCTCACGCACGTCGACGGTGCCACGCATCGCCTTGCCGTCATCACCGATGTCACCGAACGGCGCGTGCTCGAGCGCGAGATCCTCGAGATCGCCGGGCGCGAGCAATTGCGCATCGGATCTGACCTGCACGACGGTCTCGGTCAGGACCTGACCGGCGTTGCGCTCATGCTGCGCAGCGTGGTCGCGCAGCTTCGCAAGGAGAACTCCACCGCGCGCACCGACGTCGAGGACATCATCAGTCTCGTCAATGGCGCCATCGAAAGCACCCGCGCGATGGCCCGCGGCCTGGCGCCGGTCGGGGCCGATCGCGGCGGCCTGATCGCCGGCCTGCAATCGATGGCGGTCCGCGGAATGGAACGTTACGGCGTACGGGCCCACTTCAACACCTCCCTCAAGGAGCCGTTGACCCTCGATGACGGCGCCGCGACGCACCTGTACCGCATTGCGCAGGAAGCATTCACGAACGCGATCCGTCATGGTCGTGTTACACAGGTCACGATTGACCTCGCCACGGCAGAAAGCACTTTGACCCTCAGCATTCAGGACAACGGTAGGGGTTTCGATGAGAGAAGCGCGAGCAACAACGGGATGGGAATGAAACTCATGCGCTATCGCGCGCAAATGCTCGGCGGGGACGTCACCATTGCGAACAACAAAGGTGGCGGGGTCGTCGTTCGATGCACTTGTCCGCATCTGGCGCCACTCGGCGGGGATTCGTTGCCGCGCGGCGGATTTCCGCTGAAGGATTGAACGCTATCTTTAAATCGGATCTAACTATACGTAGGCATACGTAGGAGAAAGGATTGACGCTCCGCGCCAACTTCGTATCATCCACCCTAATAAATGCGCGTAGGGGACGATCATGACCGCAGCCATGGCCACTAAGCGCCAGATCCTGATAGTCGACGACCATCCGATCGTGCGACAGGGCCTGCGGCGCATGTTCGAAGCGGAACCCGATCTCACCGTCTGCGGCGAAGCCGACAGCGAACCCGCCGCGCGTGAAGCCATCCGCGCGCGCAAGCCGGACATCGTCGTGGTCGATTTGTCGCTGGAACGCGGGGATGGCATCGAACTCGTGCGGCAAATGCACGCGGAAATGCCCGAACTGCGCATGCTGGTGCTGTCCATGCACGACGAAACGATCTATGCCGAGCGGCTGCTCGCCGCCGGTGCGATGGGCTACATCATGAAGCAGGCGGCCTCCGATCAGCTGCTGATCGCGGTGCGGCGAGTGCTGGACGGCCGTACATATGTCAGCGAAACGGTACAACGCTCGCTGGATCAGCGTGCCGGCGAGAGCCGTTCCGAGACCAATGACCCGGTGGCGCGCCTGTCCAATCGCGAGGTGCAGATCCTGAACATGATCGGGCGCGGCATGAGTTCGCGCGAGATTGCCCAGGAGTTCACGCTGTCGGTCAAGACCATCGAATCGCATCGCCAGACCATCAAGCACAAGCTCGGGTTGGCCACGAACAGCCAGCTTCTGCAGTACGCCATGAAGTGGTTCAGCGGCGGCACCCAGCGCAGCTAGCGGCGCCGACCCGGCCCCACTCGCAAAAACCGCCGCTGGCTCCGCGACTTACACGCCTTTTCAAACCCGCGCAGCCCCGCATCCCTCTAAGCATGTAGGGACAGATGAGCCGTCTGTCACTACGCTTCCGAGGAGATTTGATTGGCGGATGGTGCGACAGCCCGAATGATGCAAACCGACACGGTCGTCGATTTCGACGTCGCTCTCATAGAGCGGGCGCGCCGCGGTGATTCGCGGGCTTTCGAGCGTCTATATAGAGATCACGTGGGCCGCGTCCACGGCCTGTGCCTGCGCATGACGCGCAACCCCGATCTGGCTGCCGACTGTGCGCAGGACGCCTTCATCAAGGCCTGGAAGGCGCTGCCCAGGTTCGAGGCGCGCAGCAGCTTCTCGACCTGGCTGCACCGCATTGCGGTCAACACCGTCCTCGAAAAGCGCCGTGGCCCGGCCAACGCCGAGATCCCGGTGGAAGACCCCACCGAATACGAAGAGCCGGTCATGAGCTTCGATTCGCCCGTCGAAGAGGAAGAGCTCGAGGCGGCGATCCAGTCATTGCCGCAGGGCGCGCGTGACGCGCTGGTGTTGTGCGGTGTGTATGGCTACGAACATTCGGAAGCCGCGTCGATGCTTGGCATCGCCGTCGGCACCTGCAAGGCGCAACTGCATCGGGCACGCGGCCTGCTGAAGGACAGATTGGAACGAGGTGTGCGATGAACCTGCGACGCGTGAAAAGTATCGACGAGCTGGCGCAGAACGTGCCGCCGCCGCGCGACCTGTGGCCGGCGATATCCGCCGCCATCGAGGCGGAGAAAGCGGCGCAGGCCCCAGGCGCGCAGCGCCGCCCGCGCTGGTTGCCCGCGGCCGGCATGGCGGCGGCTATCGCACTGGTGGCCGTCGGCGTGTTCATCGGCCGCAGCTTGGGGCCGGTGAAGTTCATCGAGACGGCGGGCACTCGCGAGGCCGCGGCGAACGTGCTTCCGGCCGCGCTGCGCGATGCAAATTACCGCAAGGAGCGCGATGTGCTGCTGGTCGAAGTCCAGCACAAGCTGAATGACATGCCCGCCGCGGAGCGCACCAAGGTGGCGGCCAGCCTGGCCACTCTGCGCCGCTCCATCGGAGAAATCGAAGCGGCGCTCGGCAGCGATCCGGCCAATGCGCTGCTGCAAGAGTTGTTAGTTAATTCCTGCCAGGAAGAAATGCGCGCGCTGACCGCGGTGCGCGATTCCGGCAACCAGGAGACCTGATCATGAGCATTCCGAAGAGTTACCTGTGCGCCGGTTTGTTAGTCGCGCTGCCCTTGCTGGCCTGTGCCGGTGAAAGCGGCTCGATCGACCGCAGGATCGCGGTCGAGCCGGGTGGCGAGGTGATCATCTCCAACGTGTCGGGCTCGATCGACGTGCGCGGCTGGGACCGCAACGAGGTGCAGGTCACCGGGCACCTGGGTGAGGACGTCGAAAGACTCGATCTGACGACCAGTGGCGGGCGCACCATCGTCAAGGTCGTGTTGCCGCGCGGCAGCTCGAACGACGGCGATGCAGAAATTTCGGTGCAGGTGCCGAAGAACTGCAGCGTGGAGGTGTCCGCGGTGAGCGCGGACGTGTCGTCCCAGGGTGTACTCGGCACCCAGCGCCTGAAGAGCGTGAGCGGCGAGATCACCGCCGACATCTCCGGCGACGATTCCGAAGTGCGCTCGGTGAGCGGCGACCTGACGGTACGTGGCACCGGCAAGCCGATCTCGCTGCGCGCGAACTCGGTGAGCGGCAGTCTCGATCTGACCAATGGCGCCGGCAAACTCGACGTGGTCACCGTAAGCGGTGACGCGCGCGTGCAGATGGGCGAGACCAGCGAGGTCCGCGGTCGCACCACTTCCGGCGATCTCGAGCTGCGCGCCAAGCTCACGCGCGATGGCCGTGTCGACGTCGAGGGCGTGAGCGGCGAAATCACGCTGCGCCTCGTGGCGCCTGGCGGGTTGTCGACGGAGATCGAGTCGTTCAGCGGCGACATCGAAGGTTGCCTGGCCGGCTCGGTCGAGCGCGTCAGCAAATACGGACCCGGCACGCGGCTCAATTTGCGCACCGTTGAAGGCGGCGGCGCGCGGGTGCGGGCCAAGACGCTGTCCGGCGACATCGACATCTGCGATCACTGACGCTTGAGGCGCTCGCGCCTCAAGCCTTTCACGCGGCCGACATCGTTACAATGTCGGCCGCGTGCGTTTACTCAAATGGATTTCCTTCGTCCTTGCCGGGCTCGTGGTCCTCACGCTGCTCGGCGTGCTGGCGATCGTCTGGTTCGTCGATCCCAACGGCTTCAAACCGCGCATTGAAGCGGCGGTGAAGGGTGCCACCGGCCGCGACTTCGCGCTGGTCGGCGACATCGAGCTCGGCTTCTTTCCGTGGCTGGCGTTGCGTACCGGCGAGGGGCGGTTTGGCAATGCGCCGGGATTCGGCCCCGAGCCCATGGTGAGCTGGAAGGGCGCGCAGCTCGGCGCGAAATTGTTCCCGCTGCTGCGCGGCGAGCTCATCGCCGATCGCGTGCGCCTGGAAGGCGCCGAGGTTCACCTGGTGCGCCGCGCCGACGGCAGCGCCAATTGGGAGGGTATTGGGGGCAACGAACCGGCCGATCCGAACGCCAAGCCGATGGAGGTCCGCATCGACGGCGTCGAGATCAGGAACGGCCGGGTCTCCTACGTCGACGAGACCGTGCCGCGCCGGGTCGAGGTGACCGCGCTCAACCTAACTACCGACGAGATCGCGCCCGGCGAACCGTTCACCGACAGCGAGATCGCGGGCGTGCTGCACATGGACGGGTTCGCACCCGTGGGCGTGCCGTTCCGTCTCGAGGTGCCGAAGGCCCTGCTGTCCAAGAACTATTCGAGCGTCGAGGTGAAGGAATACACGCTGTCGTTCGGGCAGTTCGAAGCTGAAGGCGGCATCAGCGGCACGCTCGGCGAGCAGTCCAGATTCACAGGAAAGGTCGAATCGAACGAATTCGACCCGCGCGCCTTGTTGACGACGGTGGGAATCGCGGCGCCGAAAACCACGGATCCAGGCGCGCTCGGCAAGCTGCGCTTCCAGGGCTCCTGGGCATTCGACCGCGGCGCGATCGCCATCAAGCCGCTCGCGCTGACCCTGGACGACACTCATTTCACCGGCGATTTTCTGCGCGGCGCGGGAGCAGATCCGGTGGGCGAAATCGCGCTGCACGGCGATGCGCTGAACATCTCGCGCTACATTCCCCCGTCTGATCCGGCCAGCGAACCGTTCGTGCTGCCGACGGCCATGCTCAAGGACCTCAAATTCCGCGGCGTGCTCGAACTCGAATCGGCCACGTACGACGACATCTCGATGAAGGGTGTAACGCTGCGTCTCATCCTCGATGAGCAAGGGCTGCGCGGCGCCTCCAGTAAACCCGGGACCGCGCCGTGAATACGCCGCCGGCCATCGCACCAAGGTTGTTAGCCTGGCACGCGCAATCCGGTCGCCACGATCTGCCCTGGCAGTGCGACCGAAGCCCATATCGCGTGTGGGTGTCGGAGATCATGTTGCAGCAGACGCAGGTCGCCACTGTCATCCCGTATTTCAAGCGCTTCATGCGGCGCTTTCCCGACGTGCTCGCGCTCGCGAATGCGCCGGCGGACGAAGTCCTGCATCAATGGACGGGTCTCGGCTATTACGCGCGCGCGCGCAACCTGCAGCGTGCCGCGCAGCTCATTCGCGACAGTCACGGCGGAGAGTTTCCGAGCACGCTCGACGCGGTGGTGGAATTGCCGGGAGTGGGACGCTCGACCGCAGGCGCAATCCTCGCGCTATCTACCGGCGCGCGCCACGCCATTCTCGATGCAAACGTGAAGCGCGTGCTGGCGCGATTCCACGCCGTCGAGGGCGCGGTCGATTCGAGCGCGACGCAGGCGCAGCTGTGGGAGTTCGCGGAATTCGAGACGCCCGATGCAGAGGTCGCCACCTACACGCAGGCCATCATGGATCTCGGTGCGACGGTTTGCCGCCACCCTGCGCCGCTGTGCGAAGCGTGTCCGATCGCCACCGACTGCCGCGCGCGCCTCGCAGGACGGCAGGGTGAACTGCCGGCGCCGAAGCGCAAGCGCTCCGCACGCAAGCTCAAGCGTGCCGTCATGCTGGTCGCGCGGCGCGAATCCACGGTGCTGCTGGTACAGCGCCCACCGAGCGGCATCTGGGGCGGGTTGTGGTGCCTGCCCGAGTTCGCGGACCGCGATTCGGCCGAGAACTTCGCCGCCACCCAGCTCACCAACGCCAACCTGCTGCACGCGCCGCTGCCCGACATCGAACACAGCTTCACCCACTTCGATTTGGTGATCACGCCAGTAGTGGCCCGGGTCGGCGCACAGGCGAGCGTCGGCGCAGGCGGCGCGCTATGGTACGACCTTGCGAAACCTGCGCGCGTGGGCCTGCCCGCGCCCATCAAGACACTGCTCGGTAGTTTGTCGGAGAAAATCGAGTCATGACCCGAATGGTGAATTGCGTATTGCTCAAGAAAGAAGCCCCGGGACTCGACAAGCAGCCGCACCCTGGGGAACTCGGCAAACGCGTTTTCGAGAATGTCTCGAAAGAGGCCTGGCAGATGTGGGTGCGGCATCAGACGATGCTGATGAACGAGTACCGCCTCACGCCACGCGAGCCCGCGCACTACAAGCGCCTCGAGATGGAGATGGAAAAGTTCTTCTTCGGAGAAGGCTCCGCGAAGCCGGCGGAATTCGTCGAGAAGGCATAAAAAAAGACGGCGCTTGCGCGCCGTCCAGCTTCCGGCGAGGAGGGGGAGTCCTCGTCGGGGTTGAGCTCAGAACTTGCCGGCCTGAAAGTCCGCGAAGGCCTGGTGCAGCTCCTCGCGCGTGTTCATGACGAACGGACCGTAGCGCGCCACCGGTTCACGCAGTGGGCGGCCCGCCACGAGGATGGCGCGGCTTTGCGGCGCGCGACCCTGCAGCCGCACCTCACCGCCGTCGCCGAGCACCGCCAGCTCCTGCGCGTTGATGGTCGCGGCCTCGCGCGATACCCCGACCGCCACGCCGCCTTCGTATACATACACGAAGGCCGAATGGCCGGCCGGCACGGGCAGGGCGAAGTCGACGCCGGCATCGAGGCGGATGTCCATGTAGATGGGATCCGTCGCGGGCTGGTGCACCGGGCCTTCGACGCCGTTCAGCTTTCCCGCGATTACTTTGACGTTCACGCCGGGCTGCTGCACCACGGGCAGCTTCTCGCCGCCGAACTCCTGGTAGTTAGGCGCGGTCATCTTGTCCTTGGCGGGCAGATTCATCCACAGCTGGAAGCCGCGCATGCGGCCTTCGCGCTGCTCGGGCATCTCCGAATGAACGATACCGCGGCCCGCCGTCATCCACTGGACGGCGCCCGGCTCGAGCACACCCTCGTTGCCATGGTTGTCCTTGTGGCGCATGCGCCCGTCGAGCATGTACGTGACGGTCTCGAAGCCACGATGCGGGTGTTCCGGGAAGCCGGCGATGTAATCCTCGGCCTTGTCCGTGCCGAACTCGTCGAGCAGCAGGAACGGATCGAGATCGGGCAGCTTGGGCTGGCCGATGACGCGCGTGAGCTTGACCCCGGCTCCGTCGGAGGCAGGCTGGCCGCGAAGCGTCTGGATGACCGCCCGCGGGGTGGTGGCGACAATGGTTTCAGCATTCATGGTCGGCACATGGTGTGGCCAAAGCGCCGCAAAACAAGGCTCGCACCGGGGCTCGGAATTCCCCACCTGCGACGTCAACCGTTGGAGGTCTGCCGCGTTTTCCCTGCCACAGGCGGCCGATCATTCTCACGACAGGCGAATCCATATGCACACGTTCAGCCGTTTCGCGCGCCTGCGCTTCTCTGCTCACATTCATCTTGCCGCTCTTGGGATCGCCATCGCGCTGCTGCTCGCGGGCTGCGCTTCGCTCGGCAGCAAACCTCCGCGTACGGCCAATCTCACCGGCGACTGGAAACTCGACCAGGCGCTCAGTGAAGATCCGAACGGGGTGATGCGTCAGCAACGCCGGTCCGGCCAAGGCGGCAGCTCGCGCCATCATCGCGGTGGCATGGGTGGCGGAATGGGCGGCGGCATGGGCATGCCCTCCGGCGGCGGCGGCACATCGCGCGGCGGTGGTTACGGTGGCGGCCGTGGTTCGCATGGCGGCAACCCCGTGCTGCCGGACTTTCTGAGCCAGCCCGCATCGCTCACGATCAAACAAGCGCCGCAGGAATTGGCACTCGAGGCAGACGGCGTGTCCACCACCTTCGTCTACGGCGAAAAAGTCGTGGCGTCCGTCAAAGGAGGAACGGCCGAGAGAGTCTCCGGCTGGAAGGGCAGCGATTTCATCGTCAAGTACAACGTGACGGACGGTCCGGTCGCGACGCGCAGCTACGAGGTCGGTGACGGTGGCCGGCAGTTGATCGTCACGACGGACGTCGAAGGCGGGCGGGCTCCGAAGTTCGAATTCCGCACCGTCTATGAGCGCACGCCGGCCGGTTGAGCGCGACCTGCCGTCGCCCGGCAAATCAATGGCTTATCCTTAGTCTTGCTTGACGACGCGCGGACCTGTCGGTCTAATACGCGCCCCTCGATCGAGGGGAATTCCAGCAGTGGCCGGGTAGCTCAGTTGGTAGAGCAGCGGATTGAAAATCCGCGTGTCGTTGGTTCGATTCCGACCCCGGCCACCACTTTTTCTCTTCAGAGCTATTGCCCATGGATAACGACTGGCTGGGTTACGTCGCCGCCGCGCTCACAACCGGCTCATTCATTCCTCAGGCAGTCATGACGATCCGCACGCGCAACACCAGCGGCATCTCGCTCGGCATGTATGTCGTGTTCACCGCTGGCGTGGCGTTCTGGCTCGCCTATGGAATCGTGGTCCATTCGGGGCCGATGATCGCCGCCAACACAATCACACTCGGACTCGCTGGAACGGTCCTCGCGCTCAAGCTCAAATACGGCTGAGCAGCCCGTCCTCGATGTCGAATTCAGCCCCAGCCGTTCGGCTACTGAACACCGACACAACAAACGATTGAGGACCCAGCATGAACACCATTCCGTCGAAGACTCGCTCTGTGCTCGCACTGGCGGCGCTCACCCTTGCGACCTTTTCCGCGCAGGCCGACGACAAGAAGGGCTACGCCAAGGCAGGCGGCATCAACTACTACTACGAAGTGACCGGCGCGGGCGAACCGCTGCTGCTGTTGCACGGTGGCCTGGGTTCGACCGACATGTTCAAGCCCATCCTGCCCGGGCTGACCGCTCACCGGCAGGTGATCGCCATCGACCTGCAGGGTCATGGCCGCACCGAACTAGGGACACGCGAGATCAGCCTGATCGACCTGGCCGACGACGTCGCGAAGATCGTGAAGTCGCTTGGGCTTGAGCAGGTCGACGTGCTGGGTTACTCCTTCGGCGGCGGCGTTGCGTTTCGCCTGGGCGTACAGCATCCCAAGCTGGTCCGGCGACTGGCGCTGGTGTCCGCGGGCTTCTCGGACCAGGGCTTCTATCCCGACATCCGCGCGCAGCAGAATCAGATCAACGCCGGCTTTGCAGAACAGATGAAGGAAACGCCCATGTACAAGTCGTACGTGGCCGTCGCGCCCGAGCCCGACGACTTTCCGCGCCTGTTGCAGGCGATGGGCGATCTCATGCGCGGGCACTACGACTATTCGGCCGACGTGAAGAAGCTGACGATGCCAACGATGCTGATCTTCGGCGACAGCGACATGTACCGCCCCGAGCACGTCGTCGAGTTCTACAAGTTGTTAGGCGGCGGACTGCGCGACGCCGGCTGGCAGCGCGAGACGATGTCGAAGAACCGCCTCGCGATCATTCCCGACCAGACGCACTACGACATCTTCTTCTCGCCGAAGCTGGTCGATACGGCGTTGCCGTTCCTCGATGGCGCGAGCGGCTCGAAGAGCTGGGACCAGACCGTCGAGGCGCAGAAGCCGTAGCCGCAGGCGAATCGTCGCGCAGCAGACACTTAGGGAGTCACCGGAAGGCGAGATCGTGCAGAATCCCTCGTATGGAAGGAGACGCAGAAAGCTCCGCGCCGAACGACGGTAGTACCGACTTTCGCGCCTATTCCCTGAGCCAGTTGCAAGACCTGCAACGGTTCATCGACAGGCGCGCCTATCCCCGCAATTTCGCGAGCCTCACGGCAGAGATCGAACGGCGGCTCGAGGAAACTGCAGCCGCCGTCGCACCGCACGAAGATGCCGTGGGTGGCGCCGTAACGGGCCGCTTCTCGCGCAGAGATGGCTGGCTGGGCTGGCTGCAGGGACTGCGGCGGCGCTCGCCGGTGTTCGGTCCCGGCGAACTCGAGGTCGTTTCCACCGGAGTGCGACTCGCCGGGAATCACCGCACGTGGCTCGGCAGCTCGGCGCCTCGCGAGTTCCTCGTGGATGCAGACCACATTCGCAACTGTGCGGTCGACGGCGCGACGCTACGATTCGAAATCAAACGCAGGCTGATCCCTGCGCGCACGATTCTGTTTCAGACCGGCAGTGAAAGCGACGCCCGGGCGCTGCTCGTAAAGCTCCCCGCGACCAGCACAGCGACATTTGCGCGACGTTGGCAGGAATCGCGCGAGTTCAATGCGCGTCTCGACGAAATCGGCGGTCGCCACTGGGTTGCCCCGGCGCTCGTGCTTGCGAACATCGCGGTGTTCGTCGCGTTGATCATCGCGGGCAAATCGTTCGAACCGGCGGCGGATCCGACGCGGCTGATGCAATGGGGCGCCAACTTCGGCCCGCTGACGATCGGCGGAGACTGGTGGCGGCTCATCTCCGCCTTGTTCCTGCACGCCGACTGGGTGCACCTGCTGCTCAACATGTGGGTGCTGTGGAACGTCGGGCGGCTGACGGAACGTCTCTACGGCACGGCCCTGTTTGCGCTGTTGTATTTTGTGAGCGGAATCTGCGCCAGCCTGACGCGCATCGTCTGGGACCCGGGCATCGCAAGCATCGGCGCGTCCGGCGCGATATTCGGAATCGTCGGCGCGCTGCTGGCGATGCTGTTGAATTCCCGCGCGCGCATACCGCGTTCGATCGCGTTCGCGTACTGGCCGAGCACCCTGCTGTTCGTGTTGTTCAACCTCGTCAGCGGTTTCCAGAATCCGTTCGTCGACAACGCCGCGCACGTCGGCGGACTCCTGAGCGGATTGGCGTTCGGATGGATTTTCGTGAGACCGATCGACCGTGCACAACGGTCGGCATTTCCGTTGCGTCAGACAATCGCTGGCGCAGTCCTTGCGATCGCTGTCGGCGGCGCCTGTTTCGCCCACCTGCATGGCGCGCACGGCCGCACCAGTGTCACCGAACAATTCATGCTGGCCCGGCCGTGGTACGTGCGCGGCGAAACCGAGAATCTGCAACTGTGGCAGGAGCTCGCATGGCGCGCATCGAACGGAACCATCAGCGAAGAGGAGATTGCGAACCGTTTCGAGAAAGAGATCATCCCGTTCTGGAATGATGCGCGGACGCGCCTCGCGAGCGAGATTCCGAAGGTTTCTCCCGCCGAGAAGCCGCTTCACGAGATGCTGCGCGAGTTCGTGCGGCTGCGGCTCGCCTGGGCCGAGGGAGTCCGCGCCCTTTCGCGCGATTCAGACATCGAACGCGCACAGCAGGTCGCGGAGTTTTCGAAGCAGACGACCAAGACGGAAGCCCAGATTCAACGTTTCACGCTGCGTTCGACCTACGATCAACGGCCGCGCGCGCTCGCCAACAGCGCACCCGTGTTGAAAGTGAAGAGCTGGTTTTCGGCGGGAGCCCGCAAATGCGTGCTGCCTCCGCCCGCAGCAGGCGCCGCGCCGCAGGTTCGCGATGCGCCGGGCGATGGACCGTGGATGCGGCAGAAAGTCGGTTGTCGCGCGCAAAAAATGTTCGTGATGGGTGAATATCAGTCACTCGAAGACCTGATTCCCGCAAGCAGCCGCAACGTCGCCGATCTGCCCGACGGTGGCTCGAGCCTGAGCGGCATATTCGGCGGGCTCGACGACTACTTCGAATACAGCGGCAACGACGTCACCCACCTCCTGGGCAAGACGTCGGATTGGCGTCGGTCGGTCGACAACGCAGCCGGCGCGGAACTCGCGGAGATCCTGGTGTTTCGCGATTGGGCCTGGTCGGCGCGCGGCCACGGGACTTCCAATTCCGTCAGCCGGGAAGCCTGGGAGTATTTCGGCGCGCGCAATGAAATGGCGGCCGCCGGGCTCGAGGAACTGCGTGGACGCGCAGCCTCGAATCCATACTGGTATCAGCTCGCATTGAATTCCGCTCTAGACCGCCAGATCGGGGACGAGGAGATGGACAAGCTGTTCGACGAAGGTGCCGGTCTGTTTCCGGACTATCTACCCATCTACTCGGCGCGGATGCGCGCGCTCATGCCGCGCTGGGGTGGCTCGGTCGAGGGTGTAGAAACCTTCATCCACGATGCGGCGGTCCGGCATCGCGGCAAGCTCGACGCCGACGAACGGTATGCGGCGCTCTATGCCGTGTACTCGAGCATGGAAGAAGACGAGATCAATCTGTTCGCGGCGGGCGAGGCCGACTGGCAGCGCATCCAGGATGGTTTCGAGGGACTGCGACGGAAGTATCCGCGCAGCGACCTGGTTCTCAACCAGTTCACGAAGTTCTCCTGCATGGCCGGCGACGAACAGCGATATCGCTCATTGCGTGCCTACATCAAGGATCGCCGTTCGAGCCTCGCCTGGTCGAAATCCAGAACCCTCGAGAAGTGTGACGCGCTGTTCGATTCCCAGGCGAAAGCCGACGCAGCCACTCCCTGAGATTCCGTCCCCCAGCCGCAAACAGCTTTCGAAAAAAAAAGGGCGCCGGAGTACGCTCCGGCGCCCTTTGTCAGTCACTCGATCAGAACTTGAACGTCGCCCCGAGATTGAAGGTGCGGCCGATCTCGGTCTGGAACAGCGTGTCTTCGCGCGCGCGGTCGATGAACAGCGTGTTGCGCTCGTCCGTCAGGTTCTGCGCTTCGAAGATCAGCGTGAGGTTGTCACTCACGTTCCACGAGGCCGATGCATCGACGAAGAAGTTTGCCTTGTTCGCGCGGATGTCGCTGCCGGCCGAGGCGGGAAGTGAGCGAATGAACGCGTCGCGATACGAACCCGTCGTGCGGACACTGAACGTACCGTTGTCGTAGAACAGTGTGCCGCTCGCGGTGTTCGGCGACAGATCGACGAGGTCGTCCTCGGTAAACGTCAGCGGTACCCCGGCGGCGCTCGTGAGGACGTACTGAATCGTCGATTCCACGTGCGTGTAGTTGGCGAGGAAGCCCGTGTTGCTCCAGAAGCCCGGCAGGTTGCGGAACTGGACCTGCGCATTGAGCTCGATGCCCTTGAGCGGTCCGCCTTCCGTGTTCTGCAGGCGGCTGACATGGAACAGGTCGGTCGGAGAGGAAGGCGATCCGGCCAGCACCGAGTCCGGCACACCCAGGTTGCGGAACGGCTCGTCACCCGTGACGCGCTGGATGTACGTCTCGATGTCCTTGTAGAAAACGGCGGCCGACAGCAGCGAGCCTTCCGAGAAGTACCACTCCAGCGCGAGATCCGCCGTCTTTGCACGGATCGGATCCAGTAGCGGATTGTTCACGGTCGCGTTCTGCGTGGTCGCCGTGACCGAGACGCTCGGGGAGATGCTGCCGAGGTCCGCGCGTGCCATGACCTTGGCGACGGAGAACCGCATGAGCAGATCCGGCATGAACTCGAACACCATGTTCAGCGAGGGCAGGAAGTCGTGGTATTCCTGGTCGACGTCCTGGCGGAAGCCGACGTTGGGGAACGGCCCGCCCATCGGCGCTGCGATCGGGATATAACCCACCGCCGACTGGCGCGTGTTCACGTAGCGCAGGCCGACGTCACCACGCACCGGGATTCCCCACTCCGTGTTGAACGACAGCATTGCGAACGCACTCGTGATCTCCTCGAGCAACTGGGTCCGGTTGGCGCCGCACTCGATGCCGCAGAAGCTGAACGCGTCGGGGAAGTTGAACGCTTCGGCCCATTTCTTCGGATCCATGGCGACCCAGCTCGAAGGAGCGCCGGAGCCGAACTTGTCGTCGAGATCGTCGATGGTCAGCGTGTAGTCGGCGAGCGTTGTGCCAGCCGGCAGCGCCTGCGTCACGGTCTGCGCAGCCAGGATTCCGGAGTTCTTGCTCTTGTAGTTGTTCTGGCGCCATTGCAATCCGCCCTTCAGCTTGAAGGCGTCGTTCATCTGCCAGTCGCCCGCGAGCTCGAACAACGTGTTCGCGGTGACGTTGCGCGATGGCTTGCCCTGGAACGAGTAGCCGCCCACCACCGTCTGGTTGCCGTCTGGCGTCGGCGCGTACGCGAAGTTGGCCGGATTCGAGACGTCGAAGCCGAAGCCGATGAGCGGGGTCTCGCGGCCGCCGCTGAAGTCGAGCGTGAAATTGTCGACGTCGATGGCATCGATGAACGTCTGCAGGCGTTTCGGGCCGCCCCATTCGGACAGCGAACGTCCGGCCGAAGCCGTGACCTTGAAGCTCTCTGAGAACTGATGTTCGAAGTCGAGATTTACCTGCTGGAAGGTGGCGGTGTAGTCATCGACCAGGCCTTCGGAGCGCACGTCCATGCCGTCGAAAGTCGCCGTCTCCACAGAGCCCTTGTCGTCGAACGTGACTTCCTTGATCGACACCATCGGCTGACCGTTGTTGGTCAGGTTTCGGCCGAGCGACAGACCGAGGATGTAGTTGTCTCGGCGTTCGACCTGGTAGCGCGAGTACAGGCCGTCGAGGGACACTTTCGTGTTGTCGCCGGGCGCCCATTGCAGGCTGAGCGTACCGCCGGTGCGCTCGGTGTCCTGTTCGGAGTTCACGTAGCGCGGCAGGCGCGGGAAGAAGGCGCCGCCGCCAGGGATCGGAACACCCGAGACGGCGTCACGAATGGCCGGATTCGTCATGTTGTAGACGGTCGTGAACGCCGCGAGGTCGCTGGTGCGCGGATTTACGCCGCCGTAGAGGCTCGAGCTGCAATCGGTACCCGTCGCGCCACGTGTCCCCGGAACCGGGCTCGGCGCCGTTGTCGTCCAGCCGATGGGCGTGCAGTACGGGAGGTAGATCCCGGGCGGTACCGGTCCGCCCATGGGCGTGACCGCGATGTTGTTGGCGCTCGCGCTGGCGGCGAGGACGTCCACCGCCGAATAGCCGACTTCGCGACTGTGTCGCTCCTGGAAGGCGCCCGACAACAGGATGCCGAACTTGCCATCCGCGAACTTCTTCGAGAACAGTGCGGAGGCGCGCGGGTCCACGTCTTCCGACACGTCGTTGTAGATGCCGCGTCCGGTCAGCGTAAACACAGTGTCGTCGGCGAGATCGAGCGGGCGCGGCGCGCGCAGATCGACCGTTGCACCGAGCGAACCTTCTTCCACGTCGGCCGAGCTCGTCTTGCGGACGGCGAGCTGCGAAAAGATCTCCGTCGGGAACACGTTGAAGTCGAAGCTGCGGCCGTTGTTGCCCGCGCCGTAGATGTCGCTCGAACCGGTCTGCGCCGAGCCTTCCATTCCGTTGATGCGCACGCGCGTGAACGTGGGGCCGAGGCCGCGCACGGAAATATTCTTGCCTTCGCCGCCGTCACCGCGCGACAGCGCGACCGACGGAATGCGCTGCATGGATTCCGCCAGATTGCTGTCGGGGAATTTGCCGATGTCTTCGGACGCGATGACGTCGATGGCCGCCGTCTCGCTGCGCTTCTGCGCGAGCGCGGTGTTCAACGAGCCGCGGAAACCGGTGACGACGACCTCTTCGAGCTCCTGGCTCGACGCCGCATCCTGCGCGAGTGCCATCTGCACTGGCAGCGCGAATCCGGCGCCAGCGAGCGCGAGGCGTGCAACATGGCGCACGAACGCGTTCGAGTGTTCGATCTTTCTCATGAAATCCCCCTTGTTGATCCCGATTGGAGCTGAAGCCTCCGAGCCTTCGAGCCACCGATGCCGCAGTTCTGTCCTGCAATTGACACCGGTGTCCTGATTGCATTTGACTGCTTTCTACCGCATCTGACAACAATTGACCACACTTCATTAACGAACGGAAATTTCTCCTTTAAAAACGGGGTGATGCGAACGGGTCGTCCTGTGGCGGGACTGCTGCGCGGGGCGGAAAACCAGGCTTGGGAAGGACCTGGCAGCGCACCGCGACTGACGCGGCGTGTGTATCCGGGCGGCCTGACGGCTCCTAACTACCGCCAATGGCCGGCGGCGGCGTGGGCGGCCTTTTGTAACGCGTGCCGGTTCGATATATCGTGCGGCGCAACGCAATCAGGACCGGGCACGAACAACTTGAACGCAAAAGCCAGCTCCGTCACCGAACCCGCTACCGCCCGCCTGTCGAAATCGTTGCGCGCGCGCCATCTCACGATGATCTCCATCGGAGGAATCATCGGCGCCGGCGTGTTCGTCGGCAGCAGCGCGGCCATCGCCACCATTGGACCGGCGGTGGTGCTCAGCTATCTCTCGGCCGGCCTCATCGTGTTCCTGGTGATCAAGACACTGAGTCGCATGGCGCTCGACCAACCGGGACTGGGCGCGTTCACCGAGTACGTGCGTGTTTCGCTCGGCGACGCCGCCGGTTTCATCAGCGGCTGGATGTACTGGTACTTCTGGGTGATCGTCGTCGGCATCGAGGCTATCGCGGGCGCCAAAATCATCTCCGAGTGGCTGCCCAATATTCCCGTTTGGCAAATAGGCCTCGCCCTGATGGTCGTACTCACGCTGGTGAATCTCGCGTCGGCGCGTTCGTACGGAGAGTTCGAGTTCTGGTTCGCGTCCATCAAGGTGGCCGCGATCATCGTGTTCATCGTCGTCGCGGCGGCGTGGTTGTCGGGCGCCGGCAATCCGGCGAGCCCCAAGTTCTCCAATCTCACCGCGCACCAGGGCTTCGCGCCGTTTGGCTTGGCGGCGATCTTCGCCGGCATGACGACCGTGATTTTTTCCATGTGCGGCGCGGAGATCGTCACTGTGGCCGCAGCGGAATCCGCCGAGTCCGGCAAGACGATGTCGCGCCTGGCGGCGTCGGTGGTGCTGCGCATCCTCCTCTTCTATGTGCTCGCGATCCTGCTGATCCTGTGCGTGCTGCCGTGGACGGAAATCAAGTCGGGCAACTCGCCGTTCGCAATGGCGCTGGAACGCATCGGTATTCCCGGCGCGCGCACGATCATGAATCTCATCGTGCTGACCGCCGTGTTGTCGTGCCTGAATTCCGGCGTCTACGTCACGGCGCGCACGTTGTTCGTGATGGCCGACAAGGGTGACGCGCCGCGCTGGCTGACGACAGTCAACAAGCGCCAGGTTCCGGTCCGCGCCATCCTGTTGGGCAGCGCGTTCGGCTTCATCGCAATGCTGATCAGCAGTGGCTCGCCCGACAATGAATTCATGTCGAAGCTGTTCACGTTCCTCATCAACGCGACCGGCGCGATCATGCTGATCGTCTATTTTTTCGTGGCCGTCGCGCATTTCCGCTTCCCGTACAGCGCGAACGCGGCGGCGAATTCCGGCAGCAAGACCACCGCCAATGCCATCGCGGGCGTTGCGGCAGTAGCAATCCTGATCGTGATGGCCTCGATGGCGTTCATTCCGGGAATGCCTTCGCAGCTCTACGCCAGCCTGGGCTTTCTCGCCGCGGTGGTCGTCTCGCTATTGATCAAGCGCGCGGTGCAGGCGAAGCGCTGATCGATCCGCTACCACTTGAGCACCGGCAACGGGCTCAGTGGATTCGTGCGGATCCGTTTCAACGTGAGTTGCGCAAGCCGCTTGTGGAAACCGGCATTCGGCCATTTCGTGAAAATCGCGTGGCGCTGCGCGCGCGACAACCCGAAAGAGAGTACGCCGAGCGAGACGTCGATCCAGTCGGCGCGGCGAAACGGTTCGATCAGCTGCTCGGCCGCGCCGCGGTAACGGCGGATCTTGTGGTGCTCGCGGATCATGCCCGCAATGTCTTCGCGCCAGTCCGCATGACCGGCACACGCCAGGTGCTCGCAGGCGAGGCCGATCGACGGCGGTAGATAGTCGAAGGTATGCGCGGTCCAGATGCCAAGATCGTGGAATGCGGCGGCCAGCGCGACCTTTTCGAGCGCCGCGTCGCC
Organism: Steroidobacteraceae bacterium; assembly: GCA_035286365.1. Taxonomy (GTDB): domain Bacteria; phylum Pseudomonadota; class Gammaproteobacteria; order Steroidobacterales; family Steroidobacteraceae; genus CADEED01. The sequence goes on along the minus strand of DATHJZ010000185.1, from coordinate 4,536 downwards.
GGCGGGCGCGAGCGCCGCGCACAGGTTCGCCACGCGGTAGGCGTGGTTGCGATACGCAGTAAAGTCCGGGCCGAGCTCGAGCGCGTGTTTTTCCAGTACGCGGTCGAGACTGTCGATGCGTTCGAGCAGCACCGCCTTACAAACGCTTTTCGATCCAGTTGCTGATATCGGCCACCACCGTTTCCTTGCCGATGTCGTTCAGCGGATCGTGGGCGTAGCCGTCGTACATCTTGAGCGTCTTGTCGGTCGAACTCGCCTCATCGAAGAACAGCTGACTTCCGCCGGGCCTCGTGACCTTGTCCGCCTTGCCGTGAATGATCAGCAGCGGCAACGTGAATTGCGCGAAGTCGCGCAGCAGGCGTTCGTCGGCACGCACCATCTCCGCCACCGTCAGCGTGGGCTGCACTTCGTGCGCGATGGCCGGGTCGTTGTTCATCGCCTCGATCACTTTCGGGTCGCGCGAAAAGTCCGGTATCGGCAGTTTCAGCACGTGTGCGTGCGGCGCGATGTGCGCGAGCCCCTTGAGCACGGCCAGCGCGAAATCCGGTGCGTACACCTGGAACGCAAAGCTCTCGCAGATGAGGCCGGCGAGGTCCGCCTGGTGATCGAGTGTGTAATTGCTGGCGATGACGCCGCCGGCGCTGTGGCCGAAGATGTAGAGCGGCAGTCCCGGTTCGCGGGAGCGCGCGATCTGGACCAGATTGTGCACGTCATCGTGATATTCGCCGAACTTGTTCACGAAGTAGCGTTCGCCGTCGGACTTGCCGCGGCCGCGCAGGTCGAGTGCATAGACCGCGAGGCCGATGGCTAGCAACTGCTGCGCGGCCCACAGGTAGTACCCGCTGTGGGAATTGAAGCCGTGGACCAGAACGATGACGCCGCGCGCCTTGCCGTCGGGCCGCCAAGAGCGCATGAAAATTTTGAGTCCGCCGGTGCTCTCGAAGGTTTCTTCGATCGGATTGGCCATCGTCATCCCCTGCATTTGTTTGTCGTGGGAAGGACGATCCTTATAAACCGGCGATGTTAGAAGCGGTAGCTCAGCTCCGCGAATACCGAAGCGTGACGCTGACCTTCGATGTCGGGTCCGGTGATCGGCGCGGCGACTTCGAGATACCCGGTCAGCTTCGAGCCCTGCAGGCCGAGGCCGAAACCTGCAGTTGCCGCGGACTCACGGCCCGGTTGATCCTGCTTCCAGGCCGAACCGATGTCGTAGAAGCCATAGGTCGAGAGGCGGCCGATGAAGGATTCCGTGTTCAGCAAATCGTGGCGCAGTTCGACTTTGCCGCCGAGACCGCGATCGCCCGCAATCTCCGCGACTTCGAAACCGCGCCCGAGTCGATCGCCGCCGATCTTGAACCGCTCGCTGTCGGGCAACACGTAACCGGTATGCTGCGCGAACAGATCGAAGCGCAGCGACCACGCGTCGGCGAAGCGGCGATAAGCGGTCGCCGATAATTGCGTCATCAGGAAATCCGCGCGGCGCGGGTCGTCGACGAGATCGGGCGCCTGCAGGCCACCGCCGAACGCCGTCAGGCCCTTGCGCAGCTGCAGGCTCGCGGAATACTGCATCGCGCCGGCGCGGAAGCCGCCGCGCAGCGCGGTCTCAACGACGCGCAGGCGATCTTCGCGAATGGCAACGCCTTCCCGATCGATCGTGAGATCGTCCGCTTCGAGGCCGAGGCTGGCATTCAGCGAGAACGTCGACTCTTGCCGCAGCGGCTGCGTCACCTTGAAGGTGGCGCGCGCGCGCTTGTATTCGTCGTCGAGATTGACCGGCGCCTCGTTGGGCGCGGAGTGCGAGCTGAACAGCAGCGCGTTGGCACGCGTGCCGCTGTTGCCGAGCGGCGTGTCGACGAACAGGCCGCCACCCAGATATTCGTCATGATCGGTGGCGGCCGCGAAGATGAGCCCGATCTTTTCCTGAAAGCCGAGCATCCCGTTGGCGAACACCTGCCCCAGCAGGAACGCGGGGCCGACCTGGTCGGTGCCACGATTGTTCATTCGCACCACACCGTCGATCGCCGTGAAATCCGACTTCACCACCAGCTCGTAGGCATTGCGGGTAGTGGCGTCGCGGCGCGTGTTTGCGGTGACTGCGAGACCCGCGATCTCGCGCATGCGGCGCAGCGCCTGTGGCAAGTCGTCCTGGCGCAGCGGCCTGGTGTTCTCGAGCGTATCTGCGATGCGCTCGAGCGCGTCGCGGAAATTGCCGTTGTCGCCCTCGAACACGACGCGCGTGACCTGCGGTTCGAAGACCTGCACGCGCAGCACGCCGCGTCCGGTGAGCGAATCGTCCAGCGCGAACTCCGGTTTCAGGTAGCCATCGCCGACGTACAGGGCGGCGAGGGCCTCGGTGATGGCGCGCGCGTTGTCGCGCGAGATCGGCAGCCCCAGCTGTGCACGGTAGCTCGCAAACAGCTGCGGCACGGAGTACGCCGATGAACCGGCCACGATGACCGTGGTCAGCGTCGGCACGCTGCGCGCGGCCGGCGCGGTCAAAGTAGTTAGTCGAACGTCCGGATCGGCGTTCGCCGCGGCGGCAGTACCGCCCAATATGCCCGCGACGATTATGACAGGCGTCGCGTGCCGTGATCTTTTGCTGCGCATCGGATGCGTCCCCAGGCTGCTTATTGTCACTTGGCCGCGCGCGCGCGCCGCCTGACATGAATGGCGCGCATTCTCCGCGATGCTCGCGCGCGTTGATGAGATGCGACTCACATTGTGACGGGGCTTGTCTTAGTAGGATCGCGCAATCGATGAATCGGGCGACGCCGCCCTGTTTGCCATAACCATAAAGAGACGGGTATGCACTCTGTAGTTAGAAGACTGATTGCGCTGTCGCTGGCGCTGGCTGCGCTGTTCGCGAGCCCCGCGGCGTTCGCGCTCGATACCGGCGACATCGTCGTCAAGAGCATCAAGGGTGACGTGCAGGTCACGATGAACGGTGCGATGCGCGCAGTGCGCGCAGGCGCCGTGCTCGAGCTGCCCGCCAGTATCCGCACCGGGCGCGATGGCGCCGTCGATCTGGCGCAGGGCGCGACCACGGTCAGCGTCGGCCCGGATACGCTGCTCGAATTTCCGGCGCTCGAGAAGGCCGGCGGTCCGATCGACAAGATCGTGCAGCCGCGCGGCAACGCGTTCTACAGCATCGGCAAACGCGAAGGCCGGCGCCTGCGCGTCGAGACGCCGTACCTGGTCGCGGTCATCAAGGGCACGCAGTTCAATGTCGCGGCCCTGGACGAATCCACCACGATCTCCCTGTTCGAAGGCCTGCTCGAAGTGCGCGCCAGCGACGACAGCAACGTCGTCGATCTCAAGGCCGGCGAAATTGCCGCGCGTAAACGCGGCGACAAGTCGATCAGCGTCATCAAGATGGACGGCGGCAAGGCGCCGCCGACGCAGCGCGCGCCGGCCGGAGCGGGCAACAACAACGGTGGCACGCCGAGTCCCGTAGCGCCGCGTCCCAGCGGCACCGACGGTGGCCCGGTCGTCGTGGGCCGCGGCGTCACGCCGGATCCGATCGCGACCGTGACCGATCCTGTGCGCGGTGCGGGTGAATCCAACGTCGACCCGCGCGCCGATGTGGCCGGCGGCGGCGGCGCGGTGAACGTCAGTATCGAGAGCGTGAACGCTGGCGCCGCCGACGTGGGAGTCGGGGCGGGCGTGAATCTCGGCAGCACCGGTGTTGATGTCGGTGCGAAGGCGGACATCAGCGTGGGCGCCGCGGGCGCCGACGTGGGCGCGGGCGCCACGGTGAGCGTGGGCGCGGCCGGAGTGGATGTCGGCGTCAACGCCGGCGTCAATCTCGGCAGCGCAGTCGACCTGGGTGCGGATGCCGCCGTCAGCGTCGGCGCCGCCGGTGTCGACGTGGGCGTGGGTGCGGCCCTCAATGCCGGCGCGGCTGCCGTCGATGCGGGCGCCACCGTCAACCTGGGCGCATCAGGCGTGGATGTCGGCGTCAACGCCGGCGTGAATCTCGGCAGCGCAGTGGACGTGGGTGCAGATGCGGCCGTCAGTGTCGGCGCCACAGGCGTCGATCTCGCCGCGAACACGAATGTCGATCTCGGTCCCGCTGCGGTCGACGTCGGCGCCACCGGCAATGTGGATCTCGCTGCCGGTGCCGTCGATGTCGGTGCCGCCGCCAACGTGGATCTGGGAGCTGCCGCCGCCGTCGTGAACACCGGCGTAGGCGCCGATGTGGGCGCCGGCAACGTCGCGGCCAACGTCGACCTGGGCGCCGCGGCCAACCTTGGCGGCGCCGCCGCCGTGGATGTTGGCGCGACCACTGCCGTGGATCTCGGTGCCAACAATGTTGCCGCGAATGTGGATGTCGGCGCCAACGTCGCCGGTGTTGCCGCTGGCGTGAACACGAACGTGAACCTCGGTACCGGAAATGTCGATCTGGGCGTCAATGTCGCCGGCATCAATCTGGGTCTCGGCCTCGATCTCGGTCTCGACGACGACGACAACAGCGGTCACGGCAACAGCGGTCACGGCAACGACTCGGGTAACTCGGATTCGAGCAATTCGGGACCG
>DATHJZ010000184.1:0-12804 GCA_035286365.1 Steroidobacteraceae bacterium | reverse complement strand
TGCAGGCGGACGATTCGCTGTACCTCGCGGACGGCGACTACATCCTCGGCGCGATCCGCGCCGTCGGGCCGCGCGTCGCGCACCTGATGGTGATCGCCCACAACCCGGGAATCTCCGCCGCGGCGATTTCCCTGGCGCCCGAGGCCGTCACGTCCGACCTGCCCACCTGCGGCACGCTCACCATGACCGTCAGCTGTCCCACCTGGAATCTCATCGATCGGCGCTGCGTGCGGGATACCGAGCGCGACTCACCACGCCGGTTTTTCGACTTCAGCTAACTACCGCGCGCAACCTGCGTGATGTCGACAACGGCGCCCTGGTCGCGCTCGCGGCGCAAACCCACCGGGCCCACCAGCTGCGGATCGCTCACGGTGCAGCAATCGCGTCCGGCCTGCTTGGAGCGATACAGCGCTTCGTCGGCCAGCCGCACCACCGTCTCGCGATCGCGTGACATGGTCGAGTCCGAGATACCGAAGCTCGCCGTGAATATCGGTGTGCCGGCCACCAGGTGCGCCTGCGCCAGCGCGGAACGCAGCCTGTCCACCACTTCGGCGGCGCGTTCGGCATTGGCGCCGGGCAGCAGCAGCGCGAATTCCTCGCCACCCCAGCGCACCACGTGATCGCGATCGCGAACCACGCCGCGCGCGGTGTCGGCAAACAACTTCAATGCGCGGTCGCCGGCTTCATGACCCTGCGTATCGTTGAGGCGCTTGAAGAAGTCGAGGTCCGACATGACGACGGCGAACGCCGAGTCGACCGCCATGAGATCGCTGAGCACCTCTTCGGCGGCGCGCCGATTGGTGAGGCCGGTAAGACTGTCCGTGCTGGCCTGCAGCTGCGAGCGCGCGAAGGCGCGCAGGGTGCCGATACGATTGCCGGCATGCACGCCGAGCGCGGTCAACTGCGCGATCTGTTCGGCGTTGGGCGGCTTGCCTTTGGCGCCGGCGACGTGCAGCACACCGAGCGCGCGACCCATGAAATTCACCGGCACGCAGGCCGCGGACACCGATCCACCCATGCGGCCCAACAACTTCGGGCAGGCGTTCAAGGCTTCGGCGTCCGGAAAGATCTGCGGAAATCCGCGGCGTACGGCAATACAACTGTACGGCGACTCCACCGTACAATTCGGAGAACCGGTCTTCGGATGCACGCAGGCGCGCTCCAGATGCGCGCGCGATGAATCCGCCAGCATCAGCTCCATCGGATGCACATCGGAGATGGCACCCATCGCGCGTGCGATCACGCGATCCGCCTCGGCTTCCGAGTCGGCCATTTCGAGCGCCTCGACCAGCTGATTGCTGAAGGAGCTGCGGCCGGCTTCCGATCGCAGCCGGGTCAACATGCCCTGCATGGTGTCGGCGAGCAGGTTGATCATGCGTGCAAGCCCGCCGATTTCATCCGACCCGTGGGTATCGCAGCGATTGTCCATGTCGCCGGCGGCCAGTGCCTGCGCCACCTCGGCCACCGCGTGAATCGAACTCTGGATGGACTTCGCGATGACCCACACCAGCAGTGCCGCGAGCACGGCAGCGATCAACGCGCCGCCGATGAGCCAGGCGGTCACGGCGCCCGAACGATCGGCCTCATCCAGCACGCGCGTTTCGACGCGTTGCAGGACCCCGCGCATGCGGTCCATGGCATCGACGAGTGCCGTCTCGAGCGCGACACGACGCGGCTCGACATCGGCGAATGCCCAGGCAGTTCCGCTCGCGTCGCCCGTGGTGGGGCGCACGTAGGCCTCGGCGCTTTCGAGATACTGCGCCGCCGGGGTGCGCAGGCTTTCGGTAGTCGCCGTGACTTCAGGCGTCGCCGGCAGCGCCCAGGTGGATTCGAGTTGCACACGCAACGCGGTCAGCAGGTTCCGCGCGCCGCTGCTCGGCGCCGTGCCGGTCGCCTGGAGCTCCGCACCGATGCTCTTGTGAATGGTGAGCGCGCGATCGAGCGAGCGCTGGACAGCCGCGACACGCGCCAGGTCCGCACTCGCTTCTGACTGCAAGTGCGTCATGCGCAGCGCGCCGAGGACCACGCACGCCTCCGCCAGCAGCAGAATGGCGAACATAATGTAGAAGCGCCCGGTGAGCGGGATTGCCGCGAACCACCGGCGCGTGTTTCGACCTGTCATTGACCTTCCCGCCTCTCTCGGCGAATCGCGTCAATTCGCTATCGGCCCGGTCGGGGAGGACGTTAGGGGCAGGGAGGTCTGGCGGGCCTGACGTGACGCGACGCAGTCCTCAGTTTCCATACATCGGGAAATCGTCCGACGTGCTAGCGCACCGCCAGTGAAAGCAAGCCGGCATTCCCGCCAATCGCCGCGGTGTTCGTCGTGATCGTCTGCTCGGTCGCCATCCGCTGCAGATAGTGCGGCCCGCCGGCCTTGGGGCCGGTGCCCGACAGGCCCATGCCACCGAAAGGCTGCACGCCCACAACCGCCCCGATCATGTTGCGATTGATATAGACATTGCCCACGCGCAATTCTCGCGCGATTTTCTGCGCGAGCCCATCGATGCGCGTGTGAATGCCCAGCGTCAGTCCGTACCCCATGGCGTTGATCGCCGCGACCACCGCGTCGAGATCGCGCGCGCGATACCGCACCAGGTGCACGATCGGCCCGAATACCTCGCGCTCGAGGTCGCCAAGGGAGTCGATCTCCACCGCGAGCGGTGCGAAGAAACGGCCACCCTTTACGCCGGACAGCGGCGCGCGATGACTCCAGCGCGCGTTTTTCAGTTGCGCCGCGTGTTTTTCGAGCAGCGCCAGCGCCTCGTCGTCGATCACCGGGCCCACGTCCGTCGCCAGCATGGCTGGATCGCCGATTACGATTTCATCCATCGCGCCGGCCAGCAAAGTCTGCACGCGCGCGGCGATTTCCTCCTGCACGAGCAGCAGACGCAGCGCCGAACATCTCTGCCCGGCGCTGTTGAAGCCCGACTGCACCACGTCCAGCACCAGCTGCTCGGCGAGCGCGGAACTGTCGGCCAGCATCACGTTGAGCCCGCCAGTCTCGGCGATCAGCGTGCCGATGGCGCCGGGGCGCGCGGCCATCGAGCGCTCGATGAGGCGCGCGGTGTCGGTGGATCCGGTGAATACGATTCCCGCCAGCCGCGGGTCGCGCGTCAACGCCGCACCGACTTCGGCACCATCTCCCGGTACGAACTGCAACGCGTCCGGCGGCACGCCCGCCTGCAGCAGCAGGCCGGTCGCAAAAGCGGCGGTGAGCGGTGTCTGCTCGGCCGGCTTGGCAATCACGGTATTGCCCGCGGCCAACGCCGCGGCGACCTGGCCCGTGTAGATAGCCAGCGGAAAATTCCACGGACTGATGCAGCCGAACACACCCTTGCCGCGCAGGCGCAGCAGGTTGCGCTCGCCGGTCGGCCCCGGCAGCGCGGACTCGTGCGTAAAGTCGCGACGCGCGCGCGCCGCGTAGTAGCGCAGGAAGTCGACCGCCTCGCGCACCTCGCCGATGGCATCGGGCAGTGTCTTGCCCGCCTCGCGCACGCAGCGGGCGATGAGCGCAGCGCTCTGCTCCTCGAACAGCACGGCGGCGCGCTCGAGAATCGCGGCGCGTTTTTCGCCGCCTGCAGCGTCCCAGTCGTCCTGCGCGCGCACTGCGGCGCCAATCGCAGCATCGACGGTGGCGGCATCGGCCGAGATCGCCGTGCCAATCTGCTCCGCAGTGTTGGCCGGGTTGAGCATGCGACTCTCCGCGCCGCCACGGGTCTGTCCCGACACAACGGGCGCTGCGCTCCAGGGCTGCTGCGAGGCGCGCTGGCAATCGCGCAGCAGCGCGTCGACGGCCTGTCCGTCGGCAAAGTTGAAGCCGGTGGAATTCAGCCGCTCGGGCTCGAACAGGTTCACCGGCAGCGGAATGCGCGGATGTGCGACACGCTCGAGCGCGTCGACCTCGGCGATGGGATCGGCGACCACCTCTTCCGCCGGCAGGCTCGCATCGACGATGCGATTGACGAACGAAGTGTTGGCGCCGTTCTCGAGCAGCCGCCGAACGAGATACGGCAACAGATCCTCGTGCGCGCCGACCGGTGCATACACGCGGCAGGCGTGTCGCCCCCACGGACCCCGCACCACGCTGTCGTAGAGCTCGGCGCCCATGCCGTGCAGGCGCTGGAATTCGAATCGATTGGCATCGCCGCCGAACACTTCCGCCACGTGCGCGATGGTGTGCGCGTTGTGCGTCGCGAACTGCGGATAAACCCGCTCGCCGGCGCCCTCTAACAACCGGGCGCAGGCGAGGTATGAGACATCGGTGTTCGGCTTGCGCGTGAACACCGGGTAACCCGCGAGTCCCCGTTCCTGCGCGCGCTTGATCTCGCTGTCCCAGTACGCGCCCTTGACGAGCCGCAGCGTGATGCGTCGGTCGGTGGCACGCAGCCTTCCGACCAACCAGGCGAGCGTGTCGTAGGCGCGTTTCTGATACGCCTGCACCGCGAGCCCGAAGCCCGCGTAGCCGCGCGTGACTTCGCTCGCGAGCAGCTTGTCGACCAGCAGCAGCGACAATTCCAGCCGCTCCGCCTCTTCCGCGTCGAGGGTCACGCCAATACCGGCGTCGCGCGCCTCGCGCACCAGGCGCTCGATCACCGGATACAGCTCGCGCAGCACGCGCGCGCTCTGCGCGAATTCATAGCGCGGATGCAGTGCCGATAGTTTGATCGATACGCTGTGCCGCGCGGTGATCGACTCGCGCGTTTCAGCCGCGCGGCCCACCGCCGCGATCGCTGCCGAATACTTCTCGCGATAACGCTCGGCATCGGCGCGGGTCAGCGCAGCTTCGCCCAGCATGTCAAACGAATAGCGATACGCGCGCTCGTCTTTTCCCGCGGCGCGTTCCAATGCGCTGTCGATGTCGCGGCCCATCACGAACTGGTGGCCGAGAATGCGCATCGCCTGTTTCAACGCGGCGCGTGCCACCGGCTCTCCCAGTTTTCCGACCAGGCGCGCATACCACGAGCGCGCTTCGCCCACGTCATTGCGATCGAGTGAGACCACGCGGCCGGTCAGCATGAGACCCCACGTGGACGCGTTCACCAGCATGGATTCGGAGTCGCCCAGGTGCTCGTCCCAATCACCGCTCGGAATCTTGTCGGCAATGAGTCGATCCGCCGTCTCGCCATCCGGAATGCGCAGCAGTGCCTCGGCGAGACACATGAGGATCACGCCCTCGCGCGATGCCAGGCTGTACTCACGCAGGAACGCATCGAGCGCGCCGCCGCTGCCGCGAGCGCTGCGCACCGCCTGAACCAACGCAAGGGCGCGCGCTCCAACGTTGCGTGTGGCGCCCTCCGGCATTCGCGCGTGGTCGGCCAGCTCGCGTACAAGTGCTTGTTCTTCGGTGAGATATCTGGCGTTGATCGCCTTGGCGATCGCGTCAGGCCGGTCCAGAGGTGCAAAATTCGTCATGGCCGAAATTCTATTGAATAAGGGGCGTTGCGTCCCAATAGCCTTGCCATGAACTCCTCCTCCGTACGTGCCGTTACCACGGCAAGTTTCCCCGCCGAGGTCGTCAACGCCTCCTCTTCACAGCCCGTCCTGGTCGACTTCTGGGCGCCGTGGTGCGGTCCGTGCCGCGCGCTGGGTCCGGTGCTCGAACAGCTCGCCGACGAGCACGCGGGCGCGGTCAAGGTCGTCAAGGTAAACACCGACGAGAACCAGGATCTCGCGCAGCAGTTCCAGATTCGCAGCATCCCGGCCGTCAAGCTGTTCCGCGGCGGCCGGGTGGTCGACGAATTCATCGGCGCGCAGCCGCTCGCCCGGGTGCGTGCCTTCCTCGCGCCACACCTGGCGCCGGCCGAGGCGTCGCCCGAAATCGTTGCCGCACACGAACTCGCTACCCAAGGCGACTACGCGGGAGCAGTGACGAAACTGCGCGCCATCACCGATGCGAATCCCGCCAATCTCGATGTGCGTCGCGACCTCGCCCGGAATCTCGCGCTCGCCGGCGAAGTCATCGAAGCATCGAAAGTGCTGGGCCAGCTGCCGCCGCAGGCGCAGAACGATCCGGCATCGAACGCGGTGCGCTCATTGATTCACTTCGCCGCGCTCGCCACCGACGAAGCGGCGCGCACGGACTCCCTGCGCGCCAACGCGGCCCGCTCCATTCTCGGCGGCAGTCCCGATGCGGCCATTGAGACTCTGCTGACGCGCATGCAGGGCGATCGTGCCTTCGCCACGCGTGCCGGCCGCGAGGATCTGCTGCAGGCCTTCGCATTGTTGCCCGCGGACGATGCGCGCTTGGCCGGGTGGCGCCGGCGACTCGCGGCGCTGCTGAACTGACCTGCGTCCGGGTAGTTAGTCGCCGGCCGCTTCTCGCTTCAGCCGTTCGGCTTCGTCGCGGCCGAGATACGCCGTGATGCCGACGCGCGCCACGTACAGCAGCGGAATCAGCGCGATCGCAGCGCTCATCTTGTACACGTAGTTCACGGTGCCGATCGCGAGGAACTGCGGAATCGACCAGTGCTGCGGTCCGATCACGAACGCGATGTAGAGCACCACGAAGCTGTCTAGCAGCTGCGACACCGCGGTCGACGCCGTGGCGCGCAGCCACACGAAGCGTTCGCCGGTGACCTTCAGGATGCGGTGAAAGATGACCACATCCACCAGCTGGCCGATGAGGAACGCGACGATGGAGCCGCAGATGGTCCACATTCCCTGGCCGAAAAGGATGGCATACGCCTTCTGGATGTCGGGGACACCCATGTCCTTGTTGATGTCCACCCAGAACGTCGCGGGCGCAAGCGAGATCGCGGCATACGCGGCGAGGAACGCGTAGGCGATCAGGCCGACGGCGATCCACGAGATGAGGCGCACGCCGCGCACGCCGAAGTATTCATTGATGACGTCCGTCATGATGAACACGAACGGCCACACCAGCACACCGGCGGTGAAATTGAGCGTGCCGTTGATGCCGAACATCGACCAGTGCAATGGCGCGGCGCCCAGTGTCGCCTCGAGCGCGAAGATCTTCACGCCGACGAACTCTCCGATCAGCGCGTTGGTGAGAAAGAATCCCGCGAGAAAGATGAAGAGCCGCGTAGCGCGATGATCGGTGGTTCGCATGGTCAACCCCGGCCTTTCAGGCGGCGCAGCTCCCGTCGGCCATGTTTGTCAGGCCGGTCCAGGGATCGGGGCGGCGCGAAGGCCGCGGCGAGCCGCGATTGCTCGCCGAATTTTTCGCGCGCCGCGCGCGCGGCGTCGGTCTCGGCGTAACACGCCTGTGCCACCTGCGCTGCGCCACGCCGATCAGGCAGCTTGAGCACCGCGCATACGAACTGGAAGCCGGGACGGGTGATGGCAACCGTGTCGCCCACGCGCACGGCTCGCGCCGGTTTGACGCGCTGGCCATTGACATGCACCTTGCCGCCCGCGACTGCCTCGGCCGCGAGGGATCGCGATTTGAACAGTCGCGTGCACCACAGCCAGCGATCGATACGCAGGGTCGCACCGCCCCCTTCCGCACCCTCGCCCGCTTCGTTTTCGAACGCGTTTGCCATTCGGCGGCCAGTATAATTGCGCCAACTTCCCCTTACCCGAGGTTCCTTCGTGGACCCGTCCTTTTACAAGCGATTCGACGCGCAGCTCGAGGAATTGCGCCAGCAAGGCCTGTTCAAGTCCGAGCGCGTGATCGCCAGCCCTCAGTCGGGGTCGATCCGCGTCAACGACGCCGACGCCATCAACCTCTGCGCTAACAACTACCTGGGCCTGGCGAGTCACCCCGCGATCCGCGAGGCGGCGCACCGCGCCATCGACCGCTACGGTTATGGCATGGCCTCCGTCCGCTTCATCTGCGGGACGCAGACGGTGCACAAGCAACTGGAGACCGCGCTGTCGAGGTTTCTCGGCACAGAAGACACGATCCTGTATTCATCGTGCTGGGATGCGAACGGCGGTCTGTTCGAGACCGTGCTGGGCGAGGAGGATGCGATCATCTCCGACGCGCTGAATCACGCCAGCATCATCGACGGGGTTCGGCTCTGCAAGGCGAAGCGCCTGCGCTACGCGAACCGCAATCTCGCCGAGCTCGAGCAACACCTCAAAGACACGCAAAGTTCGCGCACGCGCCTGATCGCGACCGACGGCGTGTTCTCGATGGATGGCAGCATCGCGCCGCTGCGCGAGATCTGCGACCTCGCCGACCGGTACAACGCGCTGGTGATGGTCGACGATTCGCACGCGACCGGTTTCATGGGCGGCGGCGGCCGTGGCACACCGGAGCACTGCGGGGTCTCCGGCCGCATCGACTTTCTGACCGGCACCTTCGGCAAGGCGCTGGGCGGCGGCAGCGGCGGCTACACGAGTGGGCGCGCGAATGCCATCGCCTGGCTGCGACAGCGCTCCCGGCCCTACCTCTTCTCGAACAGCATTCCACCGGTGGTCGCGGCCGTCACGATGCGCGCGCTCGACCTGGTCGAGAACATGCCGAGCCTGCGTGAAACGCTGTTCGGTCACGCTCGGAAATTCCGCGCCGGCATGCAGGCCGCCGGCTTCAAACTACTGCCGGGCGATCATCCCATCATTCCGGTGATGATCGGCGATGCCGCGCTCGCGGCACGGTTTGCGGACAAATTGCTCGGTGAAGGCGTGTACGTCGTCGGCTTCTCGTTCCCCGTGGTTCCGAAAGGCGAGGCGCGCATCCGCACGCAGATGTCTGCGGGATTGACAGAAACCCAACTCGATCGCGCGCTCGCGGCCTTCATCAAGGTCGGCCGTGAACTGGAGCTCATCAAGTGAAAGCATTGGTCAAGAGTGAAGCGAAGCCCGGCATCTGGATGAAGGACATCGAGGTGCCGAAAGTGGGCCCGAACGACGTGCTCATCAAGATCGGAAAGACCGCGATCTGCGGCACCGACATGCACATTTACAACTGGGACGCGTGGGCGCAGAAGACCATCCCCGTACCGATGGCCGTGGGACACGAGTACTTCGGCCGCATCGTCGACATGGGCAGCGAAGTGCGCGGCTTCGCAGTGGGCGATCGCGTCTCCGGCGAAGGGCACCTCACCTGCGGTTACTGCCGCAACTGCCGCGCCGGGCGTCGCCACCTGTGCATCAACACCGTGGGCGTAGGAGTGAACCGGCAGGGCTGTTTCGCGGAATACCTCTCCATTCCCGCCAGCAACGCCTTCAAACTATCCGACGCCGTCACCGACGACATTGCCAGCATCCTCGATCCGTTCGGCAATGCGACTCACACCGCCCTCGCCTTCAACATGGTGGGCGAGGACGTACTGATCACCGGCGCCGGGCCCATCGGCATCATGGCCGTGGCGATCGCCAAGCGCGTCGGCGCGCGCCACGTCGTGATCACCGACGTGAACGACTACCGGCTCGGGCTCGCGCAGAAGATGGGCGCGACGCGCGCCGTGAACGTCACGCGCGAGAAACTCGACGACGTGATGAAGGGTCTCGGGATGCAGGAAGGGTTCGATGTCGGGCTCGAGATGTCCGGCAATCCGGCCGCATTCCGCGACATGTTGCGCACGATGCATCACGGGGGCAGCGTCGCCTTGTTAGGCATCCCGCCCGGCGAGACTGCGATCGACTGGAACCAGGTGATCTTCAAGGGCCTGAACATGCGCGGCATCTATGGCCGCGAGATGTTCGAGACCTGGTACAAGATGGCGGCGCTGCTGCAGGCCGGGCTCGACATCACTCCGGTCATCACGCACCACTTCCCGATCCAGGAATTCCAGCGCGGCTTCGAGACAATGGGCTCGGGACAGTCGGGTAAAGTCATTCTCGACTGGGGCACGCTCAACTAGTACATTCGCATCCGGTCGTTCAGGCAACCATCGGTCCGCGAAAAGGGTTGAACCCGCCTGCCGTCGATTACAACTTCCCTTCTTTCTGCCCGTCTCGCGGACACCGGGCACACGGAAGGAAGGTGTGTCATGGCTCAAGCGCTACCCCCGCGCCCCAATCTCGAATGGCTTCGCAAGACCGCCAAGCAGGCGCTGCGCGCCGAACGCCAGAAACGTCCGGATGCAAAACTCGCCGCAGCGCAACTGCTGGTGGCGCGCGAGTTCGGATTCGCAAGCTGGCGCGCACTCAAGGCGCACGTCGATGCGCTGCAGAAATCTTCATCACCGGACACGCTCGACGACACGTTGGTTGCGCAATTCCTGCGCGACGTGCGATCGGGCGATCTCGCAGCGGTGCGAGCCACGCTTGCGGCTTCGCCCAACATCGTGAACGGACACGGCCCGCACCCCCACTGGGGCGGACGCCCGCAACCCTTACACATGGCGATCGAAGGTGGCCATCGCGAAGTTTTCGACTTGTTGCTGGCACAAGGCGCCAACGTCCACGGCGACAACGCCTCCTATTCGCACTGGACGCCATTGATGCTCACCATCAGCAACGACCAGGGTGCAATGCGTGTCGAACTACTGGCACGCGGGGCGCGGCTGGGCCTGGTCGAAGCATTGATGCTGGCCGACGACGCCGCGGTCGAAAGGCTCCTGAATCGCGGCAAGGCGGGATTGCCCGACTACGCGCCAAACGACGGCTCGGTGTTGGCATTCGCGCGCACGACCTTCGCGATCGACCGGCTGCTCGCGCTCGGCGTCGACACGGAAGCACAGGATCAGTGGCAAACCACGCCCATCGAAGCCATGAGCCGGCTTGGCGCGAAAGGTCAACCGCTGGTGCGCCACCTGCTGGCGCGCGGCCTTCGGGCGAAGCCGCAGGAATACGCGCGCCTCGATGACCGCACGGCGCTCGAGAAGCTGATCGCGGCCGATCCGCAGCTCCTGCACAACGGCGACATATTGATGGGCGCCGTGGACTTCGGCCACCGCGACCTTGCCGAGTGGCTGCTCGCCCAGGGCGCCGATCCAAATGCACGCTCCAGCATCGGCTCGCACCAAACGCCGCTGCACTCCGCGGCCTGGGAAGGCAATCTCGCAATCGCAAAGTTGTTAGTCAACGCCGGCGCCGACGTACACGCGCGCGACGAGGAGCACCACGGCACCCCCGCAGAATGGGCACGCTACTCGATGCAGGTCGCCGAAAATCCGAACTGCCGCCTCGTAGCCGAGTACCTCGAAAAAGTCGCCGGCACCTAGTCCAAGCGCTCCTGGAGCACATCGCGTTGCGGCGCGCGCGAGGACGAAGTGCATCGGTAGCGGAAGCGCGCGGAGCGTGCGCGATGCACGCCGGGCTCCGCCCTCACCACGTAGAAGTGGCACCGGTCAGTGAGCGCAAGGCAGTGAGCCGCCCAGAGTTGCCCCCTAACTCCCCACCTTCTGAAATCAGTTTGTCGTTGCCGAATGTCGCCCCACGGGCGGCGTGAATTCCGCCGTAAGCAAACAATCTGCGACTGAAGGGCGGAACCGGTGTGTATCGCGCGCGATCCGCGCGCTTCCGCGATCGACGGAGTGCGCCCTAGCGCACGTCGCAAAAGCAATATACGTATCGGTGATCGCGCGCATTCATCCGCGTCCACCGCGTCAGCTCCCGCTGCAATGGCTCGAGATCACGCGCCACCTTGAGCGCGGGCACGTGCGCGACCACTTCGCCGACGAAATTCCGCGCGAACCAGACCTTGATCTGCAGCGCGAGCGACTCAGCCCAGGTGAGCTCGGGCTCGATGCGCTCGACATCGTAATCACCTTCGAGCTTGGCGCGTTTCGCCGCCGACTTCACGGCGTCGTCGAACAGTCCAAGCTGATCGACCAGGCCATTGTTCTTGGCGTCGCTGCCGATCCACACCCGACCCTGCGCGATGGCATGCACCTCGTCGCGCGTCTTCTTGCGACCCTCGGAAACCCGCTGCAGGAATACGTCGTAGCCGTGTTCGATGGCCGACTGCAGCAGCTTCTTCGCGTCCTCGCCGAGCGGGCGGTCGATGCGCAGCTGGCCGGAAAGATTGGTGGTGCCCACGCCGTCGACATTCACGCCGACCTTCTGCAGCGTGTTCTGAAAAGTCGGAATCGCACCGAAGATGCCGATCGAGCCGGTGATCGTGGCCGGGTGCGCCCATATCTCATCGGCCGACGCGGAAATGTAGTAACCGCCCGAGGCCGCGAGATCGCCCATGGAGACCACGACGGGCTTGCCGTCCTTCTGAGCAGCACGGACCTCGCGATAGATCTGTTCGGAAGCCAGCACGCTGCCGCCCGGGCTATCTACCCGCAGCACGATCGCCTTGACGTCGTCGTCATGGCGCGCTTCGCGGATCAGCTCCGAGGTGCTCTCGCCGCCCACGGTACCCGGAGGCTGCGAGCCGTCGAGGATTTCGCCCGCCGCGACGATGACACCGATCTTCTTCTTGCCCGCACCGCGCGCCTTCTTCTCGGCGTGCACGATGCGCAGATAATCTTCCAGCGACGTCGAATTGTATGTTTCGCCCGAGTCGCTCTCGTCCGCTTCAATCTTCTTCTTCGTGTCTTCGTCCGAATCACTGCCGACCAGTTCGACCATGCGGCGATCGACTTCAAGCCCCGACTTGAGACCGGTGACGAGCTTCGCATCGAGCGCCATTTTGGCGGCATCGCCCTTGAGCGCGAGCAGTGCGGGCACGGAATTCGCCACGTAAGCGCTGATGTCGTCCGCCGCAAGGCCACGCGCCTCGGCCACCGCGGTGCGGTAGCTGAGCCAAAGCGCGTTCAGGTACGCGAGGCTTTCCTCGCGATCTTCCGGCGACATGTCGGTGCGCACGTAGACTTCCGCCGCACTCTTGTAGGCGCCGACGCGGAACAGGTTCATCTCGACGCCCAACTTGTCGAACAGATCCTTGTAGAACATGCGATAGCGTTCGTAGCCGTCGATGGCGACCAGGCCCATCGGGTCGAG
>DATHJZ010000183.1:0-4945 GCA_035286365.1 Steroidobacteraceae bacterium | reverse complement strand
AAAATTTCGCGGAGCAAGACTCCGCTTGGGGGAATAAACATGTTTTTGTCAGTTACCGACGAGGCCGCTGTTACACGCGCCGTTACCCGATCGAAAGCTCACGCTCTGCGCACCCTCGCACTGGCGATAACCTGTGCGCTGACCATGGCGGTCCACGCCGCCGACGAGACACCCACGGCCGCGGCTCCGTCAGAGCCTTCTCAAACTCTGCCGTCGGCAGTTTCTTCGGAAACCGAAGGTGACGTGGAAGAAGTCGTTGTCACGGGGTCGCGCCTGGTACGCGCGGCCGGCTACACCGCACCGACGCCGGTCACCGTGCTGAATGCCGACAGCCTTGCGCAGAAGGCGCCGACCAGCCTGCCCGACGCGCTCAACCAGATCCCCGTCTTCCAGGGATCTATCAGCAACTCGCAGGATCGCAACTCAACCTCGAACCGTGTGCGCACGGGCAATTACCTCAACCTGCGTTCGCTGGGGCCGCAGCGCGTGCTGGTGCTTCAGGACGGTATGCGCCTGCCGCCCACCGGCAATGCCGGCGGCACCGATGCCAACATGATTCCGCAGATGCTGATCGAGCGCATCGAGGTCGTCACCGGCGGTGCGTCGGCGGCGTACGGCTCGGACGCTGTCTCGGGCGTCGTCAACTTCGTCATCGACAAGAATTTCGAAGGGCTGAAGGTGCAGGGGCAGGGCGGTATCTCGTCGCGCAGCGACAATGATTCCTACCGCACGGGCGCCGCATATGGCCGCTCGCTGTTCGACGGCCGGATGCACCTGACCTTCAGCGCCGAGACCGCGCACACGGATGGCATCAAGGACAAATCCACGCGCAAGCTGGTGAACGAAGATTGGGCGGTGATCGGCGCGGGTACCGCGGCCGATCCGTTCCGCAACGTGACGGGTGTGAAATTCAACACGGGCTCGGATGGTGGCTACATCTCGTCGGGTCCGCCAGCGCTGATCCGGCAGCAATTCCTGCCGGACGGCAGCGTCGGCGCCTTCGATCCCGGCGTTCCGACCGGGCGCGCCGGCCTCGGCTTCGGCGGTGACGGATATGCTTACAAGCACGATTCCACGCTCGTCGCCGCGTCGACCACCAACCAGTTCTTCGGTCGCATGTCCTACGATCTGGGCAACGACATGGAAGCCTTCGTGCAGGCGAGCTTCAGCACGGCGAAGAACTGGGACGCGGGTTCGAGCTCCTCTTCCACGGGCAACGGCGGCCCGCGCATCTTCGCGGAGAACGCGTTCCTGGATCCGGCCGTCCGGGCCCTGTTCGGCACCACACCGAGCATCCAGATAGGGCGCAACCTGCCCGAATATCCGAATTCCCCGGTGGAGCAGCGGACACGTGCCCTCATCGCGAACGCCGGCATCAGCGGCTCGCTGGGCGACAGCAGCTTCAAGTGGGACTTCACGTACAGCTACGGTCGCACCCGCTTCAACAACGAGACGGTCCAGAACAACAACATCCGCTACTACGCGGCTTTGGATGCGGTGATGGATCCGGACAGCGGCCAGATCGTGTGCCGTGTCACGCTGACCAACCCGACGACGGCGCCGGGCTGCGTGCCGATCAATCTGATCGGCGCCGGCTCGATCACCCAGGAGGCGCTCGACTACGTGCTCGGCGTCTCGACGTGGGAGTCGATCAATGAACTCCACGACGTCCAGTTCAGTGTCACGGGCGAGCCGTTCTCGACATGGGCGGGTCCGGTCGCGACCGTCGTGGGCGCCGAATATCGCCACCAGAGTCTCGACCAGACCAGCAACAGCGACACCGCGGTCACCCTCGATCCCGCGGTGTTGGGTCTGCGCGGCGTGCCGGTTGACACGCGCATCTACGGGACCAGCGTGAGCTTCGCGGAGGGCAGCTACGACATCAAGGAGCTCTTCACCGAAGTGTCGGTGCCGCTCGCCAGGGATGCGTTCCTCGCCAAGTCGCTCGAACTGAACGGCGCGTTCCGCTACACCGACTACAGCACCAGCGGTGCGGTGAAGACCTGGAAGCTGGGCAGCACGTACGAGCCGGGCGGCGGAGTACGGTTCCGCGCAACCCTGTCGCGCGACATTCGCGCGCCCACTCTGTATGAGTTGTATTCGGGTGAATCGCTGCGCGGCCAGTCGTACTCCGACGGGTTGACGAACACGCTGACCGGCTACAGCGAGGTCAACCGCGGCAATCCCGACCTGCAACCGGAAATCGGTAACACCTTCACAGGCGGTATCGTGTTCCAGCCGACGTTCCTGTCCGGCTTCGCGATCTCGGCCGATTACTACCGCATCAAGATCAAGAACGCGATCGCGAGCCAGTTCACCAGCATCCAGGTGCTCGACCAGTGCGCCAACAGCAACTACACGAGCCCGCTGTGCGCGCAAGTGATCCGCTACGCCGACACGAACCTGATCCGGCGCGTGAATATCTTTCAGACGAACGTTTCGAGCATTCAAAATGAAGGCGTCGATCTCGAGACTTCATTCCGCACTGATCTCGCGGGCGGCCAGTTCAGCGCGCGCATACTGGGGACGCGTCTGCTGAGCTATACGACGCAGGGCAATTCGGCGGCGCCGACAATCGAATACGCGGGCGTCGCGGACTTCTCCGATGTCGGTGGCATTCCGTTCCCGATGCCGAAGTGGCGCGGCAATCTCGATCTCACCTACACCCGCGGTGGGTTCACGGTGAGTGCGCAGGAGCGCTACATCGGCAGCTACAAGAGATCGCATCTGTTCGTGTACGCGGAGAACGACATTCCGTCGATCGCGTACACCGACTTGAGCCTCAGCATGGAATTGCACCCTGGCAATGGACCCGCGTTGCAGGTGTACACGACGATCAACAACCTGTTCGACAAGGACTATCCGCTCGTGCCGCTCAGCGCCAACCCGGGCCTGCCGATCGCGACCTTCCGGTCTATCTACGACGTGGTCGGCCGCTACTACACGCTCGGCGTCCGCGCCAAGTTCTGACATCCAATGCCTTCCACAGGAGTTCAATCATGATCGGTGAGCGAAAACTAGATAGGGATGCGCAGCAGACCGCCGGCTGCCTGGCCCGGCGCTGGCCTTCGGCGCTGGCACGGATGGTCCTCGTCGTCGCGTGTGCGTTTCCGCTCGCCGGTTCCGGCGTTGCCTCGGCTGCCGAGGCTGAAGAGACCCAGGCTTCGGTGCCTTACACCGGACCGTTGTCCATGACCGATCAGGAGGTGGCCGCGCTCATACAGCGACTGGGTCTCACGCTGACCGACAAACCGGCGCGCGAGCTGGTCAAGGGCTGGCGCAAGCCGAAAAAAGCGATTGTCTTCGCGGAGAGATCACCGCAGTGGATTCCGTGGCTGCGCACGGCAGCGCCGGATCTGAAGATCTTCGTCGTGGAACGCGGCATGCCAAGACCTTTGACGAAGGAATTTCTCGCACAAGTGGCTGACGTTGACATTCAGATAGGCGGCTCGTGTTCCAAAGACCTGCTCGCGGCGGAAAAAAAGCTGCAATTCATCCAGTCCTCCCACGTTGGAGTGGAAGGCTGCTTTACGGGTGACGTACCAAAGAGATTGCTCGATGGCGACGTCATCATGGCGAACCAGAAAAGAGCTTACGGCGGGCCCATCGCAACTCATGCCATTGCAATGATGCTGGCTCTCCAGCGCGGTCTGGACCTGTACGTGCGCATGAATGACGCCGAGCAATTCGTTCCGACTCCTTATCGGTTGAGATTCCCGCAGGGGCAGACGATGTTGGTCGTCGGCCTTGGCGGGCTGGGGACTGACGTCGCGAAAGTGGCCCACAAGTTCGACATGAAGATCATCGGCACGAGGAACTCGAGTCGTGAAAAGCCGGATTTCGTCGACTATGTCGGTCTCGCCAGCGAACTACCCGATCTGATCGGCAAGGCCGATGTCGTGGTTGCCGCCGTGCCTTTGACTGATCAAACCAGGAAACTTTTCAATGCCGACATGTTCGGCCGCATGAAGAAGGGTGCGTTGTTCATCAACGTGGCGCGTGGCGGCCTCGTGGACAGCGCCGCTCTCGTCGCCGCGCTCAAGTCGGGTCAAGTGGGTGGTGCAGGGCTCGATGTGACCGACCCTGAACCGTTGCAGAAGGGGGATCCTTTGTGGCACGCACCTAACATCATCATCACCCCTCACATGTCTGCGCACTTCAGCTCCGCGGGCGACGGTATCGAGAGACTCGGCAACGAAACCATCGAGGCGTGGGCGGTCATGCGCGAAAACGTGCGTCGCTATATCGCCGGCGACCAGATCTATTCGATCGTCGATACCAAGGTCGGATACTGATGAAGGTAGGCTTTGTCGGCACGGGGATCATGGGGCGACCGATGGCCCGGCACCTTCAGACGGGTGGCAACGAACTCTTTCTCGTCGCTCATCGCTCGAAACTGCCGGAGGAACTGATCGCGGGCGGCGCCAGGGTTTGCGCAACGGCCGCGGAGCTCGCTGCCGCGGCGGACGTGGTTATTTTGATGTTGCCCGATACGCCGGACGTGGAAAGCGCGTTGTTTGCCGCAGGGGGCGTGGCGCAAGGTCTGCGCGGCGGTACCTGTGTCATCGACATGAGCTCCATCGATCCCATCGCAACGCGAGGGTTCGCCGCAAGGATCGAGAAGCTTGCGTGTGACTACGTGGACGCGCCCGTGTCGGGTGGTGAAGTGGGTGCAAAGGCCGCGACGCTGACCATCATGTGCGGCGCCGACAGTGAGGTGTTCGATCGAGTCCGACCGCTGTTCGCGCTGATGGGCAAGAACATCACGCGGGTCGGAGAGGTGGGTGCGGGGCAGGTGGCGAAGGTCGCCAACCAGATCATCGTCGCCTTGAACATCGAAGCGGTGGCCGAGGCGCTGCTGTTCGCAACCAAGGCGGGTGTGGACCCGGGCAAGGTTCGCGAAGCGTTACTGGGCGGGTTCGCCGCGTCGCGCGTCCTGGAAGTG
>DATHJZ010000182.1:0-9235 GCA_035286365.1 Steroidobacteraceae bacterium | reverse complement strand
AGGTCTGGCGATGCAGGTTCGACGGTTCGAGCCGGTCGCTATCGACAATGCCGAGCCGCCCGATGCCGGCGCCGGCGAGGTATTGCAGAACGGGCACGCCGAGCCCACCCGCGCCGACGACCAGCACGGCGGCGGATCGCAGCCGTGCCTGTCCCTCGGGTCCGACTTCGCGCAAGGCGATCTGGCGCGAGTAATCGGGTGTGGGGGTTGCGACATCAGTGCGTTCAACAAAATGCTCGTGGGAATGCTCCTGATGCGCTGGCGCTGCGCACCGTTCGCAGTTCACCCAGCCGGAGTTCCCATTCGCATAGGTTTCCTTTTTCCAGATGGGCAGACGATGTTTGACCTCATCGATGATGAAGCGACAAGCGCGAAATGCTTCATCGCGATGCGCGGCACTTGCGCCCACCCATACGGCGACATCCCCGAGCGCGAGTGAGCCCAGGCGATGCACGCAGGCGGCACGCGTAACCCCGAACTGCTCGATCGCCGCCGCAACGATGCGCGCGCCTTCCTTCTCGGCGAGTTCGGCGAAGGCCTCATATTCGAGGCGTGTCACGGCCTGGCCTTCGTTGTGATTGCGCACCCATCCCTCGAAGGAGGCGAAGCCGCCGCAACTCTCGTCCCGCAGTTCGCGTTGCAGCGCCGCGGTGTCCAACGCGGCAGCGCTGAATCGAAACGGCGCGTTCATCCGCCGGCCACCGGCGGAATGAAAACCACGGCGTCCCCGGTCTGCAACGGCTGCGACCAGTCGCCGAACTCGGCGTTGATCGCCACGCGCAGCATGTCGGCGGGCAGCGTGAACGGATAACGCGCGGCGAGCTCCGCGTACAATTCCCGCGCGGTGCGCGAGCGCGTGTTCAGCGTTTCATCGCTGCGCCCGGCCTGTTCGCGCAGCAACGCGTAGTACTGCACACGGATCTGCCGTGCGGCGGGCGCGGCGCTGTCATTCAGTTCCGACATGGCGCGTCCATAGTCTTCCACGGTATTCACGTTGTCGAGCGCGCGCGGGTTCGGCAGGTCCAGCAACTCGACCCCGGCGGTGCCGATGAGAAACTTGCGCGGGCAGTTCTTGCCGGCGGCGATGTGCGCCTCGAGCAGCGTCCGCGTGCCGGGCTCGTAGATGGCACACAGCGGCTCGGGTAGTGAGTCGCTGCTGGACTTGAACGCAATGACATTCGTACCGTCGCGGCGTGCCGCGATCAGCGCATCGAGCGTGCGCGCTTCGAGATAGGGCAGGTCGCAGGCCAGCACCAGCCAGGCCGCGTCGGGGTGTTCGGTGAGCGCCGCGCTGATGCCGGCGATGGGGCCTTCGAGGCCACCGCGATCGACGATCTGCGGATACCGGGCGCGTGCGGTGTCCCGGCGCTGTTCGGCACGCACGGAGGCGAAGGCGCGCGCGACGCGGCCTTCCAACAGGTTCATGGCGGCGTCGAGTTGCGTCTCACCGGGGCGGTACTGGATCGCCGCCTTGTCGCGCTGCATGCGCGTGCTGCGGCCGCCGGCGAGCACGAGACCGTACAGGGGAGGGAGGGCGGTCATGCGCGCCGCTTGGGCCGCGTCGGCTTGCGGGCGAAGTCGCGCTTGCCGCCGGTCTTGCGCAGCAGTCGTACCGCGCCGATCTCGATGTCGTGCGACAGCGCCTTGCACATGTCGTAGATCGTGAGCGCGGCGGCTGTGGCTCCGGTCAGCGCTTCCATCTCGACGCCGGTCTTGTGATGCACGGCCACGTTGCAGACGATGTGAATGACGCCGCCGGGACGCGTCGCGATGTCGATGCTGCAGCGCTCGAGCGCCAGCGGATGGCAGAAGGGGATGAATTCATGGGTGCGTTTGGCCGCCATGACGCCCGCGACGATGGCGGTGTCGAACACCGGGCCCTTTTTCGTGCGGTGCCCGGCCCTGGCGAGCGCGCGCGCCACCGCGGGCGGTAGTTTGACGGTGGCTTCGGCGCTGGCCTCTCGATACGTCGCGGTTTTCGCGCCGACGTCGACCATGGTCGGGCGGTTGTTCGCGTCGAGGTGCGTGAGTTTGGTCTTGTTACGTGCCATGGTTGGTTTGGGCCAGGTCCGGCCCCTTTTGCCAGCAAATGGGGCCTGACCCCATTAGCCCGATCAGCCACCAATGTAGTTCATTTCGACTTTGTGCAGGCCAGCGGCGTCGCGCATCGACGCGCGCAGTTCGCTGTAGCGATCGCGCCGTCCGCTCCAGACGCCGCGGATGAGCTCATACAACTCATCGTCCGTGGCGCCGGCGCGCAGCGGGCCGCGCAGATCGATACCCTCGGTCGCGAACAGGCACGTAAAGAAAGAGCCGTCAGAGGAAATTCGTGCGCGCGAACAGTCGCCGCAGAAGGGTTGCGAGACGGACGAGATGAAGCCGATCTCGCCCGCGCCGTCCTCGAACGCATGCCGCTCGGCAACTTCACCGCGGTAATTCCGGTCGCGCGGAGCAATCGGCCAGCGCGCATGCACCCGCGCGGCCAGTTCGCGCGACGGGACGACCAGCGCCGGATTCCAATGATTACGCGTCCCGACATCCATGTATTCGATGAAACGCACGATGACGCCGGTGCCGCGAAAGTGCGCCAGCAAGTCGAGCAGGGTGTGATCGTTCACGCCGCGTTGCACTACCGTGTTCACCTTGATCGGCGCGAGCCCCGCGCGGCGCGCGTGTTCGATGCCGTCCAGCACCTCATCCACGCCACCGAACCCGCCACTCATCCGCGCGAAGATTTCAGGGTCGAGCGTGTCGAGACTCACCGTGATGCGCTTGAGGCCGGCGGCTTTCAATTCGGTGGCGTACTTGGGCAGCAACACGCCGTTGGTCGTGAGCGCGATGTCTTCGATGCCGGCCAGCGAGGTCAGATCGCCGATGAGATCCGGCAGGTTGGGCCGCAGCAGCGGCTCCCCGCCGGTGATGCGCAATTTCTTCACGCCGGCGCGCACGAACACGCGCGCGAGCCGCAGGATCTCCGCGAAGTCGAGTCGTTCGCTCGATTTCAGGAAGCGGTACGACTCGTGAAACGTCTCGCGTGGCATGCAGTACGGGCAGCGGAAATTGCAGCGATCCATGACCGAGATGCGCAGGTCGTGAATCGGGCGGAGCAAAGTATCCGTCGGCCCACGCCTGACGACGGCATCGAGTGGGATCACTTTCTCGCGCGAGTTCATACGGTCACCACCGATAGAAGCGCGCCACGAACCCCCTCGGGAACGTGTTGGGTCCGGGCGGTAGTTCTACGAATCCATCGGTGCCGGCGAGCGCGGTGAAGTCGCCTGAGCCGTTCGTGGGAGCGGGCTCGGCCGACGTGCGGCCCCAGTCGTCGCTCCGGAGCCTGACCGGTAGATAGAAGGCCAGCGGCGTCTTGACTTCCGCGGGCGCGGTCAGGGCGATGCGCGGCTTTTCCGCCGACGCCTGACCCATGGCGGCGCGCAGCGCCGGCAAAACGTAGCGCGACAGACACACCAGCGTCGACACCGGGTTCCCGGGCAATGCAAACACCGCGGGTCCCGACTGCGACACGCCAAACCACATGGGTTTGCCGGGCCGCTGGGCGACGTGATGGAACACCAGCGCCACGCCGAGCTTTTCCAGCACCTTCGGCACCAGGTCGAGCTGGCCCATCGACACGCCGCCCGACAGGATCAGCACGTCGTGGGTGCGCAGGTGGAAGCTCAGTCGCTGTTCCAGCTCGCCTTCGTCATCACGCACATGATCGTCGGAGACACGTGTGAAGCCGTGCTGGCGCAACGATGCAGTGATGCCATACGCGTTCGAGCGACGCACCTGGTGAGGCTGGATCAACTCGCCGGGCTCGACCAGCTCGTTGCCGGTCGAGATGACCGCGATCATCGGCTGCGCGCTCACGCGCACGCGTGCCATGCCGGCGCCGGCGGCGATCGCGACTTCGGGGGCCGACAGGCGCGTGCCGGCGGCTAACAACAATGCGCCCTGCCGGCAGTCCGAACCGCGCCGATGCACGTTCTGCCACGGCGTGAGTGGCTTGCGGCCGATCTCCGCGAAGTCGCCGTTGCGCTGCAGCTGTTCGACCGGCACGACGGCATCGCATCCGCCCGGCAGCATCGCGCCAGTCATGATCTCGATGCAGGAGTCGGAATCCGGTAGCGACTGCGGCGGATCGCCGGCGTTCTGCGTGCCGGCAACGCGCAATCGCCCGCCGTTGTTCGCCGCGGCAGACGAATTCAACGCGATGCCATCCATGGCAACGCGATCGAACGGCGGCTGATCGCGCTCCGCGTAGATGTTCTCGCGCAGCACTGCACCCGCGGCCTGGGTCAACGGCAAAGATTCAATCGGCAGGCACACCAGGTGCTGCTCGATGAGAGATTCGGCCTGAGCAGGCGTCAACATGAGACTTGTCTCCTTGTTACGCCATGCGCACCGCCGGCGTCAGGAGGGTTTTTTCTCCGGCATGTTCTTGGCTTTCCAGGCGCGCAGCTGTTCGTTGAAGCGCGCGGCCACGGCCGTGACTTCTTCGACCGCGGCGTTGTGCTTCTGACTCTGCACCCGCTCCATCTCGGCCTTCTGCTCGGGCGTCGCATCCGTCTGCGCAGCGAGCTTCGCGTCGAACTCCGACTTGATGCAGGTGAGATAGCCATCAATGTCGGTGTTGTACTTCTCGACCGCATGTTTGGCGGTCAGCATTTCTTCCTTGGTCGCCTGCGTGCCGTCCGGAAACTTTCCGGGAGCGATCGGATAGTCGCAAGCCGCATAGGCCTGCGCGCCGGCGAGAGCACCCACCAGGAGGAGGGCGTTGAACACATGCTTCATGAATCGAATCCCCGCGTAGTAATTTTGCGTGAGCCGCTATCTTAGAGGCGCGCCGAGGCGACTGTCTCGCCTTTCAGATTCGCAGGGGACTGTCCCCGCAGGGGAGTGTCCCCTCTACGTTCGTAGGACTTAATGGGGGTTACTACCGACGCCCGCCATAGTAATCCGGATAGTCCGGCGTCAAACCCTTGAATCGCCGGTGAATCCACAGGTATTGATCGGGTATCCGGCGGACTTCCGCCTCGACGATGTGATTGAACCGCTCGGTGTCCGCTACCGGCTCATCCGTGGGGAAGCGATCGAGCGGCGCGTGGATGATGCCGCGATAACCGCCGCCCGGCAGCCGCTCGAAGAAATACGGCAGCACCAGCGCGTGGGTCATTCCCGCGATACGGGACGTTGCCGTGTTGGTTGCCGCGGGAATGCCGAACAGCTTCACCATCTCGGCGCCTTTCTTGCGGAAGCTCTGGTCGGGCGCATACCAGACGACGTCGCCGTCCTTGAGCGCCTTGATCAACGTACGCACGTCGTCGCGCGGAATCGCGCGCTTTGTCTGTACGGCGCGGCGCGAGTGTACGAATTCGCCAATGAGTTCGTTCTTGGTCGGGCGGTACATCACGTTGAGTGGCATGCGCGCGGCCAGCGCCCGGCAGCCGATCTCGATCGAATTGAAATGCGCGGACAGCAGCAGCACGCCACGGCCGGTCGCCTGCGCGGCCTTCAGGTGTTCGAGCCCGGTCATCATCGTGATGTGGCGGATGCGTTCGTTCGACGACCACCAGCTGATCGCAGTCTCGAACAGCGCGCAGCCGAGCCCCGCGAAGTGCTCGCGCAGAATTCTCTGTTTCTCGGCAGCGTCGAGCCCGGGCAGGCACAGCTCGATGTTGCGCTTCGCGATGCGCTTGAACGGCGTCGGCAGGAAAAATACGAACAGTCCGAAGCCGCGGCCCAGTAGATAGAGGAGGCGGTGGGGCAGCGGCTCGAATACGCGCAGGATGCCGATGCCGAGCCAGGTCGGCCAATACTTGGGATGGAAGAAGGCAGCTCTCACTGACGCGGCTATTTCTTCTTCTTGCGCTTGTAGATTTCTTTTCGGTCGTGGCGCACGGAGTCGATGGAGGTGCCATCGCGGCTGAAGACACGAACCTCGCTGCCGTCCGGCAGGCAGTACACGTAGACAGTCACGCTTGCGCCATCGGAGGCATCCGGCGGGCCGACCGTCCTGAACAGGGTTTCGATGCTCATCTCGTCGTTGATGACGCTGAACGCATTCGCATCGGCGGGGCGCGGCGCGCCCTCCGGCACGGCCAGGTCCACGAAGGTATCCGGCCGGAATTTTTGCGGACATCCCGCGTTCGCGGCACTGCCGATCGCCAGGAGGAGAAGGCCGGTGACGACTGCATTCTTCATGCGGTGAACGTGAAGCTCATGAACGATTTGTGTGTCTCGCCCGGCTTCAAGATGCTGCTCGGGAAGTTCGCATGGTTGGGCGCGTCCGGGAAATTCTCGGGCTCGATGCAGATCGCGTGCAAGCCGGGATAGGCGGTCGCGAGGTGGTAGGCGCCGTAAACCTGTACGCCGGGCAGGTTGGTGCGCACCATCATGCGCACGCCACTCGCGGGTGAATAAAGATCGGCGGCGACGCGCGCGTCCTTGTCGAGCACCCAGCAATGGTCGAATCCGCCGGTCAACGCGATCTGCGGGTGCGAGGTGGGCGGCGGCACGCGCACGGATTTCGCGCGGCGAAAGTCGAACGGTGTACCGGCGACGGGCGCGATCTCGCCGGTCGGCACGCGCGCCTCGTTGACGGGTAGGTAGTTGCTGGCCGTCAGCATCAGGCGCTGCTCGTCGATCGGACGTTCCGGTTCGCCGGAGATGTTGAAGTACGGATGCCAGGTGAAGCTGATCGGTGTCGGCGCATCGGTGGTTGCCTCGTACGCCAGCGTCAGCGTGTTGTCGAATACGCTGATCAGCGCCGAGACGTCGAGATTGCCGGGGAAACCATTGATGCCTGCGGGCGAGTGGTGCCCGAGCTTCACGTAGCTGTTGCGGCCGCTGCCATTGCCCAGCACCTTCCACGGGTACTTGCCGAAGCCGACGTCGCCACCGTGCAGGGTGTTGGGACCGTTGTTGGCAGTCAGTTTGTATTTTTGTCCATCGAGTTCGAAGGCGGCGCCCCCGATGCGATTGCCGTAGCGGCCGACGAGCTGGCCCAGGTAAGAGGTGTCCTTGAGATACGCCGGCAGGTCGGGCAGCGAGAGCACCAGCGGGATTCGCTTGCCCTTCACGGGCAGCGTGAGATTGCGCAGCGTGCCGCCCAGAGTGAGGATTTCCGCCTGCAGGCCCTGTTCGGATCCCAGGGTGTACACATCGACTTCGTTGCCGTCGGGAATACGGCCGAAACTGCGCGTCATGCCGCCCTTCACGGCTTCCTGGGCGTGCGCCCCTCGAAAAGCCGTTGCAACAGGCAGAAGAGCAAGAGCAAAGCTCCGACGACGATCTTGGTCCACCATGAGCTCAGACTCCCGTCAAAGGCGATGAGGGTCTGGATGATGCCGAGAATCAGGACGCCGAACAACGTTCCCGCCACATAGCCCACGCCGCCGGCCAGCAGGGTGCCGCCGATGACCACGGCCGCGATGGCGTCGAGCTCGAGGCCGACCGCGTGCAGGCTGTACCCGGAGAGCATGTAGAAAGTCATCACGATGCCGCCCAGCGCGGCGGCCAGGCCGCTCAGTAGATAGACGCCGATCTTGGTGCGGCCCACGGAGAGGCCCATGAGCCGCGCCGAGGATTCGCCGCCGCCGACGGCGTACACCGTGCGGCCGAACTCGGTCGAGTGAGCGATACGCATCGCGGTGGCCACCACGACGAGCGCAATCAGGGCGCCGATCGTGAGCGAGCTGCCTCCGCCGACCGGAATGCGCGCCTGCGCGATGGCCGCATAAGTCGGATCGTTGATCGGAATGGATTCGGTGCTGATCAGGTAGCAGCAACCGCGCGCGAGGAACATGCCTGCCAACGTCACGATGAAGGGTGCGAGATTGAAGCGCTGGATCAGGAATCCCTGCAATGCGCCGAACAGGGCGCCGAGCACCAGCACCGCCGCCATCGCAGCGTAAGGGTTCCAGCCGGCGCCGAGCAGCGTCGCGGAGATCATGGTCGTCAGCGCGATCACCGCGCCGACGGAAAGATCGATACCGCCCGTGAGGATCACGAACGTCATGCCGACGGCGACCACGCACAGGAATGCGTTGTCGATCAGCAAGTTCAGGAACACCTGCGGCGATAGGAAGCCGTCGTAACGCAGGGCGCCGAACGCCGCCATCGCAAGAAACAACGCGATGGTGATCGTCAACGGCAGCAGTCGGCGGTTGATCAACGTGTTCACTTTGACGCTGCTCCGGTCCGGCGCGCGCTGCCTGCAACGAGAGCCCGGAATTCCGGCGATTGCAGCAGCATCACCGCGAACACCAGCGCGGCTTTGACCACCAGGTTCACCTCGGGCGGCACGCCGAGCGAATAGATCATGGACGTCAATGTCTGGATGATCAGCGCGCCGAGTACGGTGCCCGCCAGCGTAAAGCGTCCGCCGGTCAATGCGGTCCCGCCGAGCGTCACGGCAAGGATCGCGTCGAGCTCGAGCAACTGTCCGGCGTTGTTGGCGTCCGCACTCTTCACGTTCGAGCTGATGATGAGGCCGGCCACACCGGCGGCGAGCCCGCAGAAGGTGTACACGCACAGCGTGATGGCCGAAGAGCGCACGCCGGCCACTCGCGCCGCCTCCGGGTTGCCGCCGATCGCGCGAATGAACAGCCCGAGCGCGGTGCGCGACAAAAGAAAGTGCAGTGCGGCCCACAGCAGCGCCGCGATCCACAACGCCACCGGCAGGCCTGCCAGGAATCCGTTGCCGAGCTTGAAGTATGGCGGGTAGTACACGGTGATGATCTGCCCGCCGGTCAGCAGCTGTGCGATGCCACGTCCAGCCACCATGAGAATCGGTGTCGCGACGATGGGCTGCATACCGGCCTTCACCACCAGCAAGCCATTCCACAGGCCGCAGGCGGCCGCGATGGCGAGCGCGCTGCCGAGCGCGAGCCACAGCGGAAACTTGCTGGCGACTTCGCCGCTGGCGCTGAAGCTTCCTCCGATCATCAGCGCCGCCACGGCCGCGGCGATCGCAACCACGGCGCCGACCGAGATATCGAGGCCGCGGACGGCGATGACTAGCGTCATGCCGAGAGACACCACCATTAACGGCGCGGCGCGATTCAGGATGTCGATGGCGCTGCCGTACAGGTGTCCGTCGCGCCATGCCAGCGAGAGGAATTGCAGATTGAAAACGCTGCTCGCGATCAGCAGCAACACCAGAGTCGTTGCGGGCCAGAACAACGCGTGTTGCGTCACGCGCTTCATGCCGGCGCGCCCGGGGCGTTTGCGA
>DATHJZ010000181.1:0-3915 GCA_035286365.1 Steroidobacteraceae bacterium | reverse complement strand
AGACAACCAGGTTGCGCCGCAAGAGCGCGGCCGCCGACGCCGCGCGCGTCTTGACGCCGCGCAACGCGAGCGGCACCAACACGATGATCACGAGGGCGTTGAAGATCACGGCCGACAGGATCGCGCTCTCGGGACTCGCCAGTCGCATCACGTTCAAGGTATCCAATGCCGGGTAGGTCGACGCGAACGCCGCCGGAATGATGGCGAAGTATTTCGCGACATCGTTGGCGATGGAAAAGGTAGTCAGCGCACCGCGCGTGACCAGCATTTGTTTGCCCACGTCGACGACTTCGATGAGTTTGGTGGGATTGGAGTCGAGGTCCACCATGTTGCCGGCTTCTTTTGCGGCCTGAGTGCCGGTGTTCATGGCCACCGCGACATCGGCCTGTGCAAGTGCGGGCGCATCGTTGGTGCCGTCACCGCACATCGCGACCAGGTGACCTTCTTTCTGATGGCGGCGGATCAGCTCGAGCTTGGCCTCAGGCGTTGCCTCGGCGAGGAACTCGTCAACGCCGGCTTCCGCGGCGATCGCCGCGGCGGTGAGTCGATTGTCACCCGTGACCATCACCGTCTTGATGCCCATCTGCCGCAGTTCCGCGAATCGCTCGCGGATGCCGCCCTTGACGATGTCGCGCAACTCGACCACGCCGAGCACGCGCCGCCCATCGGCTACTACCAGCGGCGTCGCGCCGCGGCGCGCGATGGTGTCCACGAGCTCACCGACCGGTGCGGGCCACACGCCCCCTTCGGCTTCGACGAACTTGCGGATCGCATCCGCGGCGCCTTTGCGCAGCCTGCGGCCGTCGAGATCGACGCCACTCATGCGCGTCTGCGCCGTGAACTTGTGGAAGGTGTGCGTGGTACCGGCGAGATCGCGGCCACGCAACTCGAATTGTTGTTTGGCCAGCACGACGATCGAACGACCCTCCGGAGTTTCGTCAGCCAGAGAGGCGAGCTGTGCCGCATCGGCCATCTCGCGCGCCTCGACCGTCGGCGCGGTATGAAATGCAGCGGCGTGGCGATCGCCGAGCGTGATGGTGCCGGTCTTGTCGAGCAGCAACACGTCGACGTCGCCCGCGGCTTCGATCGCGCGCCCGGAGGTCGCGATGACATTGGCTCGCACCATGCGATCCATGCCGGCAATGCCGATGGCCGAGAGCAGTCCGCCGATGGTGGTGGGAATCAGGCACACCAACAGAGCCACGAGGACAGTGATCGTGATCACCGAGCCCGCGCCCGAGCTCGTCACCGCGTATTGCGAGAACGGCGCGAGCGTCGCGGTGGCGAGCAGGAACACCACCGTCATCATCGCGAGCAGGATGGCGAGCGCAATTTCGTTCGGCGTGCGGGCGCGCGACGCGCCCTCGACCATCGCAATCATGCGATCGAGAAAGCCTTCGCCTTCGCGGCTGGTGACCCGCACCACCAGCCAGTCGGACAGCACGCGCGTGCCGCCGGTCACCGATGAGAAGTCGCCGCCCGCTTCGCGCAATACCGGCGCGGACTCACCGGTGACGGCGCTCTCGTTCACCGAAGCGACCCCTTCGACGACTTCGCCGTCGGCGGGAATCGTGTCGTTGGTCTCGACCAGCACCAGGTCATCGCGCTTGAGGGCGCTCGCTTCAACGGTTTTGTATTCCTTGCGATCCTTGCCGACGATGCGCTTTACATGCACGTGGCGGCGCATGGCGCGCAGGGTTGCCGCCTGGGCTTTGCCACGTCCCTCGGCCACGGCCTCGGCGAAATTCGCGAACAGCACGGTCAACCACAACCACGCGGACACGTGCAACACGAACCCCGGACGGCCGGCATCGCTCGCGGCGCCGAGCGCGGCGGCGATGCCAATGATGGTGGTGAGGATGCTGCCCACGTACACCACGAACATGACCGGGTTGCGGAATTGAACCCGTGGATCGAGCTTGACGAAGCTGTCGTGCAGGGCGCCGGAGATGATCGGTCCGGTCAGGAAGTTAGCGCGTACGCCGGTATTGGCTGCAATTGCGTTCATGGTTCTACCTTGGTCCGCAAGCTCAATGAGCGATCATCTGCAGGTGCTCGACCACAGGGCCGAGCGCCAGCGCCGGTACGAAGGTGAGCGCGCCGACCAGCAGCACGACACCGACCAGCATCGTTATGAAGAGCGGCGTGTGCGTGGGCAGCGTTCCCGCGGTCGTGGCAGTGGCGCGTTTGGCCGCGAGACTGCCGGCGATCGCGAGCACCGGGATGATCAGCCAGTAGCGCGAGATCCACATCGCGACGCCGAGCGCGGTGTTGTAGAACGGCGTGTTCGCGGAGATGCTCGCGAATGCACTGCCGTTGTTGTTACCGGCCGACGAGAAGGCATACAGGATTTCGGAGAAACCGTGCGCGCCGGGATTGCCGACGCTCGCCGTGGCGACCGGCAGCACACTCGCGATCGCCGTGCCGATCAGCACCACTGCGGGCGGGATCAGCAGCGTCAGCGAGGCCATCTTCATCTCGTAGCTCTCGACTTTCTTGCCTAGATACTCCGGCGTCCGGCCGACCATGAGGCCGCCGATGAACACTGCGACGATCGCGAACATGAGCATTCCATACAGGCCGCTGCCCACGCCGCCGAACACCACTTCGCCGAGCTGCATGAGCCACATCGGCACGAGTCCGCCGAGCGGCGTGAACGAGCCGTGCATGGAATTCACGGAGCCGTTCGACGCCGCCGTGGTCGTCGTGGCCCAGAGCGCGGAATTCGCGATGCCGAAACGCGTCTCCTTGCCTTCCATGTTGCCGCCGGATTGCAGGTCCGATGCGACCTGGTCTGCACCGAGCGCCGTGAGCTCGGGGTTACCCGACTCCTCGAAGGCGACACAGCCGAGCGTGAGCGGTACGAAGATCACCAGCATCGCGATGAGAACCGCCCAGCCCTGCCGGGTGTCCTTCACCATGCGCCCGAAGGTGTAACAAAGCGCCGCGGGGATCAGCAGGATCGCCAGCACCGACAGGAAGTTGGACAGCGGCGTCGGATTCTCGAACGGGTGTGCGGAGTTCACATTGAAAAAGCCGCCACCGTTCGTGCCCAGCTGTTTAATGGCGATCTGGCTCGCGGCCGGGCCGAGCGGCACGGTCTGCTCGGTGATCTGCTCCGTTTTCGTCACAGGCTGACCCGACGCATCGACCACTTTCTCGCCGGCTGCGTTCGTGACGGGCGTCTGGATCGACACCGGGTCCAGCAGCTGCACGGTACGGTAGGGCTGGAAGCTCTGCACCACGCCCTGCGTTGCGAGAATGACCGCGAGGATAACCGACAGCGGCAGCAGGATGTAGACCGTGCTGCGGGTGAAGTCCACCCAGAAATTGCCGATCTCGCTCGTCTGGCGGCGAGCGAAGCCGCGAATGAGTGCGACCAGCACCGCCATGCCGGTGGCGGCCGAGAGGAAATTCTGCACCGCCAGGCCCAGCATCTGCGTGAGGTAGCTCATCGTCGACTCGCCGACGTAGCCCTGCCAGTTGGTGTTAGTGGCAAAGCTCACCGCGGTGTTGAACGAGGAATCCGGGCTGACCGCGGCAAACGATTGGGGATTCAGCGGTAAGACGCCCTGCAGCCGCTGCAGTAGATAGACAACGATGAGGCCGAGCACATTGATCAGCATCACGCCGAGCGCATAGCGCTGCCAGCCCGTTTCGGCTTTCTCGTCGACACCGGCCAAGCGGTAGATGAGCCGTTCGAGCGGCCGCAGCACCGGCGAAAGAAACGTGCGCCCGCCCTCGTACACCGTTGCCATGAACGCGCCCAGCGGCTTCGCGAGCGCGACGAGCACCACGAGGTAGAAGGCGACCTGCAGCAGACCCTGCCCAGTCATTGGAATTTCTCCGGATAAAGCAGCGCCGCGATCAGGTAGACCAGGATGCCGAGCGACAGCAGCAGTCCGAGCCATTCCA
>DATHJZ010000180.1:0-42882 GCA_035286365.1 Steroidobacteraceae bacterium | reverse complement strand
GAGAGGACTTCGCCCTTCACGTCGGCGCGCCAGCGCTCGGCGCCGTTGGCCGCCGCGAGTGCGACTACCTGGCCATCGGCCGAACCCACGGCCACGGTGTCGCCACCGACGCCGGTGCCGCCGGCCAGCGCGAGCTTGGTCTCCACGCGCCACAGCTGTTTGCCGGACTTCAGATCGAACGCGGCGACGTCGCCGTCGCGGCCGGCCGCAAACAGGCGGTTGTCGGCGCTGGCGATTCCCAGCCCGAGGCGCAATTTCTTGCCACCGCCCCCGACGCTTGCGCCCCACAGCTTCTGCACGCGCACGGTCGGATTCGGGATGTCGGTGAGCTCGGCGGGCTTTTCGGCTTTCTTGTCCTTGGAGGCGCAGGCCGAGAGCGCGGCCAGCGCCACCAGAGCGAAGAGGGATGCGTATTTCATCTTTGTTCTCAGGATTCTTCTGCGCTGGCCGGCGGTGTGCCGCCCAGGTCGCGGATCTTCAGGTCGAGTAGTTCGGTGTCGACGCGGCCGTTGTTTTCGCCGGTGCGCGCCGCGAGATATTCGCGTAGCGCCCCGGAACGATCGCCCTTGGCGAGCAACACGTCACCGCGCGCATCGGCGAAGCGCGGCGCGAACTCGCCCACCTCTTCGACCTTGAGCGTGGCCAGCGCGTCGTCGTATTTGCCCTGTGCGGACTGCACGCGGGCCAGGCGCATGCGTGCGATCATCTTGATTTCCAGTTCGGGTGCCGTGTCCATCACGGTCTTGAGACTCGCCGCAGCCTTGTCGAGTTCATTCGCATCGACCTGAACGCGCGCCGCGACCAGATTGCCGAGGGCCGCATAGGGCGTCCAGGCGTACTCGTTGTTGAGCTCCTGGGCCAGCGTCTCGCCGCGGGTGCGGTCATTGCGCGTGAAGGCGTCGAGCAGTTCCTCGTACCGCGCCGAGGCGGCTTCACTTTGGGAGACACGGCGCTCCTGGTACCAGCGGTATCCGCCCAGCCCGCCCGCACCAATCGCGATGCCCGCGATGATCCACAGGCCATTGCCCTTGAGCCACTCTTTCGCCCGTTCCCATTGTTCGGCTTCGCTGTATTCGCTCACGTCGATCTCCTGAAAAACTCGTCGACCCGCGCGCTGAGTTCAGCGACGGGGTATTCGGATTGG
The DNA here is from genome assembly GCA_035286365.1 of Steroidobacteraceae bacterium. GTDB lineage: Bacteria > Pseudomonadota > Gammaproteobacteria > Steroidobacterales > Steroidobacteraceae > CADEED01. The sequence goes on along the minus strand of DATHJZ010000180.1, from coordinate 41,738 downwards.
GTAGTCTCGGCCCCGCGCAATGGCTTGAGCGCGATCACTCCGCGGGCCAGCTCGTCTTCTCCCACGATGAGGGCCAGCCGGGCGCCGGACTCGTCGGCGCGGCGGAACTGTGTCTTGAACTTGGCCGATCCGCAATGGACCACGATGCCGCGGCCCGGAAACGCGTCGCGCAGCTCCTCGGCGAGCGCGAGCGCGGTCCGTTGGCCGACCTCGCCCTGCGCCATCACGAACACATCGGGTATCTGGGGCTTGGGGCTCATGCCGGCCAGGCGCACCAGCTCCGTGACGCGCTCGACGCCCATGGCGAAACCGATGGCCGGGGTCGCCTCGCCACCCATCTGGGCGATCAGCCCGTCGTACCGGCCGCCGGAGCAGATCGCGTCCTGCGAACCGAGCGCGTCGGTGATCCACTCGAACACGGTGCGCGAGTAGTAATCGAGGCCGCGCACTAGGCGCGGGTTGACGGTGTAGGCGATACCGAGCGCATCCAAACCGGCGCGCAGCTCGGCGAAGTGCGCCTGCGACTCCTCGTCGAGGTGATCGGTGAGCACCGGCGCATTCGCGACCAGCGCCTGGGTCGGCGGATGCTTGCTGTCGAGGATGCGCAGTGGATTGCCGTCGAGCCGCCGTTTGCCGTCGGCGTCGAGCGAGTCCATGTGCTGGCGGAAATAAGCCTGCAACAGTTCGCGATAGGCCTTGCGCGATTCGGGCGTGCCAAGCGAATTGATCTGCAAGCTGACGCGCGTCAGCCCTAACAACTTCCACAGGCGCGCCGTGAGCGCGATCAACTCGACATCGACGTCCGGACCCGTGAAGCCGATGGCCTCGACGTCGATCTGGTTGAACTGGCGATAGCGGCCCTTCTGCGGCTTCTCGTGCCGGAACATCGGGCCCTGGCACCACAGCTTCAGGCGCGCGCCGCGCAACAACCCGTTCGAGATCGCGGCGCGCACGATGCCGGCGGTGGCCTCCGGCCGCAGCGTCAGACTGTCGCCGCCCAGGTCGGTGAAGGTGTACATCTCCTTCTCGACCACGTCGGTGTATTCACCGATCGCGCGTTTGAACAGTTCCGTGTGCTCGACCACCGGGACACGGATTTCGCCGTAGCCATACGAGGCCAGCAACGCGGCGGCGGTGCGTTCGACGTGCTGCCACACGTCTATGTCTGCGCCGAGGACGTCTTTCATGCCGGTGACCGGCGGGATATTGCGGCTCATTTGTTAACGACTGCGAGTCAGCGAACCGGAACGATTCACGACGAAGCGCGCGCCTTCACCATCGGCGGCGTTGGCGGGAATTCCGCGCGCCTGCCCATCGACTTCGACCGTGACGCCCGCGGCATTGCCCAGCACCACGCGCAACGGACCGCGGCCCGTCACGTTTTGCACGCTGCCGGCACCTGCCACGTCGTAGAACAACCGCTCGCCGCTCGCATCGTAGATCTCGACCCAGCTGTCGTTGGTGAGCGCGAGCTTGAGGCGCGTTTCTCGCGATCCCGTCGCTTCCTCGCGTTTTGGCGGCGTGGCGGTGGCAGCCGCGGGCGCGTTCGATGCCGTGCCGGAATTTGCCGGGCTGGCCGTGGGAACGGGCGCGGCCGGCTCATTGGCGGCCGGCGCAGTCGGGTCGGCGCTCGGAAGCACTACCGGCACCGCGGCAGACTCGTTGACGGCCTTGTCGGCACCGGTTTTCGAGCCCGCCAGTATCCACCAGATGGCGAGCAGTAAAACCGCCGCGCACGCGAGCCCCATCAGGGGCGTCACGAGGCGGCGCGGGTCGGAGCGGTGCTCGGCATGGGGGATCCGCGTGAGATCGGGCGGCGGCGGCGGCGCGACCCGCGAGGATAGATAGGACTCGACCATCGCGGCGCCGGGCTCGCCGACAAAGTCGCCGTAGCGGCGCAGGTGACCGCGGACGTACACGGAGGCACCGAGGTCGGCGAAGCGGTCCGCTTCGAGCGCTTCGATCACCTTCGGATCGAGATGCAGTTTTTCCGCGGCAGCGGCTACGGACAGACCGGAGCGTTCACGGCCGGCACGCAGCCGCTCGCCGATGGAGCGCGGCGCTGCCGGAGCGGGTGCGACCGTCTCATCCACGGGCAAGTCAGGGGCGCTTGAGCGCGCGCGCCTGCGCAGAGTCGGGAAATTCCAGGCGCAGCGTGCGCGAGTATTTCTCTTCGCTCATCCGGTCCTTGGCGGCGCGCGCCACGGTCACGGCCGCCAGCAGCACGTCGGGATCGGGCTTGAAGGCGTTGATGTAGGCGTCGACGACGTTGCGCGCCTCGGCCAGCTGGTCGCGCTCGATGTGCAGGGTCGCGAGCTGCACGGTCGCTTCATTGTAGTTAGGCCGAACCCGGATTGCAGCGGCAAACTTCTGCTGCGCCTCATCGAGGCGCTTGGCGGCACGCAAGCACACGCCGGCGTTCGTCAGCGCCACTTCGGGTGTGCGGTAGAACTTGTTGTTGGCGACCGCCATGAAGCGATCCACGCCTTCCCCGGTGCGGCCGTTCTTGCACAGGTAGATCGCGTAGTTGTTGGAAATGTCCGGGTTGTTGGGCGCGAGGCGCAGCGCCTCGCGGAAGTGATGGTCGGCGAGTTTCGGATCGCCGGTGCGGTCGTACAGCAGCCCGAGACTGGTGTGGACGTCGGCATCCTTCGGGTTCTGCTTGAGCGAACGCTCGAGCTTCTCCTTCGCGAGCGGGTAGTTGCCCTGCTGCAGGTAAGCCGTGCCCAGCTGGATGTTGTACTTGGCAGCCGCCTCCTTGGGGTCTTCCTGCTTGAGCGGTTTGCCGCCTTCGCCGTTGGTCGTGACGCAACCGACCAGCAGCGCGGCCACGAGGCCCACGAAAACCGGCGTCGAATACTTCATGCGCGCACCTGCAATCCGAAGGTTTTCGACCCCAGCCGCACGATGGTCCGATCGGTGACCTGACCCGCGAGCTGTCCGCACGCGGCATCGATGTCGTCACCGCGCGTCTTGCGGATGGTGACGATCAGGCCGCGCTGCATGAGTTCATCGCGGAATCCCTCGATCGCGCGCTGCGGCGAGCGGCGATAGGTGGTGCCCGGAAACGGATTGAAGGGAATCAGGTTGAGCTTCGCCGGCTTGTCCTGCAGCAGCCGCGCCAGTTCGATGGCGTGTTCGCGCTGGTCGTTTACGCCGTCGAGCATCACGTATTCGAACGTGACGCTGCGACCGTTCTGTTCGTCGAGATAGTGCCAGCAGGCGGCAAGCAACTCGGCGATGTTGTGCTTGCGGTTGATCGGCACGAGCTGGCTGCGCAGGGCGTCGTTAGGCGCGTGCAGTGAGACAGCCAGCGCGCAGTTGACCTCTTCGGCGAGCTTGTAGATCTGCGGCACGATCCCGGAGGTGGACAGCGTCACGCGGCGGCGAGAGATGTCGAAACCGAGATCGTCGAGAAAGATGCGAATCGCCGGCACGACGTTGCGAAAGTTCGCGAGCGGTTCGCCCATGCCCATGAACACGATGTTGGTGATGATCCGATTGTCACCGACCTGCCAGCCCAGCTCACGATTCGCGAGCCACACCTGGCCGACGATCTCGGCCGTGGTGAGATTGCGATTGAAGCCCTGCTGCGCCGTCGCGCAGAACGAGCAGTCGAGCGCACAGCCGACCTGCGAGGAGATGCACAGCGTCCCGCGGTCTTCTTCCGGGATGTAGACCATCTCGTACGCCTGGCCGTTGCCGCCCGACAGCAGCCACTTGCGCGTCCCGTCCGTCGCGACCTGGGTCTTGACGATCTCGGGCACGGAAACTTCGGCGCGCGTGACGAGCGCGGCGCGGAAGTCCTTGGCGAGATCCGTCATCGACGCAATGTCGCCCTCGCCGCGCTTGTACAGCCAGTTCATGAGCTGCCGCGCGCGAAACGGCTTGCTGCCCATCTCGCCCACGAACGCCTCGAGCTCCGCCTTGGGCAGACCTAACAAGTTGGTTCGCGATTCCTGGGCAGCGGACATGTGACGATTACCCGCGCGGGCAGAGCTCCGTCGTGCGGAAGAAGTAGGCGATCTCGGTCGCGGCGGTTTCGGGCGCGTCCGAGCCGTGCACGGTGTTCGCTTCGATGCTCTCGGCGAGATCGGCACGGATGGTGCCGGGAGCCGCCTTCTTTGGATCGGTCGCGCCCATGATCTCGCGGTTCTTCGCGATGGCGCCTTCACCTTCGAGCACCTGCACGAGCACCGGACCCGAGGTCATGTACTTCACGAGGTCTTTGAAAAACGGTCGCGCGGCATGCACGGCGTAAAAACCCTCGGCCTCGCGCTGCGACAGGTGGACCATGCGCGCGGCGATGACGGTGAGTCCGGCCTTTTCGAAGCGGCGAAGGACCTCGCCGATGAGGTTACGGGCAACGCCGTCGGGCTTGACGATGGAAAAGGTGCGCTCGAGCGCCATGCGAATGATTCCTTGTGGGGGTCGTAAAGGCGCGCGATTGTACCGGTAGGGCCTCCGGTTCGCGAGTAAGCCGCTGAAATTTAACGCTGAAAGCCGCCGTGCGGCCCTGGCCTGTTAGACGGCTAGACGTTGAAAGATTCCCCGCATCCACACTCCCCCTTGATGTTGGGGTTATGGAAGCGGAACGCTTCGTTGAGGCCCTGTTTGACGAAATCCACGGTGGTGCCGTTGATGAGCGGCAGGCTGTCGGGATCGACGAAGACTTTGACGCCCTGGTCTTCGAATACCAGATCGCGGGCCTCGCTGTCGTCGGCGTAATTGACCACGTAGGCGAACCCCGAGCAGCCGGTCTTGCGGACGCCGAGCCGCAGCCCCAGTCCCTTGCCGCGCGAGGCGATGAAGGTTTTGACGCGTTCGGCGGCAGCCGGTGTGAGTGAAATGGCCATTTGCAGAAGTTTCCTGGCGCGCGTTAACGATCGAGGGCCGCGCGCAATGCATCTTCGACGATCAACAGCCGGCCAAGTTTCTCGGCCGGGACTTCGAACTTGCGGGCCCAGTCAGCGGGAGTTTCCGGAACGCCAGCGTCGAGCCTGCGACCTTCGAGAACCTCCGAAACCCAGGACACCACGGCCAGAGTATGGGGGCATCCGTAGGCGCTGAAACGGGCACTTCTCACGGATTCGCCGCTGATTTCCAGTTCGAAGAACACGCAGGTTCCGTCCGCGCGGCGGCCTGCCCGGCCGTGGCGGACGCCGGCCGGCGGCGTCACCTGCGCAAAGCGCGGCACCCGGGCGGCGGCCAGGAAGTAGCGTTGGGCCAACGGGCTCAGGGCGCGAACCAGCAATGCGCCTTCGGGATGACCGTTATTGTGAATTTCCTGGCCGGGCGCCCGCCCGATTTCATCCGCAGGACCTGCGGCGGGGTCCCCCGCCAGCAGGCGCAGCCGCGTGACTTCGCGCCGGATGGCGCTGGCCGCCTGGTCGACATCGTAGGCCGCCGTAAAACGCCCCAGCGAGATGCGCAGCGAGCTCTGTGCGAGTTCGGTGCTGCGGCCGAGCGCCCGCAATACATAGCTCGGCTCTCGCGCGGCCGAGCTGCAGGCAGCGCCGGTCGAAACGGCGATCTCCGGCAGGCCGGTGACCAGGCTCTCGCCCTCGACCCCTTCGAACGAGAGGTTGATGAGGCCGGGCACCCGGTGCGTCGCGTCGCCGTTGAGGATCACGCCGGGCAGGGATTCGAGCGCACGCCGCAGGCGCGCAGCGAGGTCGCGCGCGTGCGCGGCGTCGCCTTCGCCCTGCCTGCGTGCCAGGGCAGCCGCGGCGCCGAAGCCCGCAATCTGGTGCGTGGGCAACGTCCCGGAACGCAGGCCCCGCTCGTGTCCGCCGCCGAACTGGATGGGCGCGATCCGCGGCCGCGCCGCCTCGCGCACATACAACGCACCGATGCCCTTCGGGCCGTAGAACTTGTGCGCGGTGAACGCGAGAAAATCGACGCCGAGCCGATCGACGTCGACGGGTAGTTTGCCCACCGCCTGCGATGCGTCGGTATGCAGCAGCACGCCTCTTGGTTGGCACAATGCAGCCACCGCCACGATGTCATTCGTCACGCCAATTTCATTGTTGGCGAGCATCAGCGACACCAGCAGCGTGTCGGCGCGCAACGCCGATCGCACCGCCTCGGGCTGCACGCGGCCGCCGGAATCGGGCTCTACCAGCGTGACCGCGAAACCGTCGCGCGCCAGTTGCGCGCAGGCGTCGAGCACGGATTTGTGCTCGCTGCGACTGCTTACGATGTGGCCGCGCCCCGCCGCGCGACGGGCCGCGCGCGCCGCACCCAGCAGGGCCAGATTGTTAGCCTCGGTCGCACCCGAGGTGAACACGATTTCGCGCGGCGCGGCGCCGATGAGTGAGGCCAGCTCGCCGCGGGCCGCCTCGATCCGTTCGTGCACGGCCAGGCCCAGCCCGTGCGTCGACGACGCCGCGTTCGCCTGCGCGGCCGGATCGGTGAGGCACCCGGACATCACCGCCGCGACGCGCGGGTCTATCGGCGTGGTCGCGGCGTAGTCGAGGTAGATAGTCATCGCGGTCCCGCGGGCCTGCGCTTGCTCTGCACCGAGGTCAGGAAGCCGCGCAGGATGTTGACCTCGTTCTGATCCATCTCGCAGCGCTGGAACAGCCGCCGCACGCGCGTCATCAGCTGCGTGCCGCCGGTGGTGCGATCCTTGAATTCCACCTCGTCCATCACCTGCTGCAGGTGTGTGTAGAAGCGCTCCATGTCCGTCCCGGCGGCCAGCGGCACCGGCAGTTCGGACAACGGCCGCTCGCTCGCCGGAGAGCCCGCGGCGCGAAACAGCTCGTAGCACACGAGCTGCACCGCCATGCCGAGATTGAGCGAGGGATACTCGGGATTCGCCGGGATGCGGATCAGCAGGTGCGCGAGCGCCAGCTCCTCGTTGGTGAGGCCGGTGCGCTCGGCACCAAACAACACCGCAGCGGGCGTGAGTTCGCTCTTGCCGAAAATATTCACCGCGGCCTCGTGCAGATCGAGCGCGCGGAAGTTCTGGTCGCGCGGCCGCGAGGTCGTGGCAGCAACGAAACCGCAGTCGGCGACCGCGTCGCTCACGCTGTCGACCACGCGTACGCGCGCCAGCAGATCGTCCGCGCCCGAGGCGCGCGCCGTGGCTTCCGGGTGCGGAAACGACTTCGGACGCACCAGCACGAGCTCGGACAGCGCCATGTTCTTCATCGCGCGCGCCACCGCCCCGATGTTTCCGGGGTGGGAAGGCTCGACCAGCACGATGCGAATGGCGGCGAGGGGCATGGGCTGTATCATAGCGACCCTTTTTGCCGAGCCCTCCTCGCCCGATGCAGCCCCTACTCAATATCGCGGTCAAAGCCGCGCGTCGCGCCGGCGACATCATCGTCCGCGCCATTCCGCGCCTCGAGTCCGTCCAGGTCGAAAGCAAGGGCCGCAACGACTTCGTGACCGAGGTCGACAAGGCCGCCGAAGCCGACATCATCCAGACCATCCGCAGGTTGCACCCGGATCACGCCATCCTCGCCGAGGAAAGCGGCGCATCGGGCGATAGCGAAGTGGTGTGGATCATCGATCCGCTCGACGGCACGACTAACTTCATGCACGGCTTCCCGACCTTCGCGGTCTCGATCGCCTGCCAGATCCGCGGCCGACTGGAACACGCGGTGGTGTTCGATCCGATGCGCCAGGAATTGTTCACCGCCTCGCGGGGCGATGGTGCACAGGTCGAAGGCCGCAAGATGCGTATCAGCAAGCAGATCACGCTCGAAGGCGCGCTGATCGCCACCGGCTTTCCCTACCGCGTAGACGCGCCCTATCTCGACGAATATCTCGCGATGCTCAAGGCCGTGATGTTGAAGGCGTCCGGGATACGCCGCCCGGGCGCCGCGGCGCTCGATCTTGCGTACGTGGCCGCGGGCCGCGTCGACGGATTCTGGGAGATCGGCTTGAAGCCCTGGGACACGGCGGCGGGCACGCTGCTCATCACCGAAGCGGGCGGCCGCGTCGGCACCATCTTCGGCGAAAAATACGAGCAGGGCGGCCACATCATCGCCGGCACGCCGAAGGTCTACGCGGAGCTGGTGGCGGCCATTTCGCTCCACGCGCCTGCCAGCCTGCGCGGCACCTAACTAGCCGGTTTCTCCGCGGGCGCCTTCGCGCGCAGCGGGCTGACCCAGTACGGGTAGCAGAAATACAGCGCCACTGTCCCGAGCAGGAACCAGCCGAACCATACGCGCACCGAGTGCTCGACGCCGATCCAGGCCAGCACGAAGCACAGCACGACGCCGATTCCAGGTATGACGGGATAACCCCACACCTTGAAGTGGCGCGGCAGATCGGGCCGCTTGTATCGCAACCAGATCACCGAGAAACACACCAGGCCGAAGGCGACCAGCGTTCCCACCGAGGTCAGATCGCCGAGGTAGTTGATGTCGAAGACCGCTGCCGCCAGGGAAACGACGACGCCCACGATCAACGTGTTGATCCACGGCGTCTTGAACTTCGGATGCACCTTGGCGAGCACCCTCGGCATCAGACCGTCGCGCGACATGGAATAGAACACGCGGGTCTGGCCGAACATCAGCACCAGCACCACAGAGGACAGACCCGCGATCGCGCCGATCTTGATGCACTTGGCGAGCCAGCCCCATTGCGGCCCGAAGGTGTCCACCGCAGTCGCAACCGGTGCCGCGACGTTGAGCTTGGTAAACGACACCACGCCGGTGAGCACCGCGGCCGTGGCCATGTAGAGAATGGTGCAGACGATCAGCGAACCGAGAATGCCGATAGGCATGTCCTTGCGCGGATTCTTCGCTTCCTGGCCCGCGGTCGAGACCGCTTCGAAGCCGATGTAGGCAAAGAACACGATCGTGGCCGCGCGAATCACACCGTCCATGCCGAATTGATTCTCGACGCCGGTTGGCTCGGGAATGAACGGATGCCAGTTGTCGGTGTTGACGAAGAAAGCACCCACCGCGATGAACGCGATGATGACGGTCACCTTGATGGCCACGATGATGTTGTTGACGGTCGCGGACTCGGACACGCCGATCACCAGCAGCATGGTCACCGCGAGCGTGATGAACACCGCCGGCAGGTTGAACAGCGAGGTGACCACCGCGGCCGGATCGACCGGCACGATCGTCGCGAGCGGCAGTTGCACTATTTGCCCACTGGGCACGACGAGTTGGGTACCGATGGGCAGGTCGCGCAGATGAGTGGTCACCGGATCCATGACCTTGGTCGCTTCGGCCAACACCGCCTGGCTGTCGGCATTCACGGCAACGTCGAGCGCGTTGATGAGCGCATACCCACCGGTCTTGGCCTGATCGATCACATCGTTTTGAGCCAGGGCCGTGCTGAAGGCACCGGTGATGGTGGCCTTGCCCTGCGACAGGAACTGCACGGCAGAACCGTCGGTGAGGTGCGCGGTCACACCGTTCAGGCTGACTACCGGATCGGTCATGCTGAAACTCGACGCATGCGCGATCACGAGTTTGCCAACGGCCTGGGTGAATTCGGCCGGGATGTTGAGCCCGATGTCGTGCAGCAGACTGACTGCATACCCCGACCACCCCACCGCGACTACCGAGGCGGCGAGTGCGTATTCGAGCAGCAGCAACGCGCCCATGATCCACGCGCCGAATTCGCCGACGGTGGTGTACGCGTAGGTATACGCGGAACCGGAGACCGGCAGCATCGAGGCGAGTTCGGCGTAACACAGTCCGGCGAATGCGCAGACCACGCCCGCGATGACGAATGAGAGCATGACGGCCGGGCCGGCATAGAGCGCCGCGGCGGTGCCGGTGCGGACGAAGATGCCGGCACCGATGATGCAACCGATGCCGAACAACACCAGGTGAATCGCACCGAGCGAGCGTTTGAGCTCACCGCGGTCGAACTCGGTTTGGACCTGATCAATGGACTTGGTACGCCATCTCATCGGGGACCCCGCATTTTTGTAATCGCCGGATTGTAGGGAGCCCGCCTGCGTTAAGCGAGCGGGATTGCGCGCGCGCTACCCGCCTTCACTCTCGTCGCGCTTGTTGCGGCGCTCGTCGATGAGGCGTCGCAGGCGGATATTCACCATTTCGACGCCTACCGAGAACGCCATGGCGAAGTACAGGTAACCCTTTGGTACATCGAAGTGGAAGGAATCGGCCACCAGCACCACGCCGACCAGAATAAGGAATGCCAGTGCCAGGATTTTGATGGTGGGGTGCCGGTCGATGAAGGCGCCGATCGAGCCCGACACCCACATCATCACGCCGATGGCGAGCACGATGGCCGCCACCATGATGGGCAACTGGTCGGGCTTGGCGAGGCCGACCGCGGTGAACACCGAATCGAGCGAGAACACGATGTCGATGATGGCGATCTGCACGACGATGGCGATGAAATTCGCGAACACGCGCGTCTTGCGTGCGTCCTCGGCGCCTTCGAGTGTGCCGTGAATCTCGGTGACGCTCTTGGCGAGCAGGAACAGGCCGCCTAACAACAGGATGATGTCGCGCCCGGAGAACTCCTGCGTGAGGATGCTGAACCAGGGCTTGGTGAGCCGCGTGAGCCAGACGATGGAAAACAGCAGCGCAATGCGCGTGAGCATCGCGAGCGCGAGACCGGTAATTCGCGCGGATTCGCGCCGTTCCGGCGGCAGCCGGCTCACGAGAATCGAAATGAAGATGATGTTGTCGATGCCGAGGACTATCTCCAGCGCCGATAGCGTGATGAAAGCTATCCACGCTTGCGGGTCGCTGAGCAGTTCGATCATCTATTGCGCATCAGGACGAGGCATCAAGGCATTTCATCAATCGCGTCTTTCCGTACCGGCGGGAAGACGTGTTCGGACTTGAGGCCGAACGACAGCGCGATGGAACTCGAGATGTAGATCGACGAGTACGTGCCCGCGATGATGCCGATCAGCAGCGCCTCGGAGAAGCCGCGTAGCGCCGATCCGCCCAGCAACAGCAACGCCACGACGACGATGGAGGTGACCACCTTGGTCATGATGGTGCGAGAGAGGGTCTGGTTGATCGCCTGGTCGAGCACCTGGTCCGACGGCAGCCGCCGATTCTTCTCGAACGTCTCGCGGATGCGATCGAACACGATCACGGTGTCGTTGAGCGAATAACCGATGACGGCGAGGATGGCCGCGACCACCGCCAGGTCGAACGGCGTCTGCGTGACGGAGAACACGCCCAGCACCAGGATCGGATCGTGCATCACGGCAAGGATGGCGCCGAGCGACAGCCGCCAGGTGTGGAACCGCAGGATGATGTAGAGCGCGATCAGCGCCAGCGTGATCGCCAGCGACTTGATGGCCGCGTCACGCAGCTCGTCGCCGACTTGCGGGCCGACCACTTCGAGCTTGGAGATCTGCGCCTGGGGATCGACCGAGGTCAGGATCGCGACGAACTTGGGCCGCAGCACTTCGGCGGTTTCGCCGGTCGACTGCAGGCGGATCGTGATGTCGCGCGAGGAACCGAAGGTGGACACCGAAGGCTCGTGATAACCCGCCTTGACCACGGCCGCGTGAATCGCGTCGATCTTCGCATTGGTCGGGAAGTTGGCCTCGACGCTGATGCCGCCGGTGAACTCGATGGCGAAATTCAGCCCGAGCGCGAAGAACGACACGAAGCTGCCGATCATCAAGACGGCGGACAGCGTGTACCACACCTTGCGCGTGGCCATGAACGGGAAGCTAGTCTTCTTGTGAAAAAATTCCACGGTACCTGCCTATTAAGCTTCAGCCGATCGAGAGGCTAGCGACCTTGCGCTTGCCGCCGAACATCAGGGTCAACAAGGCGCGCGAGCCCATGAGCGACGTGAACATCGACGTGCCGATGCCGAGTGTCAGGACGACGGCGAAGCCGCGAATCGCGCCCGTGCCGAATATCCACAGCACGATGCCCGCGATCATCGTCGTGACGTTGGAATCGAGAATCGCGGAGAACGCCTTCTCGAAGCCCGCCCGGATGGCCGTCTGTGGAGACACGCCGTTGCGCAGTTCTTCACGGATGCGTTCGTAGATCAGCACGTTGGCGTCGACCGCCATGCCGACGGTCAGGATGATGCCGGCGATACCCGGCAACGACAGCGCGGTGCCGAGCATTGACAGCAAGGCGCTCAACAACACGACGTTGGCCAGCAACACCAGGTCGGCGACCACGCCAAACAGCTGGTAGTAGATGATCATGAAGATGAACAGTGCGGCCATGCCGACCACCAGCGCGGTCACGCCCTTGCGGATATTTTCCTGGCCGAGCTTGGGGCCGATGGTGCGTTCGTCGGCGATCGAGATGGTCGTCGCGAGCGCACCACCACGCAGCAGCAGCGCGGTCTCGCGCGCCTCGGCCATCGTGAGGCCGGTGGTCATGAAGCGATTGCCGAAGATGCCATTGATGGTGGCGACGTTGATCACGCGCTCTTCCTTGATGTCGCGCTGGACCTCCTGGCCGTTGACCATGACGGTCTCGCGCCGCTGCTCGATGAACACGACGCCCATCGGCTTGCCGAGATTCGCGCGCGTATTGCGCAGCATCTCGTCGCCGCCAGCGCTGTCGAGTGTGATGTCGATCTGCGGTCCCTGCTGCCCGGTCGTGGCGGTGGCGTTGATGAGCTGGTCGCCGGTGACGATGATGTCGCGCTTCAGCAGGATCCTGCCGCCTTCCTTGCGATCGTAGGCCTTGGTCCCGAGCGGCGCCGGTCCCTTGGCCGGCGCGGGACGCGGATCGACCATCCGGTATTCGAGGGTGGCCACCTTGCCGAGCACGTCCTTCACTTCCGCCGAGTTCTGCACGCCGGGTAGTTCGACCACGATGCGATCGATACCCTGGCGCTGCACCACGGGTTCTGAGACGCCGAGCTCGTTGACGCGGTTGCGCAGCGTGGTGATGTTCTGCGAGATGCCGAAGTCGCGCCGCTCGCGCACCTGCTGCGGCGTGAGCACGCAGTCGACGGCCGCGCCCTCGTTGACTACTGCGTCGCGGCAGCCGAGATCCGGGTGCGACTTCTTGATCGCATCGCGCACCTTCGCCGTATCCGCGCCGCGCGGCAACAGCACGCGCAGGCCGTTCGGGATGTCTGAATCGACCGTGAGCGAGCCGATGTCGACCAGGGTGATCTCTTCGGCATTGAGCGCGCGGCGGAAGTCCTGCTCGTAGGTGTTCAACAGCTTCGCGACCGCGCCGTTCACGTCCACCTGGTAGAGAAGATAGAGGCCGCCGCGCAGATCGAGGCCGAGCGGCATGGCGCGCAGACCCAGCACCTGCAGCCACGACGGCGCGCGCGACGCGTACGACATCGCGTTCACATAGTCCTTGGTGAGACCGTTCTTGTCGTTCTTGACGACGTCGCGTGCGTGCAGCTGCGTTTCGTTGTCCGCGAAGCGCACCATCGTGTTGCCGCGATCGAGATAGATGCGCTTGTAGGGGACGCCGTTGTCCTTGAGGACCTGCGCAACTTTCGCCATCTGCGTGGCATCCATCGCGGTGCGATCCTTGCGCGCCAGCTGCAGCGCGTAGTCGTCGCCGAAGACGTTAGGCAGGGCAAACAGCAACGCCACGGCCAACACCGCCGCGACGAGCCAATACTTCCAGCGCGCGTACTCGAGCATGGGTTGGTCTCAGGCTCCCTTGAGCGTGCCCTTCGGCACCAGGGAGGTGACCTGGAAGCGCTGCACCTTGATACGCACGTTGTCGGCGATCTCGAGGGTGATGAAATTGTCGCCGACCTCGACGATGCGCCCCAGGATGCCGCCCGCCGTGACGACCTCGTCTCCGGCCGCGAGTTTGGTGAGCATGGCCTGGTGTTCTTTCTGCTTTTTCTGCTGCGGACGGATCAGCAGGAAATAAAAGATGACGACGAAAAGGCCCATCATCACGAACATGGGCAGCCCGGAGGCCGGCGCGCCGGCGCCGCCTGCGGCCTGGGCCATTGCGTCGGGGATCAATGAATTCATGGTGTTATCTCACGCGTGGCGGAAAAATCGACGCCGCATAGCGGCGCGGGCGCGTATTTTGGCCGAAAAAAAAATTTATGCCACAGAGACTTGCGTGCCTCCCGCCGGTTCCAGCACGTAACGGCGTATCACCGCATCCAGCGATCCGGTTTCGATCCCTGCGCGCAAGCGCCGCATGAGCTCGAGGTAGTAGTGCAGGTTGTGGATGGTGTTGAGGCGGCTGCCGAGGATTTCACCGCAGCGATCGAGGTGGCGCAGATACGCGCGCGAGTAGTTGCGGCAGGTGTAGCAGGCGCAGGCGGGATCGAGCGGGCCGGTATCGGCCTGGTGCGCGGCGTTGCGGATGTTCACCACGCCTTGTGAGGTGAACAGGTGGCCATTGCGCGCATGCCGCGTCGGCATCACGCAATCGAACATGTCGATGCCGCGCAGGACGGCGGCAATGATGTCCTGCGGGCGGCCGACGCCCATCAGGTAACGCGGCCGGTCGGCCGGCATGTGCGGCAACAATCCCTCGAGCACCCGCAACCGGTCTTCTTCGGGCTCGCCGACCGCAAGGCCTCCGACCGCAAATCCCTTCCATTCGAGCTTCTGCAGCGCTTCGAGCGATGCGAGGCGCAGGTTCAAGTGCATGCCGCCCTGCACGATGCCAAACAACTCGCCCGGTGCCGGGCCGCGGTAATAGTGCGCATGGCTGCGCGCAGCCCAGCGCATCGAGCGTTCCATCGAGTCGCGCGCCTGTTGTTCGGTCGCGGGATACGGCGTGCAGTCATCGAGCGCCATCGCAATGTCGGACGCCAGCGCAAGCTGTACGTCCATGGAATCTTCGGGCGTGAGCCGCACCGCGGCGCCGTCGATCGGCGAACGGAACTGCACACCCTCCTCCGTGATCTTGCGCAAGCTCTCGAGGCTGAACACCTGGAAGCCACCCGAATCCGTGAGGATCGGTCTGTCCCAATGCATGAAGCCGTGCAGCCCGCCATGCGCGCGCATGATCTCGTTGCCGGGACGCAGCATGAGATGAAACGTATTGCCCAACACGATTTCGGCGCCAAGGCCGGTGAGTTCCTCGGGCGTCATCGCCTTGACCGTGCCATACGTGCCAACGGGCATGAACGCCGGCGTTTCCACCACGCCGTGCGCCAGCTCGAGCCGGCCGCGGCGCGCGGCGCCGGCAGTACCTAACAAGGTGAAGTTGGCTGTCATCTCAGGACCGTCACGCGTGGGCGCCGGGCGCGGGCGTCACAAACATCGCGTCGCCGTAACTGAAGAAGCGGTACTTCTGCGCGACCGCATGCGCGTACGCCGCGAGCACGGCATCGCGACCCGCGAAGGCGCTGACCAGCATCAGCAGCGTCGATTCCGGCAGATGGAAATTGGTGACCATGGCATCGACAACTTTGAAACGAAATCCCGGCACGATGAACAGCGACGAATCGCCGATGAAGGGCGCCAGTAACCCGCCACCCGCTGCGCTTTCCAGCGCGCGCACGACGGTCGTGCCCACCGCGATCACACGCGCGCCGCGCGCCTTCGCGGCCGCGATGGTCTCACAAGCCGCCGCGCTCACCTCCACGAACTCCGCGTGCATGACATGCGCACCCACCGCATCCGTGCGCACCGGCTGAAACGTGCCGGCGCCCACGTGCAGCGTGATGAAAGCTCGCTGCACGCCGCGCGCGTCGAGGGCGGCCAGCAGCGCCTCGTCGAAGTGCAGGCTCGCGGTGGGCGCCGCCACGGCACCGCGCTTGCGGGCGAACAGGCTCTGGTAACGCGTGCTGTCGGCTGCGTCGGGTTCGCGCCGGATGTAGGGCGGCAGCGGCATCTGGCCGTAGCGCTCGAAGAACGCCAGCGCCGGCTCGGGTAGTTCGACCACCCACAGGTCACCGCGCTTCTCGACGATATGGATCGTGCCGCCGCGGCTCTGCAGCTGCATCGCCGGACGCAGCGGTTTGCTGGCGCGCGCGTGCACCAGCGCGCCGGCCGCCGGAAGCGGCCGCTCGAGCAGCAACTCGACCTTGCCGCCGGATTCCTTGAGCGCGAACAGGCGCGCGGGAATCACGCGCGTGTCGTTGAACACGAGCAGATCGCCGGGCGTCACGAACTGCGGCAGATCGCGGAACTGGCGGTCGGAAAGTGCGCCGGTGGCACCGTCGAGGCTCAGCAGGCGGCTCGCCGAGCGTTCGGCGAGCGGCTGCTGGGCGATCAGTTCTTCGGGCAGTTCGTAGTGAAAGTCGGCGCGGCGCACGGCAGCGAGTTTACCGCCATGGCTCCCATCATCATTTGAGGAAGTCGCCTATTCGTCGGTGCCGCTGCCGCCCGGGATCGGCGCGGGTGGCATTGGCGGCGCCACCGGTACCGGCGGCACTGGTGGCATGCCGTCGATGAAGTCCTGCAATTCAGGACGTTCCGGCATCGTCACGGCAAGCGTTACCGGCTTGCGCTGTCGCAGCACGGTGAGATTCAGTTTCTCGCCGGCCGAATACGAACGCAGGATGCGCAGCGCGTGCGTGCCGTCATCGGGCTTGCGGCCGTCGATGGCCTGGATCACGTCGCCGTCTTCGAGCTTGAGCGCGCCGTTCTCCGGCGCCTGAACGACCAGCACGCCGTCGGTGGCGCCGAAATACGCGCCGAGTTTCGGCGTGATGCTCGCCAGTTCCATGCCGCCGAACTCATCGGGGAAATTGAAGCGGAATTGCCGGACGATGGGCCCGCCCTGCATGCCGGCCATGCCGGTCATGGGGCCGATCATCTCAGGCATCTGCATGTTGAACGCACGCTCGTCGAATCCCGGGCCACGGCTGAACGGCCGCGCGATCACGATCAGGTCCTTGTTCTTGCCGGAGCGGATCACCCGCACTTTCATCTTCTGGTCGGGCTTCACGCTGCGGATTTGATCTACCAACGCACGGCCCGCGTTATCGCCGCCGGCGACCGTCTTGCCGTCGAGCGAGACGATCACGTCCCCGGTCTGCAGACCGGCTTCGGCGGCCGGGCTCCCCGGACTGACGCCGCGCACGCGCGCGCCTTCCTTGCCGCTCTGCGGATCGATCTGCACACCGAGTACTGCGCGGCGATCCGTGCGGAAAAACATCGTGTCGCCGCGCGAGTTGGTCGCGAGATCCGTCGACAGTTCCATCACTTCGCGAGTCGCCTTGTCGAGGCGCGCGCGCGCCGCATCGAGTTCGGCGCGCTTCTTGTCCTCGTCGGCGGTGCGCTGTGCGTCTTCCGAAGCCCGCTTGCGTTCATCGACCGGGCGCCGCGCATCGTCGGCCCTCAGGCCCTTCTCCGTCGTCACGGTCTGCGCGATGCAGGCCGTGCTCATGCCTAACAAACAAACCAGCAGCAACTTTCTCATGGCGTCTCCGGTCAAAAATTTGCGCTGACCATTTCGGCGTAGCGCACCTGTGCATATGAATCGAGCAGTTCGTTACGCGTGCGTTCGAGCCGCGCCACTTCGGCGCTGCCGCCGCGCAGGCGCGCGTCGGTGAGCGCGTCATCGAAGCTCGCGATGTGATCTTCGAGCGCCGCGACGCCGAGATAGGTGTTCGCGCGCACGATGCGCGGCTGCGGCGGCGCGGTCGCGACCGCGGCGGTGGCCGAACGCGCTTCTGGTTCGGCGGGAACGCGCTGGTCGAGGCGCCACACGCTCGCCGCGACCAGCGCCACCACCAACACACTGGCGGTGCCGCGCGCGAGGGATTGGCGGCGGCGGGCCCGGGCCTGCTTCGCGCCATGCCGCTCGAGCATGGTGTCGTAGCCGAAGGGCGGGCTCGCAGCGCCGGCACTCAGGTCGAGCCGCTTGAGGCGCGCGATCAGTTCAGCATCATTCACGTCAGTGTCCATCGAACTCACTCCCGAGCGCCGCGCCGAGACCCGAGTGGGCGGGCGCGATCAGATCGTTGCGCAGCCGCGCGTGACCGCGCGCCAGCTGCGACTTGGAAAAACTCACCGTGCGGCCTGCGCTGTTGGCGATCTCTTCGTGTGACCAGCCTTCGACGTCGTACAACCAGACTACCGTGCGCGTCACCGGCGAAAGCCTGGCCAGCGCGCGATCGAGATCGATGAGATCGGAGGTGCTCGCAACGCTGTCGGGCGGGCCGGCCCAGGCCTCCTCGGTCCACGATTCGAGCGCAACCCGGGCGCGATGCCAGGGCGAACGAAACGCCATGAGGCAGCGACTGACGGCGATCTTGCGCACCCAGATGCCGAACGGCGCCTCGCCGCGAAAGTCATCGAGGTGCTCGTACATGGCGATCAAGGTGTCCTGCAGGAGGTCCTCGGCCATCGCCCGCTGGGCCACCAGGCGCCGGATGATGGCAAGCGTCGGTGGCGCCAGCCGCTCGAACAGCGCGCCTCTTGCCGCCGCGTCACCGGCGCGTGCCGCGGCCAGCTCATCGGCTGAAATATCTATGTCCGCGAGTCTTTGCATTGCCATTCTTTATCTGGAACAGGGCCTAGATGCCCCTCGGCTTCGAAAGGTCGCAAGCCCGGAAAGTGATGGCTATACTCCCCGCCCCGCGCCGGGATGGCGGAACTGGTAGACGCGGCGGACTCAAAATCCGTTGCCCTTATAAGGCGTGTGGGTTCGATTCCCTCTCCCGGCACCATTCAACCGATGAATTTCTGCAGCAACTGTGGCTCGCGAGTCGTCCTTAAAGTTCCAGAGGGCGACCTGCTGCCGCGCCACGTTTGCGAGGACTGCGGGACCATCCATTACCTGAATCCGAAGATCGTCGTGGGCAGCGTGCCCGAGTATCAGGGCCGTATCCTGATCTGCAAACGGGGCATCGAGCCGCGCCTCGGCTTCTGGACGATTCCCGCCGGCTTTATGGAAAACGACGAAACCCTCGAGGCCGGCGCTGCACGGGAAGCGCGCGAAGAAGCGCAGATCGACGTTGCGATCGGCAGCCTGCTGTTGCTCGCCAACGTCACGCACGCGCGCCAGGTTCATGTGTTTTTCCGCGCGCGCATGCTGGCCCCCGACTTCGGGGTCACGCACGAGAGCCTGGAAGTGAGGCTCGTGACCGAGCAGGAAATTCCCTGGAACGACCTGGCGTTTCCGAGCACCGAATTCGCACTGCGCCGCTTTGTGGAAGACCGTGCCGCGGGTGTCGAGCACCACCATGTGGCGGAAATGCAGCGCAGGTTTCCGGGAATCGGTGCAGCGAGTCCCCCTGTTCGGGCAGAATAGCGGCCCGCAAAATCCGGCCCTTGCCGGCAACTCCCGAGGAATCGATCGATGGCGTTCGTGGTCACGGAATCGTGCATCAAGTGCAAGTACACCGACTGTGTCGAGGTGTGCCCGGTCGACTGTTTTCACGAGGGCCCTAACTTCCTCGTGATCGATCCGGAAGAATGCATCGACTGCACGCTGTGCGAGCCGGAGTGCCCGGTGGAAGCGATCTTCTCCGAAGATGAAGTGCCCACGGGCCAGGAAGAGTTCAAGAAGTTGAACGCGGACCTGGCCAAGAAGTGGCCGGTCATTACGGAGAAGAAACCCGCTCCGCCAGATGCGAAGCAGTTCGAAGGTGTGGCGGATAAGAAGAAGCTGCTGGAGATGTGAGTGGGCTTCGCGCGGCGCCGGCCGCGCAAGATCAAGCTCACCTCGCTAACAACTTCCGCTGATCGGCCACGCCGTCGGATTGCGGCGGATAGTACTTTCAAACCACCCACTCTGCCGGCGCCCGCCAGCACACGATCTGGAAACACACCCGCGCCGGCATTGTGCCGACATGCCAGCTTTCCTCGCCATCCTGCTGACGCAGGTGGTGTTCTGGCTGTTCACCTTCCCGGTCAATCGCCGCACGAACAACTGGACCGAAGCCCCCGAAGACTGGGAGCAGCTCCGCGATCGATGGGAGCTTTCGCACGCCGCGAGCGCGCTGCTGAACTTCATCGCCTTCGTGTGCGTGGCCGTCGCCATTCTGAAAAGCTGAAACGGCCACTGCCGCCGACCGTCGGATGTATGCTGTCCCTCCGTTGGATTGGCCGACAGGAGCGACACACATGCGCGCGAAAGCCGTCTCGATTCCGTCTGATGGTTCATTGCCGATGTTGTTTGCGCTGTTGCTCGTGGCCTGCGCCACGCAACAGGCGCTGAAGGTCAATCTCCCACGGTCCGGCGACGTCGCGATGACCACAGTCAAAGCGGCCGACGAACAAAGCTATGCGACGGCGAGCAACGAGCAGTGGGTTGCGCCGGTGCCGTTCAACGAGAACGAAGCGCCTGTCTACCCGCCGGAGCTGCTCGCCGCGAACCTGCTACCGATGACGGTGCGCGTGCGTGTCGTGGTCGACGAGCACGGCGTCGTCACCGACTCCACGGCACTCGAGGCACCGACCGACTACCCGCAGTTCTTTGCGGCCGTGCAGGCAGTGGTCGGGGCGTGGAAGTACTGGCCGCTAGTGAAGGTGGTTCCTGCCGCTGGCGTCAGTACGGACATCATGTTCAACGGGTACCTGTCCAGGTACGAAGGCACCGCCACCGCGCTGCCCTTCCACCAGGACTACGACGTCACGTTCACCCAGAAGGACGGCAAGGGCGTCGTCACGACCGCTGCGCCTGCGCAGTAAAAACCGCCACGGTAAATCGAGTGACCGATCAGTTCTTCCCCGCCTACAGATACTGCGCGAGCGTCCCTTACATCTTCCCCGTCTTCAGATACTTCGCGAGCTGCCCTGGCGGGGCATAACCCGGCAGCATTTCACCCGAGGCGAGGAAGATCGCCGGAGTGCCTTCGACGCCGAGCTTGTGTCCGAGCTCGTAGTCGCGCGCGACGATGCCGGCGGGACACTTGGTGGATTTGACGGCTTCGTCGTTCTTGGCGCGCGTGAGCGCATCGTTGCGATTCGCAGCGCACCACACGGACTCGGCCTTGTGCCAGGACTCGGTGTCGGGCCCAGAGCGCGGGAAGAACATGTAACGGACGCGGATGCCGAGGCGATTGTACTCGGCGATCTGCGAGTGCAGCCGACGGCAATAGCCGCAGTCGATGTCGGTGAACACGGTGATCGTGTACTTCGGATCCTTCGGCGAGAACACCAGCATTTCGGATTCCGGCACGCTGTCGATCATGCGCGCGCGAATTCCGCGGCGGCGGTTCTCGGAGATGTTGGCATCGCCGTCGATGTCGTACATGTCGCCGAGGATGACGTAGCGTCCATCGGCCGAGGTGTAGCTGATTTCCGAACCGCGCGTGATTTCGTAGATGCCGTTGACCGGCGACATGCGCACGTCTTCGAGCTTGAGGCCATCGATCTTGTTGACGATGGTGGCGCGTGGATCAGCCTTGGTGGCGGCCGGCGCTGGCGCCGGCACCACCGGATTTGCCGCGACACCGGATTGCGCGAGCGCAACGCTGCTCAGCAGCGTACCGATGACGGCCAGGGCGCGGTCGCGAAAGGAATTGAGTGTCATGCGCACGACTCGGCTTGGGGCCTGAACTTGGGGAATAGCGATTCGACCGGCCCGAACCTGCGAAGTTCGCGTGCCCGGAGGCGCCGAAGCTTAGCAAATGGCGGTTGGGCAAATCACGCAGCGGCGGCCTCGCGCCGCCGAAAACCCATCAACCGCGCGGGTGGTGCGTCCCGTGCATCTCTTTCATGCGCTCGCGGGCCACGTGCGTGTAGATTTGCGTGGTCGAAAGATCGGAGTGACCGAGCAGCATCTGCACCACGCGCAAATCGGCGCCATGGTTGAGCAGGTGCGTTGCAAATGCGTGACGCAACGTGTGCGGCGACAGTTCCTTGTCGATGACCGCTTTGCGCGCGTAGCGCTTGATGATGTGCCAGAACGCCTGGCGCGTCATGCGATCGCCGCGACGTGTCGGGAACAGGTAGTCGGTGGTGCGGTCGAGCAGGATCTCGCTGCGCGGGGCGCGCACGAAGTCCGTCAACCAGCGCACGGCTTCTTCGCCGAGCGGAATCAGGCGCTCGCGATTGCCCTTGCCCAGGATCCGGATGACACCCTGGTTGGTGTTGATCTGGTTGTACTTTAGGTTCACCAATTCGGAGACGCGCAGTCCGGTGGCGTACAGCACCTCGAGCATCGTGCGGTCGCGATGACCCAGCGGGTCCGCTATCGCCGGAGCGTTGAGCAGGGACTCGACCTCTTCTTCGGTGAGCGACTTCGGCAGCGAGCGGCCGATCTTCGGCATCGCAATTTGAGCGGTCGGATCATCCTTGATGACTCCTTCGCGGACGAAGTAGCGGAAAAAACGACGGAACGAGGACAGCTGGCGCGCGGTAGAGCGTGGTCGCGCACCCGCTTCGACTCGCCAGGCAATGAAGCCCAGCAGGTCGGCGCGCGTGGTCTGGATGATGGGTGTGCCGCGCTCGGCCAACCAGCGCGCAAGCGCGGTCAGGTCGGCGCGATAAGCGGCGAGCGTATTGGCTGACAGACCGCGCTCCATCCAGACCGCATCGAGAAATTTCGAAACGGTGGAGTCGGCGCTGTCAGCGGCAGGCGTCTCGCTGGACGCTGTAGCTTGTTTGACCAAGACGTGATTGCCTTAATACGTATGCGGATTAACGCTTCACGGCAGTATGGGGACGGGGGGAGTGGCCCGGGCGTGATGACCTTCACAGCTCGGCGAAACCATTAACATAAAGAGAACCAGTTCACATGAAACCGAAGCCCCGGCGAGCAACAACAGGTACATGACCTCGAACCAGCCCCACGTCCGTGCCCCCTGGCCGCCGGTGATCTCCGTTCCCCTGCGGCTCATCTATGGCCTCTACACGGCAGCGCTGTTCCTGGCGGTCTCCCTGACCGCGCTCCTGCTGGTGATATTGCTGCCAACCCTGGGCGCGCGCCGCGGCACCGCCCGCATCGCTGCACGAACGTTTTTCTTCCTGGCTGGCATGCCGCTGCGCCTGCGGGGTCTCGAGAACCTGCCCAAAGGGCAATGCGTGGTCGTGGCCAATCACGCCAGCTACCTCGACGGCGTGGTAATGGCCGCAGCCCTGCCACCGCGCTTCGGATTCGTGATCAAGCGCGAGATGAATGAAGTGCCCGTCGCGGGCCTGCTGCTGCGGCGCATCGGTTCTGAATTCGTCGATCGGTTCAATCGGCATAAGGGCGGCACCGATGCGCGGCGCGTGTTGCGCACCGCCGCCAGCGGTCACTCGCTGGTGTTTTTCCCCGAAGGCACGTTCACGAGCGAAGTCGGGCTCGGGAAATTTCATACCGGTGCTTTCGCCATCGCGGCGCGCGCCGGCTGCCCGGTAGTGCCGGCGGTGATCCTCGGCACCCGGCGCAACATGCCGGCCACGCGCGTGCTGCCGCGCCCGGGCGCGCTGGAAGTGCGTTACGGGACGGCGATCGTGCCGACGCCGGCGGCGGCGCCGAACGAAGATCCGGCGCTCAGGCTGCGCGATGAGTCGCGCGCTGCGATTCTCGAGCAGTTAGGCGAGCCGGACCTGGCAGCAAAGGCGACCGGCACCGACGGTTGACTACATGTGCCTGCGGTATTGGCCGCCGACTTCGTAGAGCGCGCGAGTTATCTGGCCGAGCGAGCAGACCTGCACGGTTTCGAGCAGCTCCGCGAATACATTGCCGCCGGCAGCCGCGGCCTCCTGCAGGCGCTGCAGGGCCACGGGCGCTTCGTTCGCATGGCGCGCCTGGAAGGCATGCACCGCGTCGACCTGCGCGCGCTGTTCTTCGTCGCTGGCGCGAAACAGCGGCGCGACCGGCGTCGATGCACCCGCACCGTGCTCGTTGAGGAACATGTTCACGCCGACGATGGGCAAGGTGCCGTCATGCTTGCGCGTTTCGTAGTGCAGGCTTTCTTCCTGGATCTTGCCGCGCTGGTACATGGTCTCCATCGCGCCGAGCACGCCGCCGCGTTCGGCCAACGACTCGAACTCCTTGTACACCGCCTCTTCCACCAGGTCCGTCAACGCCTCGATCGCATATGAACCGGCCCAGGGATTCTGGATCTTGTTGAGCCCGAGCTCGCGGTTGATGATGAGCTGGATCGCGACCGCGCGCCGCACGCTCTCCTCCGTCGGAGTAGTCAGCGCCTCGTCGTAGGCATTGGTGTGCAGCGAATTGCAGTTGTCGAACAGCGCGTACATCGCCTGCAGCGTGGTGCGGATGTCGTTGAACTGGATCTCGCGCGCGTGCAGGCTGCGGCCCGATGTCTGGATGTGATACTTCAACATCTGGCTGCGCGTCCCGGCCTTGTAGATGTCGCGCATGGCGCGCGCCCAGATGCGGCGCGCGACGCGGCCGATCACCGCGTATTCGGCGTCCATGCCGTTCGAGAAGAAGAACGAGAGATTCGGCGCGAAGTCGTCGATCTTCATGCCCCGCGCGATGTAGTACTCGACGATCGTGAAGCCATTCGCGAGCGTGAAGGCGAGCTGGGTGATGGGGTTCGCGCCCGCCTCGGCGATGTGATAGCCCGAGATCGACACGGAGTAGAAGTTCTTCACGTCATTCGCGCTGAAGAACTCCTGCACGTCGCCCATCATGCGCAATGCGAATTCGGTGGAGAAGATGCAGGTGTTCTGCGCTTGGTCCTCCTTGAGGATGTCGGCCTGCACGGTGCCACGCACGCGCGACAGTGCCTCGGCGCGCAAGCGCGCGTATTCATCCGGCGCCAGCACGCCCAGCTCGACCAGCTTCCGGCCGCTCATGCCTAACAATCCAAGGCCCGCGCCAGCGTGTCCCGGCGGCAATTCGCCGCGGTAGCGCGGCAGGTCCTTGATCTTGGCGAGCGCGGACTCGACCTGCGGCCAGCGTCCCGCGGAGCGCAGGAAGGACTCAACGCGCTGATCGATCGCCGTGTTCATGTACATGGCGAGGATCATCGGCGCGGGCCCGTTGATGGTCATGGACACTGAGGTCGACGGTTTGCACAGGTCGAAACCAGAATACAGCCGCTTCATGTCGTCGAGCGTCGCGATGGAAACGCCGGAGTTGCCGGTGCGGCCGAAGATGTCGGGACGCAGGTCCGGGTCCTCACCGTACAAGGTGGTCGAATCGAACGCGGTAGATAGCCGGGTGGCTTCGTGCCCGGCGGCCAGGTAGTGAAAGCGCCGGTTGGTGCGCTCGGGCGCGCCCTCGCCCGCAAACATGCGCGTCGGGTCCTCTTCTTCGCGCCGATACGGGTACACGCCGCCCGTGAATGGGAAGACGCCTGGCAGGTTTTCGTTCTGCAGGAAGCGCAGGGTGTCGCCCCAGCCGCGCAGGGTGGCCGGCACGATCTTCGGGATCGCGCTGTGGCTCAGCGATTCCGAGTAGTTCTCACCGCGCACTTCGCGGCCGCGAACCGTATAAGAATATTCGGGCGTAGTGACAGCCTGTTCGCGCGCCGGCCATGCTTTCAAGGCGGCGACGCCCTCCGGGCCGATGTCGTCCAGTGCGCGGTTGTACGCGGTTCGCACGGTATCGAGCGCGGGCGTTTGAGTGGTTGCGCTCGCAGCCGGCGTGAGCGGTGCCGGCAATTGCGCATCGCCCAGCGCCTCCAGGGATATATAGAGTCCGTGCGCGCGCTGCGCCGCGGCCGCCCGTGCGTCCGACAGCCGGCGCGCCTCGCGGCCCTGCGTCGCAATGTCGGCGAGATAGCGCGAGCGCGCCGACGGCACGAGCGGATCGCGCGAGCGGAATTCGAGCGGCGCCAGCACGAGCGGCGCGCCATTCACGCAGGTCCAGTGGCCAGGCTTTCCGCTATCGGCATCGAGCGCCGTACACAGCTGGAGGAACAGGCGATTCACGCCCGGATCGTTGAAGCGGCTGGCGATGGTCGGGAACACCGGGACGTCGGCGTCGGCCAGCTTCATCCGGTCGGGATGATTGCGCCGCCATTGCTTGCGCACGTCGCGCAGCGCGTCTTCGGCGCCGCGCTTCTCGAATTTGTTCAGCACGATCATGTCGGCGAAGTCGAGCATGTCGATCTTCTCGAGCTGGCTGGCCGCTCCGTACTCGGCGGTCATCACGTAAAGCGACAGATCAGCGAGATCGACGATCTCGGTGTCGCTCTGTCCGATGCCGGCGGTTTCCACCACGATCAGGTCGAATCCCACGGCGCGATACAGTGCAATGACATCGGACAGCACCGCGCTGGTTGCGAGGTGCTGGCGCCGCGTCGCGAGCGAACGCATGAACACATTGGACGCGCTCAGCGAATTCATGCGGATGCGATCGCCCAGCAACGCGCCGCCGGAACGCCGGCGCGTCGGGTCGATGGCGACCACGGCGACATGACGATCGGGGAACTGGCGCAGGAATCGCTGCAACAGTTCGTCGGTAAGCGAACTCTTGCCCGCGCCGCCGGTGCCGGTGAGACCGACGACCGGAGCGTGCTGCGAACCCGCAACGCGCGTGCTCAATTGCCGGCGCAGATCGTCGGCATCGCCGCCGTCGATGCTGCCGCCGCCTTCGAGCAGGGTGATGGCGCGCGCGATGCTGCCGTGGTCGTCGACACCTGGAATATCTTCTCCGCGGCCGCCGTGATCGCGCCGGCCGACGCGCGCGAACACGTCGTTGATCATCCCCATGAGACCTAAGCGGCGGCCGTCCTCCGGCGTGTAGATCTTGGCGATGCCATACGCTTCGAGCGCGGCGATCTCATCGGGGGAGATCGTGCCGCCGCCGCCGACCACCACGCGGATATGATCCGCGCGGGACTCCCGCAGCATGTCGATCATGTAGCGAAAGTATTCGTTGTGGCCGCCCTGGTAGCTGCTCACCGCAATGGCGTCGGCATCCTCGGCGATCGCCGCGCGCACGATGTCCGCCACGCTGCGGTTGTGGCCCAGGTGCACGACCTCGGCGCCGCCCGACTGCAGCAGGCGGCGAATCATGTTGATGGCGGCATCGTGACCGTCGAACAGCGACGCGGCGGAGACGAACCGCAGGGGCCGACCTGGCTCTGGTGGCTTCATGTTACTGGCTGGTAAGATGGGTTACCCAAGAGTAACACGTGACCCCGGAATCGCCCTACCCCATGGCTGTCGCCATCGCCAAATCCCACAAGGTCCGCAAGGACTCCTCCGCCTCTCCGTGGTTGACGCGGCGCGCCACCCCCGAAGGCCGCGCGCTCAAGCGGGACGCGGTGATCCTGGCGGCGGCGCGCGCCTTTCGCGAGCGCGGCTATCACAAGACCTCGCTCGATGACCTCGCGGCGAGCCTCAAGGTCACCAAGCCCACTCTCTATTTATATGTACCGAACAAGGAAGCCATCCTGTTCGAGTGCTTCAAGGCGGGCCTCGCGCAGATCCAGGCCACGCTCGGCGAATGCGAAAGTGCGCGCGGACCGGCGCGCGAACGGCTGTTCGCATTCATCCGCGGTTATGCTGCCGCGATTGTCGGCGACTTCGGCTGGTGCATGCTGCGCGCCGAGGACCAGCACCTGGGCGCGCCGATGAGCCGCCGCATCAAACTACTCAAGGCGGGCATCGACCGGCGCATGCGCGCGCTGATCGACGCCGGCGTCGCCGACGGTTCGATTCGCGCCTGCGACACACGCATGACCGCGTTCGCGCTGGCCGGCGCCCTCAACTGGATGGGCCACTGGTATCGCGAGGATGCGATGCTAAAGCCCGATGAAATCGCCGATCGATTCATAGATGTGTTCAATCGCGGCCTCCGTGGCCGGGATTGACCGAAGACAAGCATCGCGGCCTCCGTGGCCGCGATTGATGGAGAACTCACATGCCTGCCAATGATTCCAGCTCGAAAGTCGTCATCGCCGCGGCCGTCCGTACGCCGATCGGCGCCTTCCAGGGTGCGCTCGTGGGGGCAACCGCGCCGCAGCTCGGCAGCGCCGCGATTTCAGGCGCGCTCGCCGCCGCCGGGATTGCCGGCAGCGACGTTCAGGAAGTCGTCATGGGATGTGTGCTGCCCGCGGGCCTGGGGCAGGCGCCCGCGCGCCAGGCGTCGCTCGGCGCAGGAATTCCCAAGGGCGTGCCCACGACCACCATCAACAAGATGTGCGGCTCCGGCATGAAAGCAATCATGATGGCGGCGGATCAGATCCGCGCCGGCGATGTATCGATCGCGGTGGCCGGCGGGCTCGAGTCGATGAGCAATGCGCCCTATCTACTGCCCAAGGTGCGGGCGGGACTGCGCATGGGCCACGGCGAAGTGCTCGACCACATGTTCTACGACGGCCTCCAGAGCCCGTTCGACGGGCAGCTCATGGGCGTATTCGCCGAGGCCACCGCGCAGAAGTACTCCTTCTCGCGCGCGGACCAGGATGCCTTCGCAACCGAGTCGACGCAGCGCGCGCTCAAGGCCGTCGAAGGTGGCGCGTTCGCTGCGGAAATCGTCCCGATAATCGTGAAAAGCCGCAAAGGTGAAACCACCATTGCGCGCGATGAAACGCCGTTCACCGTCGACCTCGCGAAGATCGCGACGCTCAAGCCCGCGTTCCGCAAGGACGGCACGGTGACCGCCGCGTCGTCGTCTTCGATCTCCGACGGTGCGGCGGCCGCCGTGCTCATGCACGCAGCCGAGGCCGAGCGGCGCGGCATCAAGCCGCTGGCGCGCATCCTGGGTTTCACGAGTTTCGCGCAGGAACCGGAGTGGTTCACCACCGCACCGGCCGGCGCCATCACGAAGCTGCTGGCCCAACTCGGCTGGAAGCCGGGCGACGTCGACCTGTTCGAAGTGAACGAGGCCTTCGCGGTCGTCACGATGGCGGCCATGCGCGACGTGGGCTTCGATCATGCGCGCACCAATGTCAATGGCGGTGCCTGCGCGTTGGGCCATCCGATCGGCGCCACGGGCGCGCGTATCGTCACGACCCTGGTACATGCCTTGCGCGCACGCGGTGGCGGACGCGGAATCGCGTCGTTATGTATCGGCGGCGGCGAAGCCACGGCGATCGCCATCGAAGTGTCGTAAGGGAAGTGCCGTAAGGCACCGTCGTTCGCTATGCTGTGCGCGTTCGGGAATCCGGCCAGGGGTTTCATCACATGAAAATTGCGGATGCGCGCGCCGTGGTCACCGGCGGCGCTTCGGGGCTCGGGAATGCCGTGGCACGCCATATCGTGGCCGCCACTGGCCGCGTCACGTTGTTAGACGTACAGGAAGGGCCGGGACAAGCCGCGGCCGCGGCGCTCGGCCAGAACGCCGGCTTTGCCAAGTGCGATGTCACCTCCGAAGCCGAGGTGAACGCTGCCATGGAATCCGCGCGCGCTTCCATGGGCGGCATCAACCTGCTGGTCAATTGCGCGGGTGTCATCGGCGCGGGCCGCGTGCTCGGCAAGAACGGCCCGATGGCCGGCGACTTCTTTGCCAAGGTCGTGCACATCAATCTCATCGGCACGTTCCTGTGCGACAAGGCCGCGGCGGCCATCATGCAGCAGAACGCGCCCTCGCCCGACGGCGAGCGCGGCGTGATCATTCACACCTCATCGGTTGCGGCCTTCGAAGGCCAGATCGGCCAGGCGGCATACGCAGCCACCAAGGCCGCGGTCGCGGGCATGACGTTGCCGATCGCGCGCGAACTCGCGATGTTCGGCATCCGCGTGATGTCGCTGGCGCCCGGAATCTTCGGCACACCCATGCTCGGCAATATGCCTGCGGACGTGCAGGAAAGCCTGGGCAAGCAGGTGCCGTTCCCGCCACGCCTCGGCCGCCCCGAAGAGTTCGCGGCCATGGTGCAGACGATTTTCGAAGTCGCCTATCTGAATGGCGAAACGATTCGTCTCGACGGCGCCATCCGGATGCAGCCTAAATAACGCATGAGTGCCGTGAACACCGGTCCCGCGCAACGCGATGTCATGGAATATGACGTGGCCGTCGTGGGTGGCGGTCCGGCCGGACTATCTACCGCGATCCGCCTGAAGCAGCTGCGCCCCGAGCTCACCATCTGCGTGCTCGAGAAGGGCTCGACCATCGGCGCGCATTCGCTCTCGGGGGCCGTCATGGAGCCCGGGCCGCTCGATGCGCTGCTGCCCGAATGGCGCAGCGCGCCGCTGCCCATCAGGGTGCCGGTCACGCGCGACGAATTCCGGCTGCTGGGCAGCAAGCGCGCGCGGCGTGTGCCGTGGATTCCGCCGTCGCTGCACAACGAGGGCAACTTCATCATTTCGCTCGGCGGCCTCGCCGGCTGGCTCGGCGGCCAGGCCGAACAGCTCGGCGTCGACGTATTCGCCGGTTTCGCCGCCGCGCTGCCGCTGTTCGACGACGACGGCTCCGTTGCCGGCGTGCAGATCGGTGACATGGGCGTCCAGCACGACGGCAGCCGCGGCCCTAACTACACGGCGGGTCCCGAAGTCCATGCGAAACTCACCGTCATCGCCGAAGGCTGCCGGGGCAGCCTCGCCAAGGTGCTCATCAATCGCTACAAGCTCGATTCGGCCTGCGATCCGCAGTCGTATGCGCTCGGCATGAAGGAACTGTGGCAGCTCCCGCCCGGGCGCGTGCAACCCGGCCTGGTGCAGCACACCGTCGGCTGGCCGCTCGATTCGCGCACCTATGGCGGCAGTTTCGTCTACCACCTGAACGACAACCGCGCCTACGTCGGTTTCGTCGCCGGGCTCGACTACATCGATCCGCGCTTCAGTCCATTCGAATCGTTCCAGCAGTTCAAGCATCACCCGTCCATGCACGCGTTCCTGCAGGGTGGCGAGATCCTTTCGGCGGGAGCGCGCAGCATCTGCGCCGGCGGCTGGCAATCGATGCCGAAGCTCGAAATGCCGGGCGCGATGCTGGTGGGCGATGCCGCCGGCACGCTCAACATGCCCAAGATCAAGGGCATCCACCAGGCGATCCGCTGCGGCATGGCGGCTGCCGAGTACTTCGCGGCCAACGACACCAGCATCGGATTCGACGCCGAATGGCGCCGCTCGGAGGCGGTGGCCGAATTGCACGAAGCGCGCAACGTGAAGCCCGGCTTCAAGCGCGGCCTGTGGCTCGGCATGCTGAACGCCGCCCTCGAGAGCGTGCTGGGCGGACGCACGCCGTGGACATTGCGCAATACCGCAAGCTACGCGGCGACGAAGCAGCTCAGCGAGTACGAATCGCCGAACCGCCACTGGAAGAATCGCGACCTGCCGCCGCGCGATCGGCTCTCCTCGGTATTCTTCGCGGTGACGGCGCACGACGAAGTCCAGCCCGTGCACCTGCATGTGCGCGACAAGAACATCTGCGCGACCACCTGCGCCACCGAATTCGGCAATCCGTGCACGCGTTTCTGCCCGGCGGCGGTCTATGAAATGGTCGACGACGAGGCCGGCGGCAAGAAACTGCACATCAACGCGGCCAACTGCGTGCATTGCAAGGCCTGCGACATCAAGGACCCGTACCAGATCATCGACTGGGTCACGCCCGAGGGCGGTTCCGGTCCTAACTACCAACTGTTGTGAGTTCAGCGCCAGACGTCCTCGGCAAACTGTATGCCCAGGAAATTGCCAAACGTGGATTTACCGCCGATGCCGCGCAACTCGCGGCGGTCGCTAAACTCGAGCGCCTGCGGGCGGAACTGGCAGAAGCAGCCGCCGCGCCGCTCGGCAAACGCCTGCTGCGCGGGCTCACCCACGCGGGTGCACCCCGGGGTGTTTATCTCTGGGGTGGCGTGGGCCGGGGCAAGACCTGGCTCATGGATCTTTTCTACGCCAGCCTCACTTTGACGGCCAGGCGCCGCACGCACTTCTATCGTTTCATGCAGGAAGTGCACGGCGACCTGAAACGGCTCAAGGGAATGCAATCGCCGCTCGATGGCGTCGCGGACAAGATCGCCAAGAAGGCGCGCGTCATCTGCTTCGATGAACTGTTCGTCTCGGATATCGCCGATGCGATGATCCTGGCCGGATTGTTCAGCGCGCTGCTCACGCGCGGCGTGGCCCTGGTGTTCACGTCCAACGTGAAGCCGAAAGACCTGTACAAGAACGGACTGCAACGCGATCGCTTCCTGCCGACCATTGCGCTGATCGAGAAGAACTGCGAAATCGTCGCCGTGGATGGAGCCCTCGACTACCGGCTGCGCCAGCTGACCGCCGCGCCGATCTACCTGCCGAGCGGCGCTGCGGACACGCCGAGGCAGCTCGAAGCGCTGTTCGACGACCTGTCCGACGAAGACGTCGAATCCGGCGGTACGATCACGGTCAACGGCCGCAAGATCAAGGTCGTGCGCGAGAGCGAGAACGTCATCTGGTTCGAGTTCACCGCGCTGTGCGAGGGGCCGCGCAGTCCGGCCGATTACGTCGCCATCGCGAGCGAATACCAGTCGGTACTGATAGCCAATGTGCCCGTGTTCGAAGACAGCGCGGATAACGCCGCGCGGCGTTTCATCTCGGTGATCGACGAATTCTACGATCGCGGCGTGAACGTGATCGTGGCCGCCGCGGCCGCGCCGGCCGAGCTCTACCGGGGCGAGAAGCTCAAGTTCGAGTTCCAGCGCACGACGAGCCGGCTCACGGAGATGCAGAGCGAGGAATATCTCGCGCGCGCCCACCGCGCCGCGTAAAGGGGACATTCCTGGTTATTGATGCTTGCAAGCCACAGAAACCAGGAATGTCCCCTTACGCGTTACGAAAGTACCCGGCCGGTGTCGGCCGCCAGGAAACCGAAAAGCTCGCGCGCGCGATGATGCTTGAGCAGTGGTGCGCCCTGCCCCGACCACAGCGAAATCACATCGGCCCGACCGGCCGCGAGCGCCGCTGACTTGATCTGCGCCGTGAGCCAGGCCTGCACGGGGTAAGTCGCAAACTCGTTCTCCCGGCCGCGCATCGCGTCGATGAAATCGTTGTGAATGCTGCGCGCGAGGCGACCCGTGAATGCGCGGGTGAGCGTGGTGCGGCGCGCGTCCGGGCTGAATAGTCTGGCGCGGTGGAGTGGCGACGCGTTTGATTCCTCGCAGGCGAGAAACGCCGTGCCGATCTGCGCGGCGCCCGCCCCCAGCTTCAATGCGGCGGCAATGCCACGGCCGTCAGCCATTCCACCCGCGGCGATCACGGGAATCTTCACCGTGTCGACCACCTGCGGCACCAGCGACAGCGTGCCGGTGAGACAATCTTCCGGTTCCCGCAGGAACGACACACGATGGCCACCGGCTTCGAAGCCGGTGGCCACGATCATATCGACGCCCGCATCCGCCAGTAGTTTGGCTTCGGCGGCCGTGGTAGCTGCGCCGAGCGTGCGGATGCCGGAGCTGCGGCACCGATCCAGCACGCCTGCCGACGGCACGCCGAACACGAAGCTGAACACCGGCGGCTTGAGTTCGAGCACCGTCTCGATCTGTTCCTCGTAGCGGGGTCCGAAGCGCGCCGGCCTCACCGGCAGCGGCACGCGCAACGCCTCGAAGTACGGCTGCAGTTGTTTGCAGGCCGCGCGCCATTGATCGTCGCTGAGTTGCGGGTCGTCGCTGTCACCGAGAGGTATCCACAGATTGAGCGCGAACGTGCGCGACGTGCGCGCGCGGATCTGCGCCGCGATGTCGCGAATGCCCGCCCCGTCGAGGTGATGGACGCCAAACGAGCCCAACCCTCCGCTGTCGCTCACCGCGAGCACCAGCTCGACCGCCGACAATCCACTGCCGAATGGCCCCTGGATGATCGGCGCGTCAAGCCGCAGTTGGCGGGTAACTTTTGTATCGGTCCACATGTGCGTAAACAAAAGCCTGCGGCATCAGGGTGTCCTAGGGCGCCGCGCAGGCTTCGTCGAAGGCCTTCAGCTGGTCGAGCGCCGGTGACCGCTTCGGTAGCGGCAAGCCTTTCTGTTTCGCGGCCGCCGCGGCCGGCATGTAAGCCGCATTCTCCTTGGCGATCTGGCTCAGTTCCTGTTCGGAAAGTTCGTCGAGCCTGCTCCACATGCAGGCACAGTACGGTGCGGGATTGCGCCGGTAGCCCGCGAGGCGCTCCGCGCAACCCTCTCCGAAAGAGGTCTTCATCGCCTCGCCCGCGCAGCGATTCATGATCTGCGGCAAATATTTCTGCGCGAATTCTTCCTGGGTGACTCGCGTCTCACGCTGTGCGAGCGGCAGCTTTTTCAGCAATGCGCGCGCTTGCGACGGCATGCAGACACACACGGCCTGCATCGAGCTTTCCGCCTGGTACGCCTCGAGGACCTTGCCCTGCGCCTTCAGATTCTTCACCGTCGCATCGGCCTTGCTGGCAGCACACTGCTGTGCGCCGCTCGCAATGAAGTTCCCGAGCAGCTCGTCGACGCGAGCCGTCGCCATTTGTGCATGCGCCGGCGGTATTGCGGCGGGGACGAATGCCAGCAAGGCAAGCACACGCCAATCCAGCGCCTTCGCGAACTTCATGGGGAGCCCTTCACGAGGCGAAGGCCGCAGCAGTTTTCGCGCGCACTTCCGCGGCAGTGACGCCGGGTGCGAGCTCCAGTAGTTTGAAGCCAGAATTTCGGTCCGGCCGTTCGAAGACCGCGAGGTCGGTGATCAGCATGTCCACGCAGTTGGCGCCGGTCAACGGTAATTCGCAGCGTGGCTTGAACTTCGGCGCGCCGTCTTTCGAATTGTGCTCCATCACGACGACCACGCGCCGCACGCCGGCCACGAGATCCATCGCTCCGCCCATGCCCTTGACCATCTTTCCGGGCACCATCCAATTGGCGAGGTCGCCGTTCTCGGCGACTTCGAGCGCGCCGAGCACCGAGAGGTTGATGTGCCCGCCGCGGATCATGCCGAAGCTGTCGGCCGACGAGAAATAGGACGAGGTGGGCAATTGCGTGATGGTCTGCTTGCCGGCGTTGATGAGGTCGGGGTCTTCTTCGCCCTCGTACGGGAACGGGCCCATGCCGAGCATGCCGTTCTCCGATTGCAGCACGACGTCGACGCCCGGCGGAATGTAGTTAGCCACCAGCGTCGGGATGCCGATGCCGAGATTCACGTAGTAGCCGTCGCGCAGCTCGCGCGCCGCTCGCCTGGCCAGGTCTTCGCGTGTCCACGGCATTACGCGGCTCCTTTCTTGCGCACGGTGCGCTGCTCGATGGGTTTCTTGTAGCCCACACCGCGGACGATCCGCTGCACGAAGATGCCGGGCGTGTGGATCTGGTCGGCGTCGAGCTCGCCCGGCTCGACCAGCTCTTCGACTTCGGCGACGGTGATGCGCCCGGCGGTCGCCATCATCGGATTGAAATTGCGCGCCGTCTTGCGGTACACGAGGTTGCCCTCGGTGTCGCCTTTCCAGGCCTTCACGATGGCGAGATCCGCCGTGAGCCCGGTCTCGAGCACGAACTTCTCGCCGTTGACCTCGCGCTGCTCCTTGCCCTCCGCCACGATGGTGCCGGCGCCGGTGCGCGTATAGAAACCGTAGATCCCGGCGCCGCCCGCGCGGATGCGTTCGGCGAGCGTCCCCTGCGGATTGAACTCGAGCTCCAGTTCCTGCGCGAGATACTGCCGCTCGAATTCCTTGTTCTCGCCCACGTACGACGAGACCATTTTCCTGATCTGCCGCGTCTCGAGCAGCAGCCCGAGTCCGAAACCGTCGACGCCGGCGTTGTTGGAAATGACCGTGAGTCCCTTGGCACCCGAGTCGCGCAGCGCAACAATGAGGTTTTCGGGCAGGCCGCACAGGCCAAAGCCGCCGGACATGACTGTCATGCCGTCACGCGTGAGACCGGCCAGCGCGCTGACCGCGTCCTTGTAAACCTTGTTAGCGGGCATCGGTTTGCTTCGCAGGGTGCGCGTGCGCGAAAGCCGACATCGCGTGGCAGTTTTCCGCGATCAGCGCGAGCCGCGGATAGCGCGTGGGCTCGACGCCGAAGCGCTGCGCCGCGTACAGCTGCGGAATCAGGCAGCAATCGGCCATGGTCGGTGTGTCGCCGTGCGAGAACTTGCCCGAAAGATGGTCGCGCTCCAGGTGCGCGTTGTACGCGTCGAGCCCGCGGATGATCCATTCGCGCAGCCACGCCGTGACGGCGGCCTCGTCCTGATGCATCTGTTCCTTGAGGTAATGGGTCGTGCTGGTGTTCTGCAGCGGCTGAATGTCGCAGGCGATGAGCTGCGACAG
This sequence comes from Steroidobacteraceae bacterium, assembly GCA_035286365.1. Classification (GTDB taxonomy): domain Bacteria; phylum Pseudomonadota; class Gammaproteobacteria; order Steroidobacterales; family Steroidobacteraceae; genus CADEED01. Next base: position 5,905 of record DATHJZ010000180.1, on the reverse strand, counting down.
CATGCGCACGCGCGCGCGGTCGACCGGGTCGCGCGGGACGAGGCGGTGGTCCGGAAAGGTCTCGTCGAGGTATTCGATGATGGCCAGTGACTGGGAAAATCGCTGGCCGTTGTGCACCAACGTGGGTACACGGCTCTGCGGATTCACGGCGCGATACGCTGCGGAGAATTGCTCGCCGCCGTCGCGCACCAGGTTCACCGCGTGCGTCACGTACGGCAGCGCCTTGAGGTTGAGCGCGATGCGGACGCGATACGACGCGGAGCTGCGCCAGAAACCGTAGAGCTCGAGAGTCAAATGACACCCCGCCGGATCTGATCGAGTTCGATCGACTCGAACAATGCCTTGAAATTGCCTTCACCGAAACCCTGGTTGCCCTTGCGCTGGATGATCTCGAAGAAGATGGGGCCGATCACATTGGCCGTGAAGATCTGCAGCAATACGCCTTCGTCATTCGTGCCGTTGCCGTCGATGAGAATGCGGCGCCTGCGCAGCTCCTCGATGTCTTCCTGGTGCCCGGCGACGCGCGTGCTGATGCCTTCGTAATAGGTCTCGGGGGTGTCCTGGAATGCGACCCCGCGGCCGCGCAGCACGTCGACCGTGTTGTAGATGTCGGCGGTCGAGAGCGCGATGTGCTGGATGCCCTCGCCCTTGTACTCGCGCAGGTATTCCTCGATCTGCGACTTGTCGTCCTGCGATTCGTTGATCGGTATGCGGATCTTGCCGCAAGGACTGGTCAGCGCCCGTGAGAACAACCCGGTCTTCTTGCCTTCGATATCGAAGTAGCGGATTTCACGGAAGTTGAACAACGTCTCGTAGAAGCCGGTCCATTTGTCCATGTGGCCGCGATGCACGTTGTGCGTGAGATGGTCGACCTCGAGCAGGCCGGCCCGCTGCATCGGTTGCGGGATCACGCTGCGGAAATCGACGTCGTATATCGAATGGTCGCCATAGCGGTCGACGAAATAGATCAGCGAACCGCCGATGCCGACGATCGCGGGAATGTTCAGCTCCATCGGACCGACGCTGGCGCGATGCGGTTCGGCGCCGAGCGAAACCGCCCGCTCGAATGCGGCGGCCGCATCGGCGACGCGGAACGCCATCGCGCAGACGCAGGGACCGTGCGCCTGCGCGAATCTCTGCGCGAAGGAGTCCGGCTCGGCGTTGATGACGAAATTGATACCGCCCTGTGAATGCAGCGTGACGTTTTTGCTGCGATGACGGGCGACGACGGGGAACCCAAGGCGTTCGAACAGGCCGCGCAGCAGTTTCGGATCCGGCGCGGCGTACTCGACGAATTCGAATCCGTCGGTACCCATGGGATTGGCCATGGGATCAGCCAGGGATTTTGCCAACAAATCTGGAGTAGAAGGAGCCATCTCTGGCCTCCTGAGTGAAATTGATTTAGTTTCAATTGTAACCAATGACCCGCCGCCCGAAACTCCATCTCGAGAAATTTCTTCCCTATCGGCTGTCGGTGCTGTCCAACACCGTGAGCGGAGCGATCGCGGCGGCCTATTTCCTGCACTTCGGGCTGTCGATCCCCGAATGGCGGGTCATGGCAGTCCTGGCGGCAAATCCCGGTCTTTCTGCCGCCGAGGTCACGGCGCGAACCGCCATGGACAAGGTCGCCGTGAGCCGTGCGGTGGCCACCCTGCTGGCCGCCGGCCGGCTGCGTCGCACCAAGGTATCGGCGGATCGCCGCCGCACACACCTGCAGCTCACGCCGGCAGGCGTTCGTGTCTATGCACAGGTCGTGCCCATGGCGCTGGAATACGAACGTCGCCTGGTGGCGTCACTTTCGAATCGGGATCGCGCCACGCTCGACAAGATTCTGCGAGTTTTGCTAGGTCGCGCCGTCGAGCTCGGACCCGCGCATGCGGATTGAGGTCATCGAGGCGCATGTATAATCGCGCGCTCGCTGACACCTCTCCACCTTCCCTGAGAAAACCTCAATGCTGGGCAAGATTCCCGCCGCCCGTCTCGCGCTTATCGAGAAGATAGTCGCGTCCGCCGCCAAGGACCTCCCGAAGACGAAGCGCGCGCTCGCCGCCGATTTCGTGCGCACCTTCTTTCGCGGTGTCGCCGAAGAAGACCTGCGCGCGCATCGGCCGGAAGACCTGGCCGCGGCAGCGCTCGCGCACCTCCGCTTCGGCGCGCGCCGCAAGGGCAGCCAGGTGCTGGTCGACATCGCTCCGGCGTTGAACGGCTCGGCCACCATCGCTGCGCATCGCGCGCTGGCGCGCGTGGTGGCGCCGGACATGCCATTCCTGGTCGATTCCATCGGCCTCGTCTTCAGCCAGATGAACATTGCAGTTCACCTGATCGTGCACCCGATGCTGGCCGTAAAGCGCGACGGCAGCGGCAACCTGCGCGCCGTGTCCGCCGACCCGCACGACGCGCGTCTCGAGTCCTGGCAGATGTTCGAGATCGACCGGCCGCGCGATGAGCCCCAGGCCCGCGAGCTGCTGCGTCGGCTGCACGCCGCGCTCGATGACGTTCGCAAGGCGGTGCAGGATTTCCCGCGCATGCTCGAACGCGTGCGCGCGGTGGCCAACGAACTCGGGCGCGCCAAACTACCGGTGCCGCAGTCGCACGCCAGCGAGGCACGCGCACTGCTCACCTGGATGCTCGACGGACATTTCGTGTTCCTCGGCTACCGCTACTACCACTTGAAGCGCGGCCGCGCCCGTGACGCGCTGGTACGCGAAGCCGGCACGGGGCTCGGCATCCTGCGCACCGCCAACTCAGGCAAGCGGCCCGCGCCCATCGTACTGACAGGCCATCTGCGCAAACAGGCGCGCGAACCGGATCTGCTGATCCTGACCAAGGCCAACACGCCCTCGACCGTGCATCGCTCGAGCTACCTCGACTACGTCGGGGTGAAGACTTTCGATGCGCGCGGCAACGTCAGCGGCGAGCATCGCTTTCTCGGGCTCTGGACCTCGAGCGCCTATCACATGGCGCCGGCGGAGATTCCGCTGCTGCGCCGCAAGCTCGAAGCCGTGATCGAGCACTTCGGGCTGCCGCCGCAGAGCCACGACGCGAAGTCGATGGTCAACGTGATCGAGACGTTCCCGCGCGACGAGCTGTTCCAGACACCCGCGGCGGAGCTCATCCCGATCGTGCGCGGCATCGTCAATCTGTACGAACGCCGCCGCGTGCGGCTGTTCGCGCGCCGTGACAGCTACGAGCGCTTCTATTCCTGCCTCGTTTACGTGCCGCGCGACCGCTACAACACCGAGGTACGCGAGCGCATCGAACGCATCGTGCGGGAACGCTTTGGTGGCACCCATGTCGAGACGCAGGTGCAGATTTCCGACTCGACGCTGGCGCGGCTGCACCTGCTGGTGCGCACACCACAGGGCGGCCCGTCTGTCGAAGACGTCGCCAGCATCGAGGCCGAAATCGCCGCGGCCGCAGCCACCTGGGAAGACCGCCTGCAACAGGCGCTGATTTCGCGCGGCGTCGAACAGCCCGCCGTGGAGCTGGCGAGCCGCTATGCCAAATCGTTCCCGCCCGCGTATCGCGCGGACGTCGAACCGGCGCAGGCCCTGAATGACATTGCCGATCTCGAGGCGCTGGCGGCGAATCCGGCGATACCGCAGCTCAACCTGCATGAGCATCCGGGCGGCCCGCACAATCGCCTGCACCTGCGCATTGCGATCGCAGGGGATCCGATCTCGATCTCCGACATCCTGCCCATGCTGGAGAATTTCGGGCTGCGCGTGCTCGCGGAACATCCCTATCAACTCGCACTTGGGCCACGCGGCACGTGGATCCAGGATTTCGAACTCGAAGCCCGAGATCTGAAGCGCGCCGATCTCGGCAGCCTCGGGCCCTTGTTCAAGGAGGCGTTCCTGGCCGCGTGGCGCGGCGACATCGAGAACGACGGGTTCAATCGCCTGCTGCTGTGCGCTTCCTTGAGCGCGCGCGAGATCGTCGTGTTGCGCGCCTACTGCCGCTACCTGCTGCAGACCGGCATTCCGTTCAGCCAGGCATACATGGAGCGTGTGCTGGTCGCGCAGGCGCCGATAGCGCGTGCGCTGGTGCGCCTGTTCGAAACGCAGTTCGGCCTGGATGGCAAACAACGCGAAAGTGCCGCCGAACGCGCGGCCAAGAGCATCCTCGCCGCCTTCGACAAGGTCGCGAGCCTCGACGAAGACCGCATCCTGCGGGCCTACCTGGCGGTGATTCGCGCTACGCTGCGCACTAACTACTATCAAACGATGGATGGGACCGCGGCCGGCGCGGTAAAACCCTGGGTATCGTTCAAGCTCGATCCGCACGCCATCCCGGACCTGCCGCTGCCGCGCCCGAAATTCGAGATCTTCGTCTACAGCCCGCGCGTCGAAGGTGTGCATTTGCGCATGGGTTACGTCGCGCGCGGCGGCATCCGCTGGTCGGATCGCCGCGAAGATTTCCGCACGGAAGTGCTCGGCTTGATGAAGGCGCAGAACGTCAAGAACACGCTGATCGTCCCGGTGGGCGCGAAGGGCGGGTTTTATCCGAAGCAATTGCCGGCCGGCGGTTCGCGCGAGGACACGCAGAAAGAAGTGGTGGCCAGCTACCAGACCTTCATCCGCGGCCTGCTCGATCTCACCGACAACATCGTGAATGGCAAGACCGTGGTACGACCCGGGCTGGTCCGCCGCGACGGCGACGACGCCTATCTCGTCGTGGCCGCGGACAAGGGCACCGCGACGTTCTCCGACATCGCCAACGCCATCTCCATGGAATACGGCCACTGGCTGGGTGATGCGTTCGCCTCGGGTGGCTCGGCCGGTTACGACCACAAGGGCATGGCCATCACCGCGCGCGGCGCGTGGGAATGCGTGAAGCGCCACTTCCGTGAACTCGGGCTGGACATCCAGGCGCAGGAATTCTCGTGCGCCGGAATCGGCGACATGTCGGGCGACGTGTTCGGCAACGGCATGCTGCTGTCGAAGCACACCCGCCTGGTCGCGGCCTTCGACCATCGCCACATCTTCCTCGACCCGCACCCGCAGGTCGCCGCGAGCTTTCGCGAGCGCGAACGGCTGTTCAAGCTGCCGCGCTCGAGCTGGGACGACTATTCGCGCAAAGCCATCTCGCGCGGCGGCGGCGTGTGGCCGCGCAGCGCCAAGTCGATCGCACTCTCGGCCGAGGCCCGCAGCTTGTTAGGTATCGACGCGCCCGCCGCCGCGCCGGTCGAAGTCATGCGCGCGATCCTGCGTATGCCGGTGGACCTGCTGTGGAACGGCGGCATCGGCACGTACGTGAAATCAAGCGACGAGTCGCACGGCGAGGTGCGCGATCGCGCCAACGATGCCATTCGGGCCGATGGCCGCGAACTGCGCGCGAAGGTCGTGGGTGAAGGCGGCAATCTCGGCTGCACGCAACGCGGGCGCGTCGAGTACGCGCAGGCGGGTGGCCGCATCAACACCGATTTCATCGACAACTCCGCCGGCGTGAACACCTCCGACCTCGAGGTGAACATCAAGATCCTGTTGGCCGACGTCGTCCGCAAGGGCAACCTCACGCGCGCCGCGCGCGACAAACTACTAGCCAGCATGACGGACGAAGTCGCGGCGCTGGTACTGCGAAACAACTACCTGCAGAGCCAGGCGCTGTCGGTATTGGAGCAGCGCGCGCCCGAGCGACTCACCGAGTACCAGAGCCTGGTGCGCGCGCTCGAGCGCGGCGGACACCTGAACCGCGCCATCGAATTCCTGCCGGCCGACGATGAATTCCTCGAGCGCCGCAAGCAGCGGCTCGGCCTCACGCGTCCCGAATTGGCGGTGGTGCTGGCGTACAGCAAGATCTGGCTCAGCAATCACCTGATCGATTCCGATCTGCCCGACGATCCGTACTTCGCGAGCGAAGTGCAGCGGTATTTCCCGGCGCCCATGCGCCGTCGATATTCGCG
>DATHJZ010000179.1:0-4675 GCA_035286365.1 Steroidobacteraceae bacterium | reverse complement strand
GCGACGGCGGTGACGAGGACGACGGTGTCGCCCATCGAAACAACCACCGAGGCGCTGGCCTGGCGGGCGACTTCGCCGGTTTCGATGGAGATCGAATGTTGACCGTATTGAAATGATTTCTTGAGAACGCTCACGCTTGATTCCTTCACGAGGCCCAAATGCCTCGAGTGCGTATTGACGGGGAAAACGAAAAAAGGCCGCGCTTGATGCGCGGCCTTCGGGTTCGGTAGTTAGCGCCGGAGGCCCAGACGCTCGACGACCTCCTGGTACTTGGCAGGCTTGGTGGCCTTCAGGTAGTCGAGGAGCTTGCGGCGCTGGTTCACGAGCTTCACGAGCCCGCGACGGGAGGCGTGATCGCGCTTGTGCGCGCCGAAGTGATCGCCGAGGCCGTTGATACGCTCGGAGAGCAGCGCGATCTGGACTTCGGGAGAGCCGGTATCGTTGGCGGCGCGCCGGAATTCGGCGACCGCACCGGCGGGTTTTTCAGTGGCGAGAGACATCAGGATTGGACCTCAAAACTCGTTGATATTTACCTGGATTTTGCGGGCGCGAATTCTACAGAAAAGGTTCCGGAAAGCATAGGTTTAGAGCGTGGCGTCGGACATCAGGCGCCGCGGCTGCAGCCGGCCGTCGCTCAGGACCTCCGCCAATCCCAGGAACTGACCCCCGGGGCCGTAAACGCGCACACGTGTCCCGGGTGCGCCGGCCGCAAGACCCGCAGCTGCGCGCTGCACAATCTGTCCGTGGCGCAAGGTGATCGCCTCCTCGCGCGTCAGCGCTGCCTGGGGCAGCGCCTGCAATGCGATGTCCGGTGCGAGGAGATTCTGGCCACTCTCGGCACCGGCGAGGACTGTATCGAGCGACACCATGGGCATGTCCCGAAATGGCTCGACCCAGCTGCGGCGCAGGCGGGTCAGGAAACCCAGCGTGCCCAGCCGGCGGGCGATGTCTTCGCCCAGCACCCGGATGTAGGTGCCCTTCGCGCATTCGCACACCAGATCGAGCGCGTCCGGCCGGAGTGCCACGAGTTCGAGCCGGCGAATGTCGATGGTGCGCGCGGCGCGCGCCACCTCGAGCCCCTGGCGCGCGAGCTCGTACAGCGGACGGCCGTTGCGCTTGAGCGCCGAGTACATGGGCGGCACCTGGGTCTGCACGCCGCGAAACTCCACCAGGGCTTGTTCGATAGTGGCGGCATCCAGGGCGGGTGCGGGCAACCGGTCGACGACCTCACCATCGGCATCGCCGGTATCGGTGCGCGCGCCCAACTGCACGGTGAATTCATAACATTTCGCGCCGGATTCGATCGCAGCGATCACCTTGGTCGCTTCATCGAGGCACAGCGGCAACATGCCGGTCGCCATGGGATCGAGTGTGCCGACGTGACCGGCGCTCGCCGCGCCGAACGCCTTGCGTACGCGCTGCAGTGCGCCGTTCGATGTCAGGCCCTGGGGTTTGTCGAGCAGGATGACGCCGGTCGGCATCGTTCAATCAGGTTCGCGGTGGTCGGATTTGACCGCGCCGTCGATGAGACGTGTGAGCTTGTCGGCGTGTTCGATCTGCTGGTCGTAGACGAACTCGAGCTTCGGCGCATGCCGCAGCTGCAGTGCGCGACCGAGCTCACCGCGCAGGAAACCCGCGGCGCGGTTGAGCCCTTCGCTCACTTCCGTGGGCGTGTGCTTGTCGCCGAAGGGCACGAACCAGATGCGCGCGGTGGCCATGTCGGGCGCCACGCTGACCGAGGTGAACGTGACGTTGCCCACGCGCGGATCGCGCACTTCGCGCGACACGAGCGTGGACAGGACGCGCTGCATCTCGCCCTCGATGCGGCCCAATCGTTGAGACTTCGCACTCACTGGATGCTGCGCGCAACCTCGACGCGCGAGTAGCACTCGATCTGGTCGCCCACTCGCACATCCTGGTAATTCTTCACGCCGATGCCGCACTCGGTGCCGGCACGCACTTCGCCGGCTTCGTCCTTGAAGCGCCGCAGCGATTCGAGCGCGCCTTCGAAGATCACCACGCTCTCACGCAGCACGCGGATCGGGTTGTTGCGCTTGACCACGCCTTCGGTAACGAGACAACCGGCCACCACGCCGAACTTGCTCGAACGGAACACCTCGCGTACCTGCGCGGTACCAAGGATGGTTTCCTTGATTTCGGGCGCCAGCAGGCCGGAGAGCAGCTGCTTCACGTAGTCGATGGCTTCGTAAATGATGCTGAAGTACTGAACTTCGACTTCGTTGTCCTTCATCGAATCGCGCGCTGCCGCGTCGGCCCGGACGTTGAAGCCGATGATGCGCGCCTTCGACGCCGCGGCCAGCTGCACGTCGGAGATGGTGATGCCGCCGACACCGCTCGCGATGATCTTCACCTGCACTTCTTCGGTCGCGAGCTTGGTGAGCGAATCGCGCAATGCTTCGGCGCTGCCCTGCACGTCGGTCTTGAGCAGGATTGGAATGATGCCGAGCTTCTGCTCTTCCATCTGCGCGAACACGTCGCCCATCTTCGAGGCCTGCTTCGCGAGCTTCACGTCGCGGAACTTGCCCTGGCGATACAGCGCGACTTCGCGCGCCTTGCGCTCGTTTTCCACTGCGAGGAATTCATCGCCCGCGTTGGGCGAGCCCTGCAGGCCGAGCACCTGCACGGGGATGGACGGAGCCGCGCTATCTACCGGCTTGCCGTTCTCGTCGAACATGGCGCGCACGCGGCCGAATTCGTTGCCCGCGATGATCGGGTCGCCCAACTTCAGCGTGCCCTTCTTCACGAGAACCGTGGCAACCGCGCCACGGCCCTTCTCGACCGAAGACTCGATGACGATGCCGGTGGCGAGACCGTCGGCGGCCGCGGTCAGTTCGAGCACTTCGGCCTGCAGCAGGATGGCGTCCAGCAGGGCGTCGACGCCCTGGCCGGTTTTCGCCGAAACCTGCACGAACATGTTCGTGCCGCCCCATTCTTCGGCGATGACGTCGTGTTTGGAGAGCTCGGTGCGCACGCGATCGGGCTCGGCATCCGGCTTGTCGATCTTGTTCACTGCAACCACGATCGGAACGCCGGCCGCCTTCGCGTGCTGGATCGCTTCGATCGTCTGCGGCATCACGCCGTCGTCGGCGGCCACCACGAGGACGACGACGTCCGTGGCCTTCGCGCCGCGCGCACGCATGGCGGTGAACGCCGCGTGGCCCGGGGTATCGAGGAACGTGACCATGCCCTTCGGCGTCTCCACGTGGTACGCGCCGATGTGCTGGGTGATGCCACCGGCCTCACCCGCCGCTACTTTCGTGGTGCGGATGTAGTCGAGTAGTGAGGTCTTGCCGTGATCGACGTGGCCCATGACGGTGACGACGGGCGGACGCGGCGTTTCGGTCTCGGGCGCTTCCTCGCCCTGCAGATCTTCTTCGACCTGGTCGCCCTTCAACACCTTGGCGATGTGGCCCATCTCCTCGACCACGAGCGTCGCGGTGTCGCGATCGATCGGCTGGTTGATGGTGGCCATCACGCCCATGTTCATCATGGTCTTGATGACTTCGGTGGCCTTCACCGCCATCTTCTGCGCGATCTCCTGCGGCGTGATCGTTTCGCCGATGGTCACTTCGCGCTTCATCGGCGCGGTGGGCATTTCGAATGCGTGTTTGGACTCGACCGCCATGCCGCTGGTGGTGCGTTCCTTTACCCGCTTCTTTTTCTTGTGGCGCGAACCGACGCCGCCCGCGACGTGCAGCTCCTGCCGTCCGTAACGCGTGTCCTTCGTGGGATCGACGACTGCCACCGGCGCCTTCTCGGGCTTGTGCCGTTCGGGACGCGCCGGCTGGGCGGTCACTTCGGCCGCTGCGCGCCGCTGGGCTTCGCTTTCCTGTTTGGCGCGCGCTTCTTCCTGCGCGCGGCGGGCGTCTTCCGCCTGCTTTTTCTTCGTGGCCTCGTCTTCGATGCGGCGGCGGTTCTCCGCCTCCATGCGCTCGGATTCCTTGCGCGCGGCTTCCTGGCGCTCGCGATCGGCGACTTCCTGCGCCTCGATTTCCTTGCGCTTCTCGTCGGCGACGCCTTGCGTCTGCTTGTTCTGCTCTTCGAGAACGTCGCGCTTGATGTAGGTTTTCTTGTGGCGGACTTCGACGTTCACCGTGCGCGCACGACCCTGCTGGCTCGCCTGCTTGAGCTCGCTCTGAGACTTGCGCGCGAGCGTGATTTTCCGTGGCGCGGCTGCACCTGCGGTCTTGCTCGGTTCAGCGGCGCCATGCGCCCGACGCAGATGGGTGAGCAACTCCAGTTTGGCGTCATCGCTGATGAGCGCCTGGGGGCCTTCGACCTGGATTCCGGCGGACTCGAGCTGCACGAGCAGCCGGTCGACCGGGACCTTCAGGACTTCAGCAAATTGTGCAACGGTGACATCGGACATAAATCTCCTAATGCCTCAGGCGCGACCGGCTTCGAACCAGATCTCGCGGGCCTTCATGATGAGCTTGCCGGCCTCTTCGGACGACAGCCCTTCGATGTCTAACAAATCGTCCACCGCCTGGTCGGCGAGGTCTTCACGCGTGCGCACGCCGCGGCGCGCCAGTGCGAGCGCGAGATCGGGCTTCATGCCCTCGAGCAGCAGCAGGTCGTCAGCCGGCATGCCGGCATCGAGCGTTTCCTCGCTGGCGATGGCCTGCGTGAGCAGCACGTCGCGCGCGCGGTTGCG
>DATHJZ010000178.1:0-16261 GCA_035286365.1 Steroidobacteraceae bacterium | reverse complement strand
GCAGTGGGCCGTCGAGCAAGCTATCGATAACTACCAGCGCGCTCAGACTTTGCTCGCCAGCGACGATGCCAGGCTTCCCGGTATCCCGAAGATTCTCAAAGAGCTGAACAGCCTGCTGCGTGACCTGAAATACGGACTCGGGCCAGCAGGCTCGACGAGCAAACCGGAGGAAGAAAAGGACAATGCTGAAGAGGCGGATGATTATGCCGTACTCGGAGTCGACCCCAGCGCAAGCCTGCGGGAAATGACCGTAGCAAAGCGTCGCCTCCTTCTCCAGTACCACCCCGACAAGGCTCCCGACAGGAAAAATGCCGAGGATATGCAGCGGCGAGAGGATATGTCGAAGCGCATCAACCTTGCCGTTAAAAGGCTTGGGATCTAGCACTATTGAGATATTCGCATTCGACGTATGGAGCGGTTTCGCCGTATTTCCGCTTCATCTATTTTTCACGACAATCGGCACCGGTAACTCCATCGCATGACAGCTGATTGAAATCACCTGCCGAGTACCTCTATTCAGAGCGGATGAAAACCGCAGTTGCGTAGCTGCTTTGCCCGTTCTCTATGAACTCCGGCGGCCACCTCGCGATTTCATGATCGCTCACTCCAGCCCTCACATCGGATGCTGCCGCGCGTGTCGCGAACTGTTGCACAGCATATCGACGGCAGAGCGAGAGATTCCGTCTTCCAGCGTCGAAGTGTGCTGACCGCACAGAATATTTTCTGGCGCGTCGTCCCGAGTTCTCTCCAACAGCACTTTGTCGCCGCATGCATGTGCGTGCCACAGCGGAGTTCCTGCCCAGTGCTTCGTTGGTCGATTGGCGAGCGGCGCAACCGACATTGGGGAACGCAACACGGTAGATGGCGACGGCGAATCTCGGCTCTATCGTAGGCGCGTCTTCGACGCAGAAGTAATTGAGCTCTGCGTCCGCTGGTATATCAGTTACCGGCTATCTACCGAGACCTCGTTGAGATCATGGCCGAGCGTGGGATCCAGCGCTGGAGCCGATTCTCGAGAGCGGTCGGAACATCCTGGCGAGTGGATGAGACGTATGTTTCCATCCGCGGGCGCTGGCACTACCTCTGCGGTGCCGTCGACAAGCACGGCAAGACAACCGAGTTTCTCTTGCGGCGGGATCGCGGGATCGCGACTGCATTAGTCTTCTTTCGCAAGGCACCCGGCACCGTCGCGCCACGCGTGCCGAGAAAGACCACCCTCGATGGTCATGTCCCGAGTCGTCGCGCATTGTGGCTACTTCGACGCGAGCACCCCTGCTGGCGCAACGTGATGGTTAGAACAAGCCACTATTTGAACAACATAGTCGAGCAGGACCATCGAGCGATCAAGCGACGATGCGCATCGATGACCGGCTTCATGCACCAGAACCCGTCTTGTTTACTGGAAGTGGATCGGCCGCCGAATCATGTCCTTGTTATTGTTGTTGGGCGCGGTGTGCGGGCTACGCATATAAACCAGAAAACAATCCTGCCCCGAGCTCGTGTCCGTGTCGCCCACGATAAACGCATAAGTGGCGCTGTAGGGAGCCTGTTCCTTGAACAGGCCGTTCTTGTCCATCGCTTTCCAATTGAGACCGTCCGGACTGAACGCCGCCTGCACGGTTTTGTCGTCGGCCATCCACGTCAAGATGTACTGCTGCAGATAGGTGTTGTAGGTGAGCCCGCCCCACTTCACTTTAGCGTCCTTGAGCCCCGGCGCGCTCGACAAGGGCGGCGTGGGGGCGTTCACGTCGATGTATTGAGTGAACCCATTGTTGTAGTAGCCGTACCAAGTGCCCGGCATTCCGTACGGATCATTGGAGATGAACGGCACCCCGCCGCCGTAACCGAGCCAACGCTGATTCACTGCGTCCCAGACGACCTCTGTCATGTTGAGGCCGCCGTCCCCGTGTTTCGCGGGCTTGGGGCTGCCGATCACCGCGCCTTGATCGACCCAGGTGAGTCCATCGTCCTGCGACGTCAGCAAGCCGGTTGAATTCCATTCGCCGTAGACACCGTCGTCGAAGGTGTGATTCTCGCCATGGACGAAGGCGACCAGCGCGCCATCGGTCGTGCGTGTCGCCGTCAGCATCCAGTGACCATCGGCACCCCATCCGGTCGCGTAATCGTGATCGACGCCGGGCGCATAGGTCAACGTCACAGCGCCATTGCTCTTGTTGGAGGTCGGCTTCATATCATCGAAGCCAGTGCCGGCGTAGCGCAGGATTTTCGCATCACCCCAGAATGCCAGGCGCTGGTTGTTATCCGCGCTGTGCAGCCAGGGGAAGACCGAATCATTGATGTAGTACGTATCGGTGGCAGCGCCTCTCACCGGCATACGAACAGAGTCGCTGATTGTGTACTTCGGCAAGTCCGGAAATTTCACTGTGATCTGCAGCGTCACTTGTGCCGAGCCTGATTCGTTGCTACCCGTCACGACGTGCGAGTTCTGAGACTCCACAGGGGGTGTGCCACTAATGATTCCGGTCACCGGGTCGAGCGAAATTCCCGCGGGCAAAGCAGGCGACACGGTGTAGCGAGTGATACGTCCGCCGCTGCTTCGGGGCACATCCGGCGTCATGGGCGCATATTGCGCATACACCGGTGACACATCGGCGTACGTCAGCAGCGCTGGAGGCTGATCTTTCACCTGGATGGTCAGCGCTGTCTGAACGGATCCAGCAGCGTTTGAGCCGGTGATCGTGTAGCGAGCCGAATCGGCGGAAGTCGCGGGTGTGCCACTGACGATGCCTGTCGATGGGTCGAGCGTAAGACCCGCAGGCAGCGCAGGTGATACGGCGTAAGTCGCGATCAGGCCGCCCGACGCGCTCGGCACATCCGGCACGAGCACCCGATTCACCATGAGGCTGAGAGTCGAGCTCGCATAACTCAGGCTCGCGGGCGCCTGCAATGGTGCGCGCACTTCAATCGTCAGAACCGCCTGAATCGAGCCGGCTGAGTTCGAAGCGGTGATCGTGTAGCGAGCGGCATCGGCTGCGGCTGTCGGCGTCCCACTGATGACGCCTGTCGAAGCATTGAGCACGAGACCCTCAGGTAACGCAGGCGACACGCTGTACGTCGCTATCGCGCCACGCGAGCTGCTCGGCACGTCGCTCGCAATGGCCTCGCCCACAACAGTGCTGATACCGGAATAAACGAGGCCTGCGGGAGGCCGACGCAGCGGCTCGTCTCCATGGTCACCGCCGTCGTCGCCGCTGTCGCCGCCGTCATGGCCGCAGCCGGCCAGCAGGCACAACGCCAGCACGGTGAGGGCGCCCATGCAGAAACCAGATCGTCTGACTTTCATTTGTTCCGGCGGGTCTTTGGCCCGGCATCGAGTGACCGTTACGCGCTTCAGTAACGGCTAGTCGTGAAGGGTTCCCGAAGGCACTCCGGGGGGAGCAGCGATGCTCCCCTACTCCGCCTGATGCCGCTGCCAGATCGTCAGATAGGCATGTTCCAGATCGCGCGTGAAGCGCGTCGTATCGAATAGCGGGCAGACCATGCGCTGCGCATGGAGTCGTCGACGCAACTCGCGCAACCGTACTCGATCCGTAGCAAGCTGCGTCGCCATTGACTCGTAGGCGCTGAACGAGCTCGTGATGAGCTCTGGCAGCCCCGCAGCCTGAAGCAGACTTGCGGCCACACGCGAGCCGAACGTATCTCCCTGCAATGTCAGCACGGGGAGTCCCGCCCACAGTGCATCACTCGCCGTGGTATGCGCGTTGTATGGCCAGGTATCCAGGAAGAGATCCGCGAGTCGATGTCGCGCCAGGTGCTCGGGAGTTGCCTCGCGGGACGCGAAGATCAACCGTTTCGGGTCGACTCCCAGATCCTGCGCGTGAAGAGCCAGCTGCTGGCTAGCTACTGGATTTTCGTCGAGCAGCCACAACACACTCCCCTGCACGCGCTCGAGGAGTCTCATCCATATCTCGAACACTTCAGGCGAGATCTTCGCCGGATTGTTGAAACAGCAGAAGACAAACGCGTCGCGCGGAAGTCCCAGCGCCGCGCGGGTCGGAGTCTTGTCACTGATCTGTCGCCTCGAGTCGTTCGGCTGATAGCAGTGTGGCAGGCGGATCACGTCCTCCGAGTAGTCAGCCGCGTGCTCAGCCGGCGAGACGACTTCGTCGGCAATGAGGTAGTCGAAAGCCGGTGATCCCGTGGTGCCCGGAAAGCCGAGCCAGGCGACCTGCATCGGCGCGGCTCGTTGAATGAAGATGCCGCTGCGACTGCCTCGCGTGTAGCCGCCCAGGTCGACGGCGATATCGATGCCGAATTGCCGGGAGATTTCCGCGGCCTTCGCGTCATTGCAATCGTGCAGGTCGACGAAATGATCGAATCCCGCCCGCAGCCGCGCGTGCATAGGGTCTTCCATCGGCGCCCCGAGCGCGAACGCGGTCACTTCGAATCGGTCGCGATCATGGTGTTCTATCGCGCCAGCGAGGAGCTGCGCTGTCGGATGGTCATGAAAATCCGCCGAGAAGTAGCCGATTCGCAGACGTCGCTCCGCTCGCGTGCCCGGGAAGACCGGCGGCTCCGAGCCGTGCGGGCGCGGACTTTCCAGGCTCCCGGCATGAAGCTCGGCGCACCGGCGCAGCTGGCGTCGGTTCAGCGGCAGAAGCAGAGATACGAAGGGCTCGCACACGCGGCGTCCCGCATCGAGGCCCGAGGAGATTTCTTCCCGCAGTTCGCCCAATCCTCGCCAATCCGCGATTCGAAGCTGTGCGTGCATGCGCCAGCCAGGCAGATACGGCAGGGTCGGATCGATCTCGTGGGCGCGGCGATAGCTCGCGGCGGCGGCGGCATGCTGTCCGAGCTCGGAAAGCAGGTGGCCGCGATTGGCATGGAGAGCCGCATCGTCCGGCCGCAGCTCGAGCGCGCGCTCACAGGCGCAAAGCGCCTCGGAAGTATTTCCCGCGTCTCGTAACAACGTGCTGTATCGCGCGAGTAGCTCGGCATTGTTTGGCAGCACGCGCAAGGCTTGCTCACAGCCGACCAGCGCCTCACGCGATCGGCCGAGCGCCTCCAAAGCGCTCATCCGGTTATACAGGGAGACACCGTGATCAGGATCGATTGCCAAGGCACGGTTGGCTGCCTCCAATGCACCCGCAGGTTGAGCCAGATCCAACAGCGCGGCGGCGCGATTGCTCCAGGCGCCTGCATGACGGGGATCGAGCGCAATCGCCAGATCCAATGCATTCAGTGCGTCGGCAGAGCGCCCGAGCTCGCGCAGTGCTGCGCCTCGGGAGGCGTGGGCCACAGCACTCGATCCAGACACCTCGATCGCAAGATCCAACCACCGCAGTGCTGTCGCCGGATCGCCGCGCTGCAGATGCGCTACACCGAGCAGGTGTAGCGCATCGAAGCAGCGCGGATCCAGCGCCAACACTTTCGCGTAAGCGGAAATCGCGTCATCTGCCTTCCCGGCACGATGCAGTGCTACCGCCAATCGCAGCAGCGACAGCACCAAGGCATCCTGTACCGACTGTGCCATCGCCGGGCGATTCGCGTCACCGAGCGGGCTCGGCGGTTCCTGTGGACGCGAGCTGCCTGTCCACCGGACACGACACGGCCGACGCTACCTTGGTGTGCTCGACGACTCGCTGCCGAGTCACTTCGATCTCGACACGACGCAGCTGCGGATACACCACCTGCGCTTTCTCGGCCGGCGTTCGCGCCTCTTCCAGTTCACGCTCGACCTCCGGCGTGCGCTGGCGCACGTCGCTGTCGTCCGAGTTGAATCGGGCGGCGGCATACTCCGCCAACTGCGCTCCATCAACCTCGCGTGCCTGTGCCTTGACGTCGCCCGCCAGCGCATGCAGCGCGCTGCCGGCCTCGGGCTGAACCGAATCCGCAACGCAGCTTTCGCCGCGTTCCGAGCACGCGTCCCGCAGATACACCAGAGCGGCCGACGCGCGTCGGAGCGACAGGTCGTCATTGCCCTCGAAGCCATCACGAGCAGCACGCGGACCTTCTGGTGACGTGAATCCGCGCACGCGCTGCACCTCGAAGCCATCGGCAAGCGCGCGCTTCAACGAACTGTCTTCCGCAGCGCTCCGGGCCTGATCGATGATGGCGGACCGATACGGAAAGTAGAAGAAGAATGTGCGCGTGTCCGTGACTTCCTCTTTCTCCGTCGTCGGCTCGCACGGCTCGGCAGATGCCAGCGGCGGGACGACTGCGGGTCGAGCCAGGGAATCAATCGCCAGATCCACGCTGGCGGGCGGCACGACGTGCCGCGTGCCCAGCGAGCTTCGGAATGGCTCCTGCGGATCCGGCATCGTCGGCTGCCGAGCCGGCGGAGGTGGCGGCGGCGGCGGCGCAGTGATCGTCACCGTTGGCTTGCTCAGATCCACGAGCTGATAGTTAGCGGCATCTGCGCCGTTCAACGCCACGGGATCGTGGGTTGTTACAGGCTTGCCTGCACCCGCATTCGGGTCAGCGATCGTGCCAACGAGGTTGTCGGGCGCGAGCCCCACTGTGTCGCCGGTCAGCACGCCATCGAGCTGCGCTCCATCGACATTGAGCGCGACGGAATTCGTGCCATCGTACTCGCGATCGATTGCGGTCGCTCCGTTGCTGAAGATGGTCCGCGCGGTGATGGTCACGGTCGGAGCGCTCTGATCCACGAGCACGTAGTTGCCGGCATCAGCACCGTTCAGCACCAGCTCATCGTGAGTGGCCACAGTCTTGCCGGCGCCGACGTTCTTGTCCGCCGTTGTGCCAACCAGATTGCCGGCCCCCAGGCCGACCGTGTCGCCGTCCAGCACGCCATTCAGAGTGGCGTTATCGATGTCCAGCGCAACGTTGTTCGTGCCGTCGTAAACACGATCGATTCCCGTGACGCCGTTGCCGTACACCGGCCGCGGAATGATCTCGGAGATCAGGTTGCCCGGACCCTCCGCACCCACCACCCCGGCGGGTCGCGTGAATGACTCGTACAGCAATCCATAGACCGTGGAGCCGTTGCCCGCAACCGTCGCGACGACGTTGTTAGTGGCGGCGACCGTATAGCGCTTGTTCTGGCCCGCGTTCGGATTCTCGAACGCACCGTTCGTCAGCACTCGGTAGTGACCGAGCCCGGTCGCGCCGGCCGCGTCATCTTCCAGGAAAGCGTTCGCACGCTCGCCGGTCTGGGTGAAATCGAAACCGGTCGTGCGATCGTACAGACGCGAGATCGGCGGACGATCGGAGTTCGGCGCATCGATGGTGCCGCGACGATTGGTGTAGTAACCGTTGCCCGTCGTCGGATCCGCCCCCACCCAGCCGTTGAGAACGGTGTAGTTCACATTGGCGATGTAGTTGTCGCTGAAGCCTACCGCTCCAATGACGTCGCGCGTGAAGTCGCTCGAGCGAATGATGAACCGGCTGCCAAGTTGAACATCCAGATGCGCATCCGCGCTGTTGTCGAACCCGGCGCTGGAGATTTCGATCAGCGACGAACGCGCGGCGTTCGTGGAGCCGATATCGGCACCCAGCGTGAAAAGGCTGCCGGCAGTGATGTCGATATCGTTGAACGCCATGCCCCCGGCATCGAGATCGTTGAGATCGTGCAGGCGCAGGCTGCCGCCGACGTCGAAGCGGACCGGGCCGCGAAAATCGTTGTTCGCATCATCGAGGATGGCGTCGTCGCCGGTCGTCAGATCAAACTCACCGCCAATGGACATGCTCCTCGACTGCACCAGTTTCCCGGCCACGGTCAGCGCGTAGCTGTCTTCGATGGTCGCACCCGTTCGCAGTGGCGATCCATCCGGCGTGAAGTCCACGTTGATTGCCCCGCTGTACGCATAGACGTCGAGCGTACCCATCGTGTTTCCCGACTGGGTGAGATAGACGAACCCAGGCCGCGCATTGACCTGAACGTAGTTAGCCGTGATCGAGCCCCCGGTCTGGCGGATGAAGCCGTTGCCGGCCTCGTCCGGAATCGTCATCGTCAGGGAAGGGACGATGACATCAGCCGCAATTCCGATATCGGTACTCGTCAACGCCACCCAACGCAGGCTCGTCACCTGTGCGTTGATGCGGATGGCATCGCTGATGATCCGCTGCGTATCGATGTTCAGCGCCGTGTTGTTCAAGGTCATCGGCGCGTTGATGCTCACGATGAGCGCGTTGAGCGTGAGCGTCGAGTTGGCGCCGCCGGCGACCACCGAGACCGGCGCGCTGACGATGATGCGGCTGCGAGCCTGCAGCGTGACATCGGAGGTGGCGAGCAGGGAGGCAACGTTCGACGCACTGATTTCGCTATCCGCGTAGTCGTATTGATCATAGTCGAGATTCGTTCCGACCAGATCATCGCCGGGGGTCGAGTCGCCATTCACATCGGTGTCTTCGCCGATTTCGAGATTCGAAGGGTCCAGCAGCAGCGTGCCCCGCTTCCCGGCCGGTGCACGCGTATCCACGGTGCCAGTGAATTGCAGCGTGTGCTTCCCGGAGACTTCCACGCTCCCGCCGTTGCCGCTCATAGCTCCGCCATGGGCGCTGATATTGCCCGCGTATGAAGTGATGCCATCGGCCCATACGACGACTTCGCCGCCGTTACCGCGATCGCGCGCGCTTGCATCGATGCGGGCGCCTTCGTCGACGGCTGTGATGTGAGCGTTTGGCTCGCTGCCTTTGCCCTGGAATGATCCGCCAATCAGCACGCTGCCGCCGCTGGCACCGCTCGCGTCGATCTGCGCAGTGCTCTGGAGCAGCACGCGGTCGCCGAGAACCTTCACGCTCCCGCCATTCGCGCTGCCGCTACCGCTGGCGTCAAGCTGGCCGCCGACACTGACGACTCCGCTCGAGCCGCCGGAGAGAACGATCTGCCCGTCATGCTGTTCGATGCTGCGCGCACGCACGACCCCGTCGATTTGCAGCACGCGACTCGCGGCCGCATCGGCAGCCGCGGCTTGTACTGTGATTCGGCCGCCATCGGCGATGAGAGCACCGCTGTTGACTATCTGGGCACCCACCGCTTCGGCGGGGATGGTGATCGATACGACACCGGCCCCGGTCGGATCGATGGTGATTTCGCGACCCGCGGCAAGCCCGATCGTGCCACCGGGCGCATTGATCGTGCCCGCATTGCTGACGTTCGTGCCGGCCAGCACCACGTGGCCTCCGGCCGCGGCGTCGATGGTGCCTTCGTTGCTCACCGCGCCCGCACCGTCCGTGGCAGACAGTTTCAGACGCCCGGTCTCCATGAACTCCGTGGAGTTCGCCTGCATCGTCGTGGCGACGAGGCTGCCAACACTCACTTGCGCGCCTTTGCCGAAAATCACGCCGTTCGGGTTCTGAATGTAGACGCGCCCGTTCGCTGTGAGGTTGCCGAGGATGCGGCTGGGATCTCCGCCGATGACGCGATTCAGAGCCACAGCGTCGGCCGAGGGCTGCACGAACCGCACTGTGTTGTCGCTGCCGACCGAGAAGGTCTGCCAGTCGGCAATCATGCGCTGGCTGGTCTGTTTGATGGTCATCGTGTTGCCGCTGGAGGCAATACTGCCCTGGCCCTGGACGATGGCGCCGCCCGTGGGCAGCGTCTGCGCCAGGATGCATTTGCAGGCAAACGCCAACGGCGTCAGCGCGAAAGTTTTCTTTCTCATGATTGAAGCAATGTCCTTGTCTGGATTCAGAAGGCGTAGCTGGTCTGGATGAACAGGCGCGCGCCACGATCGTCGGACTGCGCCGGCGCATCGCCGCGCCACGCCACGAAACCGTGAATGGAAAGGCCCCTGTCGTTGCCGTAGTCGAGGCTTACGCCGTGGGAGTGAATGTCACGGGTGTTGTCGGGATCGGTTGCGAGCGGCGTTTTGTGCACACGTCCGAAGCCGTAGTCCCCGAACAGAGAACTGCTCCAGCGTCCGTTCAAAGCCTGGCCCAGGAGCCTGTGGTACTCCCACGTCAGCGTGACGCCCTGATCGCCGGGCGAGTCGCTTTCCGGGTACCCGCGCACCATGTTCATGCCGCCGAGCGAAAACTTCTCCGAGCTGTCGAGATTGCGGCTCGCGAACTGCGCATGAGTACCGAGGAAAAGCGAATCCCGCGAGGTCAGCGCCTGCAGGCGCGAGAACGCGAGTGAGTAAACGAAGTATCGACCCGCGGCACGATAACTCTGCTGGTCGGCTTCGGCCGCGTCCGCATCATCGAGTCCGAGACGTCCGCTCGAAACAGCGACTGAATAGTTGTTGAGCCCGTTGAATGAGTCGCGCAGCTCGCCGGAGAGACCGAGGCTGCTGTAGCCGTCGATGCGCTTGTCCTCATCGATTCCCAGCGTGCGCACTTCATCTTCGAATCGGCGCGCACCGATGCTCGCCTGCAGGTAAAGATTGTGATCCTGCGAGCGGATGAGAGGCTGCTGCAATTGGAACGCCAGCCAGCGCGCATTGCCCTGCGCGTTCAGCGGATCGAACTCCGGCGTTCCCAAGTCATAGCTCAGCCAACCCGCAACGGGGCCCACGCGCGTGCCGAGGCCGTTGATGGGCACCAGCCAGGAGCCCTGAACGTAGCGCGTGCCGCTCGAGACCTGCGCGCGCAGTGACGTCACGTCACCGCGGCCGGCGAGGTCGAACATATCGATGTTCGCGTCGAAGCGGTCGTGGCCGGTGTAGACCGAGCCGCCGTTGTCGAACTCGAACTCGGTGGCGTAGCGGCGATCCTTGTCGACGTTGATATCGAGGTCCGCGGTGCCAGGCTCTGCACCCGGTTTAAGGGCGGAATGCACGGCGATGCCGCGCAGGTCACCCAGTCGCAGCAGCGAGCCGTCGATCAGATCACGCTCGATCGGCGGGTTGCCGCGCAAGGGCTCGACCGTGCTGTCGAGCAGGGAGCGGGAGATGCCCGCTTCCGGCTTCACATCAATTCTTACCTCGCCGAGCCGCCCTTCGAAGACCTGCAGCTCGACGACACCGTCGACCATGCGCTGCGCGGGAACGATCACCTGAGCGAGGAAGCGCCCCCGGTTCCTGAGGTCAGCCTGAACGGCCCGCGCCGCGGCTTCGATATCGGCAAGCGTCTTGCCGCCGCCGATGAACGGCACCAGCAAGGACTGCAGCGACTCCGCATTCGACGCGGACACACCGCTGAGCTGATAGCGGCGAATCTCGATCTTCGCTCCGCCCGTCGAGGAACCCTGTTCGGTATCCGGTACCACCAGATCCGGCGCGGCCAGATCCTGCACGGGACCCGACGGCTTCGCCCGGATCTCCCGCAGGACCGAACCGGCGTCCGGCGGCGGAACGGGAACCGCCTGGGCCATTGCCACCGAGCCGATGACGCAGACGCAGGGCACGGTGAGTAGATAGCGCACGATATGGCGCACGCGATTGGATGAGTTCAGCAACTTCGTCTCCTTGATGTTTGCTCGCGGGTTCGCGCGCCAACGCGCGCCGCAGGGCTCGTCATGGGTAACAGACCATGGCGTCGGGTTCCTTCACCGCCCGGAAAGATGCCCATCGAACGTGATGACGTAAGGAACAGAGTTGGTTCCGGTCGCCGACGACTTGTGGTCCGTGCACTGGAACGTCGAGCTCATATCGTCAAACGGATACGTGTAGCAGGTCGGGCACGACTTCTTGAGCCAGGCGATCGTCGGCAGCACATTCGCGGTCCACAGGTGTTGCGAGCCGACGGTGTTGTTCGTCGAACACGGGCTCGTCGGTGATGCGATCTTCGAATCGAAGGGCGCGTCGCCATCCACAGCGGTCAACGACGACTCGCCCCAGTTCGTGCAGCCGCAAGAAAGCGAGGAGTCCGCGTTCGAGGTGTCGTAACCGCTCGCGGTCGGCGCCGTGCAGCTGAAAAGCTGATTGAGCTGCAGGGTCGCGCGGGAGGAAGACGGATAGTTCTCCACAAAATGAAACGGCGCCGCGTTCGAGGCCGTCGTGTTCATCGCCCACAGCTGATTGGCGGAAAGCCACGCGACTGGCGTACCGCAGCTCGTCTGATAGTCCGAGTCGGCGCCATGGTTGACGGCGGAGGAGTCGTAACCACACACGTATCCTGGCGTCGTGCACGCGTTGCTGCTCGAACAGCCGGCCGCCTCGCGAGGCTTCACTGAAGAGATGAGCTGAAAGAACGACGTCGATCTCGTGCTCGACGTCTGCGCGGTGACGCTGAACGGTAGCGTTCCGCCCGCGACCATCGGCTCTGCGACGTGCGTCGCCATATCCCAGTCGGCCGCAGGTAATGCGCCTTGCGCGGCGGCGGCACCGGCGACTCCGCATAGATAGCCGTCGGCATCGGGAATCGGGCTCGAGGAGGACGCAGCCGAGCGATCGGGGCCAAACGATGTCGCTACATTGGCGCCGCCGATGATCGAGATGTCGTAGTAGTCGGTGTTGTATCGCTGCAGCGTGACTTCAGGCAGCGTGGCCACCGCTGGCGCGCCGCCGGTTCCCGGAGCGCAGGATTCGCCGGAGTCCGCATTGCCGCAATCGGCGACCATGCACTCGAGCTCACCCGTCCCGGAAACCGTGCAGCCCTCGCGGGGGAAGAAGTTACCGGACCACGTGATATCCGCGACCGGGTCGTACGACGACTCGGAGATGCTCACCGTCGTCGTGTCGGATGACGAAGCCTGGACCTGGTAGCCGTTCGAGGGCTGGGGCGCGTCCCAGTAGCAGAAGTAGGTAGTCTCGTCGCCCGCATTCGCGCCGCCCTGCTGGCACGTCGAGCCGCGCGCGCATGCGGCGCCGGAATTCGATGGACCGCAAGTCTTGCCGGAGCCGCCCGAGCTGTCGGAGGAGCCGATCCAGGCGCGCGTCCGATAGCTGTTCGAGGTGCCCGACGTAATGCCAAGCCATACCGAATCGTTGCTCTTGTTCCGGAACTTGAAGACGCGTGATGCCGCCTGGGGTTCGTTTACGGTAAAAGACAACGGATCGATCGTATAACCGCTAGCCGTCGCTGATATCGACACGCTGCCAGCTGCCTCGCCTTTCACGCCGAAGCCACAAACGGGACTCACCGAACTCAGCGTGCAAGACCGCTGCTGATACGCCCCGGCTGTACGCTTTACGCCGGGATTGATCGTGACGCTCGCGTCGGACGCCTGCAGTGTCACCACTGTGTCGCCGACACCGGAGCTGTCCCGGAGCACGGCCCACATGGGGCTCGACATTCCGCGCGGTGCGCTGCCGTCGGTGCTTTCCAGCGCGATTGCGCCGGCAACGGGCGAGTAGGTTGTCGTGACGGTTACAGTCGGCGCGTTCCACGCCTGGAATGAAGATGAGTTCCCGACCACACGAGCGGTGACGACCACCTTGTTGCCGGCGGGCGCCGCGCTCGGCAGGCGCAGCTGATACAGGCAGGTGTGATTCGCGTCGGCTGCGCTATCCACGTTGCACTGAGGGTTGCCGACGATTGCGCCCGCACTCGCTTGTAAAACAATCGGCACGCCGTTGAGAGTCTGATCGAAACCTGTGAGGCTGGCCTGCAAGGTCACGATTTGATTGAGCTGACCTGCCGCCTGGAAATCCGAGGTGGAAAGCGCCGAACTACTCGGGAACGTGCCCAGCTCGATCTGGCCGTAGTTGTACTGCTGTGAAGGCGTGCCACCTACGGCAACCTGCATCGTCGCGGTGGCTTGACCCGGGGTCGATGCGCTCAGTGTGGCTGTACCAGCGCCGATGGCGCGCACAGTCACGAGACATGAGCTGCCGTTGCCCGTTCCCGAGAGGAAACACGAGCCCGGTGAAGCTGCCGCAACCTTTATGTCCGAAGAGGTGATCGTCACCATCATGGGAGGCTGATTGGCCGCACCGCTCAGTGAAAGCGGAACGGCAACCGATGCGCCAGATGTGTATTGACGGATCGTCGTGCCGCCGTTCAGGTGCAACGACGCGGCGGGAGCCGGCGGATCATCGTCCAGCGGTGGATCGGATCCGATAGGTAGATTGCCACCTCCGCAACCCGCAAGCACGAGCACGGTGAGCGCGCAGAGCAAGGCACTCCGTAACCCACGACCAGGACCCTGCTCATCCAGCGACGCGTGTGGCTTCATCAGACGACCCTTATCGCGTCGCCGAATCGAGGCTTGCGCTGAGCGACGATGACGACGCCACGAGCGTCGGACGAATCACGAACAGTCGCGCGCTGCGCCTGTGCTCTCCCGTCTTGTCGCGGAAGAGCGCACCGAGAACTGGAATGCGCCCGAGGCCCGGCACACTGCGCTCGACGCGCGTGTCGGTCTCCGTGAAGTAACCGCCGATGAGCAGGCAGTCTTTTTCCCGCACCACGGCTTGCGTATTGATCGAGCTCTCGCGCACGGTCGGGGGCGCGTCCTGACCCGAATCGGTGTCGCGCTCGATCTGGCCGTCCTGAATCTCGATGGCCATCGCCACGTCGCGACGGCCGTTTTCATCCACGAAGCGCGGCACGACTTTCAGCGTCGTGCCCGTCGTGATCGGCATCAGTGAGCCGTACGAGCCCCCTTTGCCACCCTGGCCGTTCGACACCCGCGCATACACCGTCTCGGAAAGCGACAGCACCGCCGACAGATTGTCGAGCGTCAGCACCGATGGCCGCCCGAGGACACGGGCATTGCCTTCGGTCACGAGGGCATGAACCCGGGCAAAGAACGCGTCCGTGTTGACGGAGAGGATCGTCCCCGAGCCGTCGCCGCCGCCATTGAAGCCGGCGCTCACGCTGCCAACCCCGGCGCGCCACGCGACGCCGAGCGAATCGATCTTGTCGGTGGCGACGTCGACGATCATCGCTTCGATCTGAATCTGCGGCCGGCTGGCGTCGAGCTCATGGATGAGCGCTTCGTAGATAGGCATCTTTTCCGGCGCGTCGTAGACGATCACGGAGTTGAGGCGCGGATCGGACTCGATCACGGGCGACAGCGCGTTGAGGCCCGCGGTCACCGCAACTTTTCCGCCCGACGCTGACTTCGCGTCGACCTGCGGCAGCGGGGACTGAGAGGGGAGCGACGTCGTCGTAGCGCTCGTCGCGAGCTGCGTCGCCGCCACGTCAGCCGGCGCAACCGAGAGCGGCCCGGTGCTTGGATTCTGCGACTGCTGCGCCTCCGAGCCGGCCGCGAGATTTCGCAGCAGCGTGGCGACGCCGGGCGTCACGATGTGTTGGCCCTGATAGGCGAAAGTGTAGTCCTCCGCTCGCGCATTCTGGAGCTTGAAGACACGAAGCTGGCGGCCATCGCTCGGGCCCGTGCCGAGCTTCCCAACGATCGAAGAGATATTGCCGACGTAGGAATCGGGACCGGACACGATCACGATGCCACGCCCCGGAAACTCGGCCCAGCCGAATCGCGGCTCAAAAATGCCCAGCTCGGTGAGCTGCGTCTTCAACGCGCTGACGTCACTGGCCATCATGCCGACGTGCAGCACATCCGTGGCCCACTCACGCGCCGGGCTGATATTCAGCACGCCCGCCTGGCAGTACCAGTTGAAACCGTAGCTCGAAGCGAGCGCATTCAGAAATTCCGTCGGCGTGCGCGCGGAGAAATCGCCGGTCACTTTGCCGTCGACCTGGGGATTGAGAGAGAGAGCGATACCGAAGGTGCTCGAGAAATCGCTCAGCACGCGCACGAGCGATGACTGATGCGCGTAGTACTTGAACGGCGCTGCCGGCCACGGCTCGGCGGCAAGGCACGTCGAAGCAGACCAGGCGAGAAGCACGGTGCAGCCGATCCATCGGAAACGACGCAGGAAAGTCTTCATGATTTATTCGCTCCGACCACTGCGATCCAGCGGTCCAGCTCGTTGAGAAAAGTTTCGGCTTCGGTGTCGAAGCGCTCCGTGTCGGAACCGTTGAGTACGGCCTGCAGAAGCAGCTGACGACCATCGGGGGAGAGAACGATGGTCGCCAGCTGCTTGGCTGCGCCCGCTGTTGCGTGAAGCATCACGCGGGCGAGCTCGGTTTCGCATTCGCTGCGGTTCGACGGGAGTTCGCCGAGGCGCGCTTCCAGCACTACGTCGTTCGGACGGCGGCCGGGGCGCAACTTGACCCGGATGCGGTCGTCGATTCGCAGGTCGAGTTTTCCGTGGAGCGCCCAGGCGGTCGTGGAGACTCCGCGCTGCTCGGCGAGCGACGCCAATGCGGTAGGGATCGGAGAAGCGGTCATTGGCTGAGGGCGTCCGGGTCGGCTTTCGTGGCATTGCCACCGTCCCCGGATGAGTAACGAGCGTGGCTCTGAGGTTCCGACGGCTGCGCGGGCGGCGTTCATGCCGCCTGATTCAGCCGGATGGGTCTGGCGGCTGGCCTTGGGCAACTTGCCGCACGATGCGAAGCACTTCCGCGACGGGCTCGAGCAGGTCTG
>DATHJZ010000177.1:0-8564 GCA_035286365.1 Steroidobacteraceae bacterium | reverse complement strand
TCATCGCCGCGTCGATCGGCAAAGTCCAGCAGGATGAGATAGACGTTCGAACGGCCGCGGCCGTTGGCGGTGAAGCGCGCGGCGACGTCGTACGCAGTGGGTAACCAACTGACGTAGCGCATCGGAAGCCAGTCCGGGATCGATTCACTCGCACGTTTCCAGAGAAGATCCAGGGCGGCCTCGATCTGCGCAGCGAAGTGGCCGCGCATCCAGCATTCGTGGATGCAGTGCGCGCCGGCCACGCCGTCACCGGAGGCAAGTGCGGATTCGAACGCCATCGCGAGATCGCGGTCCGATCGCGCGCGGAACGGTCGTTGACCCGGTCGCGCGGGAATTTCACCCATCGCAGTGTTGGCTGAGCCACGCCCACTCGATTTCACGCGCACAGCCCTTTCCGTCAAGGTCGAGTTGGTGGGCCTGCCTGGATTCGAACCAGGGACCAAGGGATTCACGTTCTCGAAGCGTTTCCGCCCCGCGTGGACTATCTCTTCACCCTCGAATGGCCTAACTACCATTCGGTGGGGTGCGGGACGCTCTAGCCTGTCATCAAGGGCACTACGAGCCCTCAGGTAGTCTCTGCACCTTCCCGCGCTGCCGCGCGGGCTTGGCTCAGGATTGCCATGCACGCTTTTTTCTTCTCGTGCGAAGGTTTCCCTGAATTCATCCCGTCCACTGCGCGCGTTACCGCGCACAGGCACCTATATAGATGAGTCCCCTGCACTAACCGCTGTGCTACAGGCCCGACCGGGCGCGATTGTACAGGCTTAACGTCAAATACGGCTTGCTTGCAAAGTGATATCACTTTAGTATCAATGCCGTCCGAGTCAAACACGTCTGGGAGAAAAGAAATGAATGCGCCTGGTGCTACGGAAGAAGTCGATTTCAAGAGTTTCAGCGGATATCTCGCGCTGCTGCTCGCGGTGGCGGCACTGGCCGCGATTCCAGTGCACATTGTCATGGCGGTGAACAAGGGAGGTCCCCCCAATGCGCTGGTGCTCATCGGGCTGGTTCTGACGTTCATCCTGCTCCTCAAGGGTGTCTACATCCTGCAGCCGAACCAGTCGACGCTGCTGATGTTGTTTGGCTCCTACCGCGGCACGGACTATTCCACGGGCTTGCGCTGGGCCAGTCCGTTCTACAACAAGACGAAGGTCAGCCTGCGCCTGCGCAACTTCAACAGCGAGAAGCTGAAAGTGAACGACAAGCGCGGCAACCCGATCGAGATCGCCGCCGCGATCGTCTGGAAAGTCAGCGACACGGCGCGCGCGGTGCTCGACATCGACCACTACGAGCAGTACGTGCCCATCCAGGCGGAGTCGGCGCTGCGCCACCTCGCCAATGAATACTCGTACGACCACGTCGAAGAAGCGGACGGCGAACTGACGCTGCGTGCCGGCGGCGAAGAGATCATCCGCAAGCTCAAAGCCGAGCTCCAGGATCGTTTCGAGAAGGCGGGCCTGCACGTCGAAGATGCACGCCTCACGCACCTCGCCTATGCGCCGGAAATCGCAGGCGCGATGCTGCGCCGGCAGCAGGCGGAAGCCGTCATCGGCGCGCGCAAGCAGATCGTCATGGGTGCGGTCAGCATGGTGGAAATGGCGCTCAAAGGCCTCACGGAACGCGGCGTGGTCGAGCTCGATACCGAGCGGCGCGCCGCCATGGTGTCGAACTTGTTAGTCGTGCTGTGCGCGGAGTCTGAAGCGCAGCCCGTCATCAATGCCGGTTCGCTCTATCAGTAAGGCGGGCGCTTGAGCGAACCGCAATCCCGAAAGGCATTTCTGCTGCGCCTCGATCCGGCGGTCGCCGCCGCGATCGAGGCGCTCGCAGCCCAGGAACTGCGCAGCGTGAATGGCCAGATCGAGTGGCTGCTGCGTGAAGCGCTTGCCAAGCGTGGGCGCGCGATCAACACGACTGCGCGCACCAACGCGCGGCGCACACGCAAGGAAGAATAGTCAGGTCGACGCGACGGCGGTTCCGAAGCTCTTGCATCCCGTCTCCGCAGCAACATCGCCCGGCGATTTCCCGCAAGCTTGCGCGACTCGTGTGCGCAGCTTGGCAATGACCGCGGCGCGCGCCGGCGCCGTATTCCATTCGCGCAGAGCCTTGTCGAGCTTGGTCAGCCGCGACAGGGTCCGGCGATGAATGCGATTGGGGCCGTCGAGCTCACCGATGACCGCGCTTCCGACTTTCTCGATGGTCGCCGTGTCGTCGGGCGACAGGCGCAGCAGTCCATCCAGATATTGATAACCCCACTGGAAGCGCGACGCGGGTCCCTTTGCTTGTCTGTAAGCCTCGGCTAACAACTCGAGCGAGCGCTGCTTGTTGCCCAGGTGCTCTTCGGCGTCGGCCAGGTCGCCAAGGTAGTAATGCGGCGTATTCGAGGTCGACGCCTCGAGCGCCAGCAGGTCGCGCGCCTTTTCCCAATCGTCCAGCGCGATGTAGATGTTGATGGCGGAGTTGACGACACCCGCGCGCACGTACGGCTCCTGCTTGACCGCCAGCATCCTGGTCGCCGTGGCCAGCGCCACGCTGCGCACGTCGGTGGGAACCTTGTCATCGACCGCATACGCCTTCGCGACACGGATCTTCACGAGCTGCGCGGCCAGCTGATCCGCGGGCGCAAACTGCGGATTCGTGGTGGCGGCATCGGCTGTTGCCATGATGCGCTCGCGCAATGCCGGCGCGAGCTGCGGCAAGGTCTGGCGCGCCGCGAGATAGAACTCCTTGGGCAGGCCGCGCAGCGCATCGGCATTGGCCAGCGACAGGTCTTTGTTGGTCAACAGTTCGTTGACGCGCACGATGAGCACGGTCAAGGCTTTGTCGGCCTTGCCACCCTTCCCGAGCGCATCCTTTTGCAGCGTCGCCGCTTCGGCGGCCGCGAGAACGCTGAAGCGCGCGCGCTCCTTGGCGAGCTCGGCCGGGCACAGGCGCGCGGCATTTTCGAACGCGGTCTGCAAGTTCGCGCCGGAGAAAACTCCATCGTCTTCGAGATCGAAGGCGTGATACGCGAGCCGGCGGCAGTCGGTGGCGCCGAGCGGCGCGCCTGCCTTCACGGCGAGATCGAGCACGTCTTTCACGGGACGCACATCGCTGAGCGCGTCGTCGAGCACTCCCGCGTACAGCGACAGATCCATGTTGCCCGCGATGCGCGTGATCTCCGTGCGGTCGGGCTTGAACACGACGACGGTGGGATAACCCGTCACTCGAAATACGTCGCCCCACTTCTGCGCGTCCGGCAGATCGCCATCGAGATATACGTCGACGAACAATTTCGACTTCTCGATGAAATCCGCGCGGTTGAACACGGCGGACTTCAATTGCTTGCACGGTGGGCACCATTGCGCGCCCCAGTACAACATCACCGGCTTGTTAGACGCCTGCGCCGACTTGAACGCGGTGTCGACGTCGCCGTTGAACCAGGCAATGCCTGGCGCATCCGCGTGAACGCTGGCGAGATCGACCTGCGCCGCGGGCTTGGGCGCCGGAGCGGCCGCTGCCGTCGATGCCGCATCATCGCGGCCGCAGGAGCTGACCGCCAGAGCCAAAACTGTGACTGTTGCTACCGCGCGCAGAAACGAACTGGCGTGACCCATTTGTAATCTTCCTCGCCTAGGCGTCGCAAGGTCGTCACGTTAGCATGCGCGACCATGAAACAACCTGTGTTCGAAGCGGTGTTGGCCGCACGATTATCGCGCCGCACCGTGCTCGCGGGCACTGCCGCCACTGTCGGCCTCGCAGCCTATGCGCGCATTCCTACGGCGCGGGATGGTGTTCCGGCCGACAACACATTCAAGAGCATAGACCCGCAGACCAACGATGCGTTCGTGCTCGCGGAGGGCTATCGCAGCAACTGCATCGCGCGTTGGGGTGACAGTCTCGTAACCGGCACGCGCGATTTCGATACGCGCCTCATGGCCGACTCGAAATGGCTCGACGCCGCTGCGCCCGCCGCGCAGGAGAGGCGCTTCGGCACCAACTGCGACGCTATCCAATATTTTGGCTTGCGCAAGGGACGCGCCGGACGCGGCCTGCTGTGCGTGAACCACGAATACCTGACTGGCGATCTCATGTGGCCCGGACATGGCGGCGCGAACATGAAATACGCGGATCGCAAGGCATGGATGGAGAAGCATCCGCACGCCGTCGCCTTCATGCAGGCAGCGCATGGTGTCTCCGTCATGGAGATCCAGCGCGACAGCACCGGCTGGGCGCGTGACGCGGGCGGCACGCTGAACCGGCGCATCACGGCGCGAACTCCCATGGAAATCTCGGGGCCCGCGCGCGGCCATGCGTTGATGCGCACGAAGGCCGACCCCGAAGGCGTGCGCGTGCTGGGCACGTTCGCCAACTGCGCAGCCGGCAAGACGCCCTGGGGCACCTATCTAACTTCCGAAGAAAACATCGACGACTACTTCGCGGGCGGAGCGGATTTCCGCGATCCGGGCAAAGATCCGCAGCTTGCCGATGCCTATCGTCGATTCTCGCTGCGGAAGAACAGCTTCTATGGCTGGGACCACCAGGATCCGCGCTTCAATGTGACGCACGAACCGAAGGAACCGCTGCGCTTCGGCTGGATGGTTGAAATCGATCCGCACGATCCGAAATCCGTGCCACGCAAGCGCACGGCGCTCGGCCGCTTCCAGCACGAAGGGGCCAACACCATCGTCAGCAAGTCCGGGCACATCGCGGCATACATGGGCGACGACGACAAGTTCGAATACGTCTACAAGTTCGTGACGCGCGACCGCTTCGATCCGAAGAACCTGGCGGCGAATCGTGACCTGCTCGATCACGGCACCCTGTACGCCGGGCGCTTTGACGCAGACGGCAACGGCGAATGGCTGCCGCTCGTGCACGATGAAAAAGGCCCGTTGAATTCACGCGCCGGGTTCGCCAACCAGGGCGACGTGGTGATCAAGGCGCGCGCCGCGGCCGACTTGTTAGGCGCGACGCCGATGGATCGCCCGGAAGATGTCGAGCCCAGCCCGATCACTGGCCGCATTTACGTCGCTTGTACCAAGACCGAGGACCGCGGGCACCCCGAGGGAACCACGGTGTGGGAAGGCCGCACCGTTGATGTCGCGCCGAACGCGGCCAATCCGCGCGCCGACAACAGCTCGGGGCACATCATCGAAATCGCCGAGTCCGGTGACGACGCCACCGCAACGCGGTTCTCGTGGAACGTTTTCCTGCTCGCCGGCGACCCGCGTACCGGCACATACATCACCGATGCACGCGAACTTGCCGCGGCGAATCTCAAGGGCACGGACACCTATTTCGCGGGATACGCCAAGCGCGCCGACGTGAGCGTGATCCACTGCCCGGACAATCTCGGCATCGACCCGCAGGGCCGCCTGTGGATCGTGACGGACACCGACCTGCACAACCGGCCTAACAACGGCTGCTTCGTCGTTCCGACCAGCGGCCCGCAGCGCGGTCTGCTCAAACAGCTGGCAAGCGGCCCGGCCGGCTGCGAAATCTGCGGCTGCGAGTTCACACCCGACGGACGTACGCTGTTCCTTTCCATCCAGCATCCCGGCGAAGGCGGGTCCCTCGACAAACCCATCAGCCACTGGCCGGACGGGAACGGGCTGCCGGCGCGGGCATCGGTCGTGGCGGTCGAGCGCGAGGACGGCAAGCCCGTCTGATCTAGCCTCGGCCTACTGACTACGCTGCGGCCAGTGCGCGTGCCTTCCGCCCGAAATGGCGGCCGGCGAAAGCCTGCAGCGGCACGAGCAGGAAGTAGATCAATCCTGGCAGCGCCGCGCTGTTGATCGTCAACGCCAACACGACGGACAACAGGCAGACGCCGACGTATATGCCGTTCTCCACCAGCGAGGCGCGAGTCAGCATTACTTCACTGGCGCTCAAAGCCAGCCTCGCGCGCGCGCGGAACGCATGGACATACAGCATTCCGTACAGCCCCCAGGCGCCGGCGAATCCGAGCCCGTAGATCACGTACAGCATCCGCACCTGCGCGACGGTTTCGAGGTGCGGAGCATCGTGCATGTCGAGCCCGAACACGTTCACGGTGACCATCGTGAACAGGAATTTGAGTGGATAGACGAAGAACAGCACCAGCACGATGATGCACAGGGTCATCACGCGCGTGAACGTATCCTCGATGCCGTAGCGGCGGTGATAGCGGTAGTGCGCGTTCCAGAACATCATCAGCAGCGTGAAACAGATGACGAAGGCCGGGAAGCCGCGCACCACGTCCATCAGGCCCTGGTAGTCGTGCGGCACTTCGAGCGCCACGACCAGCAGCGTCACGGCGAACGCGAATACCGCGTCGGTAAAGCCCTCGACGCGCGACACCTCGTTCCCGCGCCAGCGGAACAGCTCCTCGCGCTTAGGGCTCAGCGGCAGGCGGTCGCGCAGCCGCGTGTGATTGGCGGTGTTCTCGTTCATCGGCGGCTCCCACAGGATTCGCCGGGCATGTTAGCCGATCGCGGCCGCTAACTGCGCGGCTTCACGCGGCGCGTGGGTTCGGCTTCGAGCGGATTCTCCGGCCAGTAGTGCCGCGGATACCGGCCGCGCATGTCCTTGCGCACCTCTTTATAGGCATTATTCCAGAAGCTCGCGAGGTCGCGCGTGACCTGCAGCGGCCGCTTGGCCGGCGACAGTAGTTTGAACACGATGGGCACCGTGCCGCCGCCGATGCGCGGGGTTTCGGCCATCCCGAATACCTCCTGCATGCGCATGGAAGCGCTCGGCCCGCCTTCGTCGAGATAGTCGATACGCACGCGCGTACCGGTCGGCAGCGTCACGTGCGTGGGCGCCAGTTGCTCGAGCTTGCGCAGTTGTTCGTGGCTGAGCCGGGAACGCAGTGCATCGGTCAGTGGCAGTTTCGACAGCTGCGACCGGCGCGTAATTCCATCGAGGAACGGCGCGAGCCACGACAGGTCCCGCACCAGCCCGTCACCGAAATCGGGCCAATCAACGCCCGCGGCTTGCTGCCGCGCCTGCACGAACAACACGCGACGCAAGAGGCTGCGAGATTCGTCGTCCCAGGGCAGCGCCTCGAATCCCATTGCCTGGATACCGTCGAGCATTGCGAGCGTCGTGGCTTCACGCGGTGGCTCGTTCAACGGCTTTTCTTCCACGATCAGCTCGTCGAGCTTGATCACGCGGCGCGCGTTGACAGATTCCGTACGCTCGTCCCAGGCGAGTTCGTCTGCGCGCTTCAGCTGCCGCTCGAAGTGCTCGAGCAGGTCGGCTTTGTCGAGCGGCGCCGCGAGCTGGATGCGCGCTTCGCGCTCGCGATCGTCCAGGTCCACCGCGACGATGAACTCCTCGCGCGCGATGGATTCGGCGCCGGCGAACACCGCGCCGCGCCCATTGCTGAGCTGGTAGCGCGGTTCGCTGCCCGGCCGGCGCCGCCCGATCCGGTCCGGATACGCCAGGCCTAACAACACGCCGGCATCGATGTCGGCGCTGGCCGCGCGCGCCCTGCCATCCGCCGCGAGCTGCTGTTCGAAGGTGCGCTGCGCGCGGCGTACGCGATCGAGCGCTCCGCGATCGACGCTGCCGCCGCCGCGCCGCAATGCATCCAGCCGCGTGCGTATATCGCTGTCGCGCGGACCGCCGCCGGCGCGCAGCAGATCGCGATCCGACAACAGGGCGGCCAGTTCTGCGGCCAATGGCGCCGCGCCGAGCTCACCTGCTTTCAGCAACATGTGCGCCAGGCGCGGATGCGCCGGGAATTCCTGCATCGCGCGGCCATGTGCGCTGACCTTGCCGTGCGCGTCGAGCGCACCGAGCCCGCGCAACAGATCGCGCGCGCTGGCCAGCGTCGCGGCGGGTGGCGCATCCAGCCAGCGCAACGCGCTGGCGTCGGTGCCCCACACCGCCAGATCCAGTGCAAGAGGCGCGAGGTCCGCGACGCAGATTTCGGGCGGCGCGTAGGCCGCGAGACTGCGCTCGGCGCCCTCGCCCCACAGCCGGAAGCAAACGCCGGGTGCGGTACGCCCGGCGCGGCCCGTACGCTGCTCCGCCGAAGCGCGCGAGATACGCTGCACTTCGAGCCGGTTCATCCCGCTCGAGGGGTCGAACAAACTACGCCGCTCGAGGCCCGCGTCGATGACGATGCGTACGCCGTCGATCGTGAGACTGGTTTCGGCGATGTTGGTGGCGAGCACGATCTTGCGCCGGCCCGGCTTTGCGGCCCTGAGCGCCGCGTCCTGGTCGCCGAAGGCGAGCTCGCCGTACAGCGGCAGTACGTCAATGTTGCCGCCGAGATCGCCTGACATCCCCTGCACGCGACGGATTTCGCCCGCGCCGGGCAGGAACACCAGCATGTCGCCTACGGCTTCCGTCAACGCGCGCTTGATCGCGCGCAGCACGCCCGTTTCCGGCGATTCGCGGCCGCCCGGCAGCAACGGCAGGCCCGTGCCCACGTGGTGCACCTCGACCGGAAAGACGCGGCCCGTGGCGGAGATCAACGGCGCATCGCCTAACAACCTGGCGAGCCCGGCGCCGTCGAGCGTGGCCGACATCGCCACCAGTCTCAAGCCGGGCGCGAGGTTCTCCTGCGAATCGAGCGCGAACGCGAGGCCGCTATC